>JBMOGW010000001.1:0-43581 GCA_049318165.1 Ilumatobacteraceae bacterium
CCACGCCCGTTCGGCCCAACTGCCGCAGCGCCGCCCAGGTGGCGAAGCCGCGAGCGCGGCGTGACGAGTCGGGCACGAAGTCGCCCGGTGACCGCAGCCCGTCGTTGGCGATCAAGTAGGCCGCGCTGTACGACATCGCCGCGCGATGTGCCTCGGGGTGCGCGCAGAAGGCGTAGCCCGCGTCGTACGGCACGTTGAGCCACTTGTGCCCGTCGGTGCCCCACGAGTCGGCGAGCTCACCACCGCCCATCAGGTGCCGCAGCGCCGGGCTCGCCGAGGCCCAGAGCCCGAAGGCGCCGTCGATGTGCACCCACGCACCGTGCGCCTTGGCGACCGGGATCGCCCCAGCGAAGTCGTCGAACGAGCCGGTGTTCACGTTGCCGGCCTGCAGCACCACGATCGTCGGGGCGGCCGGGCCGTCGGCCAGCACCCGCTCGAGTTCGGCGACGCGGATGCGTCCCTGGTCGTCGCAGGGCACCGGCTCGAGGCTGCTGTTGCCCATGCCCAGCAGGCGCAGCGCTCGGTCGATGGTGGCGTGGCGCTCTTCGGTCGCCACCACGCGGATGCGCGGTGCCCCGAAGAGGCCCTGGTTCGGCACGTCCCATCCCACCGCCGCCAACACGTGGTGACGCGCCGCGGCGAGGCCGACGGTGTTGCCGCCCTGTGCGCCGGTGACGAAACCGGTCGACGCCGCGGCTGGCACGCCGAGCAGTTCCTTCAGCCACGCACCGGCGACGTCCTCCACCACGGCGTTGGCAGGCGAGGTGACGGCGTTGTAGCCGTTCTGGTCCCAGGCCGAGCACAGCACGTCGGCGCCGAGGGCTGCCGGCAACGTGGCGCCGGTGACGAAGCCGAAGTAGCGCGGTCCTGCACACGCCACCAGTGCCGGCTCGACGGCATCGGCCAACTGGCGCACCACATCGGCCGCCTCGACGGGCTCGTCCTGCAGCGAACCGAGCGCCGAGCGCAAGCCGCCGACCGCCTCGTCGGCGGGGAAGACGCGCATCTCGTCCACTCGCTCGAGGTGGTCGGCAGCCCGGGATGCGGCAACGGTCAACAGGTCGCGGGCGTCGCTCATCCCGCCATTGTCGCAGCACACGCGGGTCGGCCTGCAGAACTTAAGTTCGGCAGGGGGGTCAGTCGTCGGAGTCGGCGGTTGTGCCGCGCAGGAGGCGGGAGGCCTTCTCGATGGCGCGGCGGGCCTGAGCGAGGCGCTTGTCGTCAGCGGGTCGGCCGGTCTTGTCGGCCGAGGCCTCACGCAGCTGCTCGAACATCACCTCGTCGAGGTCCTCGGCAACGGCGTCCAGACGATCGGCGAAGTGGTCGTACGCGCCACTCACAGCGCTTCCGCCAGCAGGTCGATCGGGTGACGCACCACCAGGCCGGCCGCGGCCAGGTGCATCGCGCAGCCGGGGTTGGCGCTCGCCACCACGCCGTCGCCGGCACGGGCGATCGACGCCAGCTTGCGCTCGCGGATCTCCCCCGCCAGCTCGGGCTGCAGGGCCGAGTACGCGCCGCCGGCGCCGCAGCACAGGCCGTCGTCGTCGAGCTCGACGATCTCGGCGACGGTCGCCAGCACGGTGCGCACGCCGGCCTGCGCGCGCTGCACGTGACGCAGGTGGCAGGGGTCCTGCACGATCACGCGACCAAGGTGCCGCGCCGGGCGCAGCCGGTCGACGTGGCGGGCGACGAACTCCTGCACGTCCTGCACGCGGGCACTGAACGCGACGGCCTCTGGCGTGCCGACAAGATGCCCGTACTCCTTCAGCGCGGCGCCGCAGCCGGCCGAGTTGACGACGATCGGCGCCTCGCCGGGCATCGAGGCCATCACCTTCGCGGCCAGCGACCGGGCGTCGTCGGTGAGACCCGCGTGCGTGTGCAGCGCTCCGCAGCACCCGCCGCCCGAGCCGGGCGTGCGATACGTGATGCCGAGGTGGTCGAGCACCTTCGCGGTGCTGCGATGCGTGTCGCGCATCCAGGCGTCCATCACGCAGCCGGTGAACAGCCAGGCGCCGTCGCCGGTGGACGCCACCGCGCGGCCGCGGCGCACCGGCAGGCGGCTGAGTCCGAGACGCTTCGGCACGAGGTGCAGCCGCTGTGCGACCGCCATGGCGCTCGAGCCGACGAGCAACAGACGGTGACGCGGCAACGCGGTGAAGGCTGCCTTCTGCCACCAGGGCGTGATGCGGCCCTGTTCGGCCAGCGACTCGCGCACGCCTTCCTGGATGTGGCCGTACGGCACTCCGGACGGGCAGGCGGGCTCGCAGCCGCGGCACTGCACGCACGTCTCCATGAACGAGACGAACTCCGGCGTGATCGGGGCGTCCTCGAGGTGCACTGCTCGGATGGCGGCGATGCGGCCGCGAGGCGACAACGCCTCTTCGCCGCTGACGCGGAACGTCGGGCAGTGCGGCAGGCACAACCCACAGCTGACGCATGTCGCCAGTTCCTTGTCGTCGAGATGCAGCTTCACCACGAGGTGACACCGTAGCGGCGCGCCGCAGCGCTCGACCTCCTGGTCAGCGGACCGCAGCCGGGGTGGGCGCGTCCCCCAGCGGAGCCGTACCCTCGGCGGCATGCCCGAGGGCCACACCATTCACCGCATCGCCAAGGACCATTCTCCCCTGCTCACGGGTCGGGCGGTGCACGTCAGTTCGCCGCAGGGCCGCTTCGCCGATGCCGCGGCGCTGGTGGACGGGCAGGAACTCACGAAGCTCGAGGCGTACGGGAAGCACCTGTTCTACTGGTGGTCGAACGGCCTCGTCGGCCACGTGCACCTCGGCTTGTTCGGCAAGTACCGGGTGCACCGTGGGCCGGACTCCCCCGCGCCCGTCGGCGCCGTGCGCATGCGCCTCGTCACCGACCTGGCGACGATCGACCTCGCCGGCCCCACCGACTGCAGCATCGGCACGGCCGACGACCGCGACGCCATCATCCACCGTCTCGGCCCCGACCCGCTGCGCCGCGACGCCAAGCCCACCGTCGCCCTCGATCGCATCCGCCGCAGCAAGCAGCCGATCGGCGCGCTGCTGTTGGACCAGAAGGTGCTCGCCGGTGTCGGGAACGTGTACCGCGCCGAGGCCCTGTTCGTGAACGGCATCCATCCCGAGCGTCCCGGGACGAAGCTGGACGACCACGAACTGAAGGCAATCTGGGACACCACGGTGTCGATGCTCAAGCAGGGCGTGAAGGACAACCGGATCATCACGATCGATCGCCACGAGTTCCCCGTGAAGAAGGGCCGCCACCGCCGTGGCGACAACACCTACGTGTACCACCGCGAGGTGTGCCTGCGGTGCGGCACCCACGTGCAGACGGTGGAACTCGGCGGCCGCAACTGCTACTTCTGCCCCGTCTGCCAACCGGTCTGAGCGCGCTCGATCAGGCCGGGGTCCAGCGCGGCGCCTCGGGGTCGCCGCGCCAGTAGCGCAATCGACGTTCGGCCTCCGCCGCGGCCGCCGCGTCCGTCCGTCCCACGCGCACCCTCATCAGCGTGGCCACCAGGTTGCGCAGGTCCGCCAGACACTCCGCCAGCCATTCGCCGCGCAGGTTGATGCCGTATCCCTCGGCGAACGCGTCGTACCACTCCGGCTCGCCGTCCCAACGCTCGCCCCATGCCATCAGCGGGGCATGGTCCCATGCTGCCGGGCCGAGGCACCGCAGGTCCCAGTCCAACAGCACCGGTCCGTCCGACGACTGCACCACGTTGCCCGGATGCACGTCGCCATGGCACAGCACCGGCTCGTGCATCGCTTCCGCCTGCCAACCCTGCCAGCCGTCGAGCGTGGCGAGCATGCCGCGGCGCGCCGAGTCGTCCAACTCGTCACGCACATCGTCGAGCAACACGTCGATCTGCCAGTGCGGAAAGTCCACACAGCGGCGAAGGCCCGGCCAGTCGGCTGCATCGAGCGCGTGCACACGCCGCACCATCGCACCGACCGCAGCCCAATCGACGTCACCCGAACCGTGCACTCGCTCGATGGCCAGGACGGCATCGCCGTCGAGTTCGAGCGGCGGACGCACGATCGCCGGCACGCGCACCCCCGCCTGCCGCAGGCGATGATGGAACGCGACTTCGCCGTCGCCGCCGAACGGCAACGGTCCGACGCGGAGCACCGCGTCGTCGCCCGCCGCGTAGACGGCCGTGGTCCCCTCGTGCAGCAGCGTCGGCTCGGGCAGCCCCCACCGCGACGCCGCTCGAGCGGCGACGGCCAGACGCTCAGACGGCGACACCGGGGTTCAACCTTCCCGACGGGTCCAGCTCGCGCTTCACCGCTGCTGCGAGTTCGACCACCCGAGCGGGCCGCTGCGGCGCGGTCCACGGCTCGGCGTGATGCACGATGCCGACACCGATCTCGGCGACGAACGCGCCGCGCACCGAGGCGATCTCGGCCGGAGGCAGCGAGCGACGGCTACCGGAGGGCAGCGCCGGCGGCCCGTCGCACGGCGACAGGCCTGCGGCGAGGAACTGCGACGCGATGTCGTCGGGGTGACCCTCCAGCAGCGCCCACACGAAGGCGCCGTCCCACAACACCGAGACCGGTCGGTACAGCACCGCCGTGATCGGGCTCGGGTCCGCACACGCCGCGGTACCCCACTGCGACGCCACCGGCAGCGGCCGCGTGCGCAGGATCACTTCACCCAGGAAACCCAGCGTGCCGCGCGAGCCGACGAGCAGGCGGCACAGGTCGAACCCGCTGACGTTCTTCACCGTCGGCCCGCCGGCCTTCACCACCTCGCCGGCGGCGCCGACGTAGCGGGCCTGCAGCAGCACGTCGCGCACCGGGCCGTGGCCCAGCCGACGGATGCCGGACTGCCCGACGGCGAGGGCTCCACCCACCGTGCCACCAGCTGGCAGCGCCACGGTCTGGCCGTGCGCGGCGAGCGCGTCCACCAACTCGTCGACCGGTGTGCCGGCTCCGCAGCAGACCGTCATCTCGTCGGGCTGCACCCAGTCGATGCCGGCCGGCGCACGTACGCAGCGCACACCGTCGACGGGACCACCCCGGCTGCCGGCTCCCGTGACCGTCACCGGCCCGTCGGCGCCCACCTCGGCGGCGAACGAGTCGAGGTCGATCACACCCACGCCCCTTCGGGCACGTGCTGGGCGTCGCCGCACGCCGCCGGGGACGGGAGCACCTTGAACGGGTTGGCAAGCCCTACGGGGTCGAACGCGCGACGCATCGCCGCCTGGGCCGCAAGGTCCGCAGGGGCGAACATCTTCGGCATCAGGTCGCGCTTCTCCAGCCCGATGCCGTGCTCGCCCGACAGCACACCACCGGCGGCGACGGAGGCGCTGACGATCTCCTCGCCTGCAGCGTGCACCCGCTCGAGCGCGCCGGGTTCGCTCTTGTCGAACACCAGCAGCGGATGCAGGTTGCCGTCGCCGGCATGGAACACGTTCATCACCAGCAGGCCGTGCCGCTCGACGATCTCGTACACCTGACGCAGCACGTCGGGCAGCACGCGTCGCGGCACCACCGTGTCGTGCAGGTAGTAGTTCGGCTTGATGCGAGCGACGGCGCCGAAGGCCGTCTTGCGGCCCTTCCACAGCAACGCCCGCTCGGCCTCGTCCTGGGCGATGCGCACCGTGCCCGCGCCGTGTTCGCGACCGATGGAAACGATGCGGTCCGTGTCGGCCGCCAGAGCGTGGGGCAGACCCACCACCTCCACCAGCAGCACTGCAGCAGCATCGACCGGGAGACCCGCATGGATGTACGCCTCGACCGCCTGCACACACAGCTGGTCCATCATCTCCAAGGCCGCCGGCACCATGCCCGCGGCGATGATGGCACTCACCGTCCGCGCACCATCGTCGACGCTGGCGAAGTCCATCAGCATCGTCGTCACTCCCGGCGCGTTCTGCGTGAGACGCACCAGCACGCGTGTGGCGATGCCGAACATGCCCTCGCTGCCGACGAACGCGCCACGCAGGTCGAGTCCCTCCGTCTCGGGCTCCTCACCGCCCAGCTGCACCACCGAGCCGTCGCTCAGCACCACCTCCACCGCCAGCACGTGCGATGCGGTCACACCGTCGGCCAGGCAGTGCGGTCCGCCCGAGTTGTTGGCGACGTTGCCGCCGATCGAGCAGCTCTGCTGGCTGCTGGGGTCCGGCGCGAAATGCAGACCGAAGGCGGCCATCTGTTTCGTGAGGTCGAGATTCAGCACCCCGGGCTCCACCCACGCCATCCGGTTCACGGTGTCGACCGACAGCACCCGGTTCATCTTCGTCGTCGCGATCACCAGCGCCCCGTCGAGCGGCGTGGCGCCGCCCGCCAGGCCCGTGCCGGCACCGCGCGCTACGAAGGGCACCCCGTGACGTCCGGCGGCGAGCACCGCCGCACGCACCTCCTGCGTCGTCAACGGGAAGCACACCACCGACGCGCTGCCGGTGATGTTGGAGGCGTCGCGCCCGTAGAGACCGAGTTCGGTCACGTTGGTGCGCACGCGATCGGCAGACAGGGCCGCCCGCAGCTCGGACGCCAGCGCCTCACTCATGCGCGTCGGCGTCGGCCCGGTTGATCGCGCGCGTCGCGCACCTGCTTCAGCACGATCACCTGGCCCGGCTCGACCGGCAGGCCGTCGACGATGACCGCGTCGCCGTCGTCCAGTTCGTCGGCCAACGTGCTCACGCGGCCATCCATACGAGCGCGCAGCTCGGCCTCCTTGGCCTGCATCGCGCGACGGCCGTCGACGAACGCCTCGCGCACGCGGTCCGACGTCTTCTTCGCCATCTGCGCCGGCGCGTACTCGACCATCACGACCTTGGCCTTCTTGCGCGCCATGTTCGCTCCGGCCACGCCGGCGACCGCGCCGCCGACGAACCACGTGACCCGCTTCATCATGCGCTCTTCCTCATGTCCTTCTTCTCCCGGCGGCGCAGCCGACGCACGGCGCGCTTGGTGCCGGTGCCGATGGCAACGGTCTTGATGACGGGGGTGCTGAGCGCGGCGCGGGCCATGCGGCTGCCACCCGCGACCGCACCGCTGATCGCCTCGGCAGAGCCGAGCACGCGGTCGAACCGATCGAGGTCGTCTCGGGCTTCCTCCACCACGGCCCGGGTGTCGAGCGTGGTGTCGCGCAGTTCGGCCAGCAACGGGCGGGTCTCGGCGCGCAAGCTCTCCACTTCGCTCCGCAGCGCCTTCAGACTGTCGAGCACTCGCATCAGCACCACCACGAGGGCGGCGAAACCGATGCAGCACAGGACCGCAGCCATCAGCACGGCCAGTTCTCCAGCGGTCATTCGGTTCCTCCCTTCGTGTCGTCGGCGGTGCGCTCGGCCATCCGCTCGGCAACCCTCGCCTCGGCGCCGTGACGCGTCGGCTCGTAGTAGCGCTTGGTGGCCTGTTCGTCCGGCAGGTACTGCTGGTCCACCCAGCCGCCGGGGTGGTCATGAGGGTAGTCGTAGCCCGCACCATGGCCCAGCACCTTGGCCCCTTGGTAGTGGGCGTCGCGCAGGTGCGGCGGCACCTCCCCCACGGCACCCGCCTGCACATCCGAGCGGGCATTCCAGATGGCCAGCGCCGCGCGGTTGCTCTTCGGCGCCGTCGCCAGGTGGATGCACGCCTGACTGAGATTCAGCTGCGCCTCGGGCAGGCCGACGTGGTCGAGCGCCTGTGCGGCGGCGACGGCCACGACCAGGCTCTGCGGGTCGGCCAGACCGACGTCCTCGCTGGCGAAGATGATCATTCGTCGGGCGATGAAGCGTGCGTCCTCGCCGGCCTCCAGCATCCGGGCCAGGTAGTACACGGCCGCCTGCGGATCGCTGCCGCGCATGCTCTTGATGAACGCACTGATGACGTCGTAGTGGTCGTCACGCCCGTACCGCAGGGCGCTGGTGCCCAGCGCAGCCTCCACGTGCTCCAACGTCACCGGGCCCGGGTGCGACAGTGCGCACGCCACCTCCAACGCAGTGAGCACCTGCCGCCCATCACCGCCCGCACGGTCCGCCAGATGGGCGATCGCGTCGTCGTCGGCGATGCGCCCCTCGGCCTGCAGGCCGCGGTGGATCAGCGTGACGATGTCGTCCTTGCGCAGCGGCTCGAGGCGGAACAGCGTGCTGCGACTGCGCAACGGAGGGTTCACCTCGAAGAACGGGTTCTCGGTGGTGGCGCCGATCAGCGTCAGCGTGCCGTCCTCCACCGCTGGCAGCAGCGCGTCCTGCTGCGACTTGGAGAAGCGGTGGATCTCGTCGAGGAACAGGATCGTCCCGCGACCCTGCTCGCCGAGGCGGTGGCGGGCGCGCTCGATCACCTCGCGCACGTCCTTCACCCCGGCCGTCACCGCACTGAGCTGCTCGAACGCACGCTTGGTGCTGCCGGCAACGGCGAGTGCGAGCGTGGTCTTGCCCGTGCCGGGTGGCCCCCAGAAGATGGCGCTCGTCAGCCGGTCCTGTTCCACGAGGCGGCGCAACGGCTTGCCGGGGCCCACCAGGTGCTCCTGCCCCACGACGTCGTCGAGCGTGCGCGGGCGCAGCCGTGCGGCCAGCGGCGCCTGCTGGCGCAGGCGGTCCTCGGCGGCGGCGCTGAACAGGTCGGACACCGGATCGACCGTAGCGGATCGTGCCGCGAGCGGCTCAGAGCGTGCCGAGGACGCGGGCGTACGCGTCGTGACGGAACGGCGGCACATGGTCGATCAGCCATACCGGCGTGACCCACTTCCAGGCGACGAACTCGCTGCCATCGGGCCGCGGCACGATGTCGGGACGCAGCGCATGGAACAGGAACCAGCGCTGCACCTGGCCCAACTTGTCCCGACGTGTCGCCTTGGCCCGCCGCGCCTCGGGCGGCCACTCGTAGGCCACCCAGTCGGGAAACTCGGCGAGCACGTCGACGTGCTCGGGGCCGAGCGCGGTCTCCTCCAGCAGCTCACGCCAGGCGGCCACGATCGGCGTCTCGCCGTCGTTCATGCCGCCCTGTGGCAGCTGCCAGCTGCCGCGGTTGTCGGCGCGCTCGAACGCCATCACGTGTTCGAGATCCGGGTGCCGCACGACGATGACGACGCCGGCCCGGAAGTACAGGCCGCTCATCGGCCCATCCTCGCGCCCGTCAGGCCTTCGGCGGGAGCACGCGGATGCCCAGCTCGTCGAGCTGCTTCTGCACCACGGGCGTCGGCGCGTTGGTCATCGGATCCATGCCCGACTGCGTCTTCGGGAAGGCGATCACCTCGCGGATGTTCTCCTCGCCCGCCAGGATCGCCACCAGGCGGTCGATGCCGAACGCGAACCCGCCGTGCGGCGGCGCGCCGTAGCGGAACGGGTTGAGGAAGAAGCCGAACTTCTTCTGCGCTTCCTCGTCGCTGATGCCGAGGATCGAGAAGACCCGCGCCTGCAGTTCCGGCTGGTGGATTCGGATCGAGCCCGAACCGAGTTCCCAACCGTTGAGCACCAGGTCGTACGCCTGGCTGCGCACCTTCAGCGGCTCGGTCTCGAGCATGTGCACGTCGTCCGGGTGCGGCTGCGTGAACGGGTGGTGACCCGGGCGCGGACGACCGGTCACCTCGTCGACGCCGACGAACATCGGGAAGTCGACGACCCACAGGTAGCGGTACGGGCCCTCGAACACCGGGGGGCGGCCGAGGTCGTTGCGCAGGGTGCCGAGCACCTCGCAGGTGGTGTCCCACGTGTCGGCCACGATCAGCACCAGGTCGCCCGGCTGCGTGGCGAAACGCTCCTTCAACGCGGCGCTCTCGGTGTCGCTGAGGAACTTCGCCACCGGCGACTCGAACGAACCGTCGGCGGCCACCTTCAGCCACACCAGACCCTTGGCGCCCATCTTCTTGGCGCGGTCGGTCATCGCGTCGAGCTTGTTGCGGCCGTACTCCTCGGCCTTGCCCGAGGCGTTGATGCCCTTGATGGACTCGGCACCGGCGAACGCCTTGAACTCGGTGGCGGCGAACACGTCGGTCAGCTCCTGCAGCTCCATGCCGAAGCGCAGGTCGGGCTTGTCGACTCCGAACCGGTTCATCGCCTCGTGCCAGGTGATCTTCACGATCTCGCCGCCGGTGTCCTTGCCGCACGCCTCGGCCGCAGCCAGCACGGCGGCACCGATGGCGGTGTGCACGTCGTCCTGGTCGACGAAGCTCATCTCCGCGTCGAGCTGCATGAACTCGTACTGGCGGTCGGCGCGCAGGTCCTCGTCGCGCAGGCAGCGAGCCAACTGGTAGTAGCGGTCGATGCCGGCCACCATCAGCAACTGCTTGAACAGCTGCGGGCTCTGCGGGAGCGCGTAGAACGAGCCCGGCTGCTGACGGCTGGGCACGATGAACTCGCGGGCGCCTTCGGGCGTGCTCGGCACGAGCATCGGGGTCTCCACCTCGACGAAGCCCTGGTCCTCCATCGCACGGCGGATGGCACTGTTGACCGCGGCGCGCAGGCGCAGGTTGCGCTGCATGCGCTCACGGCGGATGTCGAGGAAGCGGTACTGCAGGCGAGTGTTCTCGGCCACCTGGTCGGCGCGCTCGCTGATCGGGAACGGCGGCGCCTCTGCGGCGTTGAGGATCTCCACGCTGCAGTCCTGCAGCTCGATGCCACCGGTGGGCAGCTTCGTGTTCACGTTCTCCTGCGGGCGGGCCGCCACCGTGCCGGTGATGCGCACCACGTACTCGGCGCGCACGTCGACCGAGTTGTCGACCACGCACTGGGTGACGCCGCTGTGGTCACGGACGTCGATGAAGGCGAGCTTCTCGCCGTGCTCGCGACGGGTGGCCACCCATCCGGTCAGCGTCGCGGTCTGGCCGATCTGCTCGGGGCGAAGCTCGCCGCACTGGTGGGTTCGCATGGAGGTGGAGCTCATGACGTTGCTTTCCTGAGGAGTGCCCGGAGGTGGGAGGTGAGATCGGTGAGCGGCACCGTGGACTGACCGCTGGCGGTGTCGTCGCCGGCCGGCTCGGCGCGCAGAGGGCGCACCACCACGGTGCCGGCCTCGAGTTCGTTGGTGCCGATGATGACGGCGATGGCCGCGCCACTGCGGTCGGCCGCCTTCATCTGGCTCTTCATCGAGCGGTTCTCGTACGCCCGGTCGGCTCGCAGCCCTGCGGCTCGCAGTTCGGCGGTGATGCGCAGGGCCTCACCGCCGCCGGTGGTGTCGACCACGAACACATCGACGGCAATGGACGGCGACGCGAACACGCCCTCGTCGTCGCACGCGAGCAGCGTGCGGTCGAGGCCCATGGCGAAGCCGACGCCGGGCGTCGACGGGCCGCCGAGCGACTCGACGAGGCCGTCGTACCGACCGCCGCCGCCGAGCGCGTTCTGTGCCGAGTCGAGCGTGCCACCCTGATACTCGAACGTCGTGTGGCGGTAGTAGTCCAGGCCGCGCACCAGCTTGGGTTCGAGCGTGAACGGAATGCCCAACGCCTGAAGACCGGCCTGCACCGCGGCGAAGTGCGCTGCCGCCTTCTCGCTGTAGAAGTCGGCGATCTTCGGCGCAGCGGCCACCAGGGGCGCGTCCTGCTCGCGCTTGGAGTCGAGCACTCGCAGCGGGTTCTTCTCCAACGTCACCCGGCTCTCCGGGCTGAGCGCGTCGAGGTTCGCCTCGAAGTGTGCCTTCAACGCCTGCACGTAGCGGGCTCGGTCCTCCGGCTCGCCGAGCGAGTTGAGGATCAGGTGCACCTGCCGGAGGCCGAGGGCCTTGTAGAACTCCCAGCCGAGGGCGATGACCTCGACGTCGAGGTTCGGATCGTCGGCACCGAGCACCTCGATGCCCACCTGGTCGAACTGCCGGTAGCGCCCGCGTTGGGGCTTCTCGTACCGGAACATCGAGCCCGTGTACCAGACCTTCCACGGGGCCAGCGGCCGGTGCTGCACGTAGGCACGGCACACGGATGCCGTCAGCTCGGGGCGCAGTGCGATGTGACGGCCGCCCTTGTCGACGAAGTCGTACATCTCCTTCGACACCACGTCGGTGGCATCACCGATGCGTTGGAAGACGCCGAGGTCCTCCAGCAGCGGCGAGATGACCTGCCCGTAACCGGCCGACTCGACCGTCTGCGCGAAGGCGTCCACGAACCGGCGCCAGCGGGCCGATTCGGGGGGCAGGATGTCGCGCATCCCGGGGCTGGTCTGGAACTCGGGCACGGGGGTCAAGGCTACCTGCACCCATGCCCCCTGACCGGGCCTTTACCCACACCCGACAGCATCTCGGGCTGATTCGTCCCATATCGGCTTCTCGGTCGGATTCGTCTCGAAAACCGCGACGATTCAGCCCGAGATGCTCGCCGGGCCGTCAGCCGCCCTTGCCGGGGACCAGGCGGTAGGCGTCGTAGACGCTGTCGATCTGTTTGATGGTGCGCAGCACGGCGTCGAGGTGGCTGGCATCGCCCATCTCGAACTCGAAACGCATCTTCGCCACGCGGTCCGAGCCGGTGTGCGTACTGCAGGCGACGATGTTGACGTGCTGCTCGCTCAGCGAGTTGGCGACGTCGCGCAGCAGGCGCGAACGGTCGAGCGCCACCACCTCGACACCAGCGCGGAACATCGTCTTCGACTGGTCCCCGTCCCAGTCGACGTCGATCAACCGGGCGGACTGCTCGACCATCAGACTGGCCGCGTTGGCGCAGTCCGCACGGTGGACCGACACGCCGCGACCGCGGGTGACGAAGCCGATGATCTCGTCGCCGGGCACCGGCGTACAGCAGCGCGACAGACGCACCAGCACGTCGTCGACGCCCTCGACATGCACCCCGGCGGTGTTGCGCGACGGCGCGCGGGTACCGGTGCGCGCCAGCACGGTGGCCGGCAACTGCTCCTCGCCACTCTCGCCTTGGTGAAGGTGCCGCGCCACCTTGCCGGCCAACGACTTCGCCGACACGTGGCCCTCACCGATCGCGGCCAGCAGCGAATCGAGGTCGCCGTAGGAGGCCGCGTCGATCTCCTCCGCGAGCGCGTCGCTGCCCCAGATGCGCTGCACCGGCAGCCCCTCGCGACGGAACTCCTTCGTCAACTCGTCACGGCCGGCTTCGATCATGTCCTCGCGACGCTCCCGCGAGAACCACTGCTTGATCTTGTTCCGCGCTCGCGGTGACTGCACGAACTGCAACCAGTCGCGCGTCGGACCGGCGGAATCCACCTTCGATCTGAAGATCTCGCACGTGTCGCCGCTCTTCATCCGGTGGTGCAGCGGCACCAGGCGACCATTGACCTTGGCTCCGATGCATGCGTGGCCGACCTCGGTGTGCACGGCGTACGCGAAGTCGACCGCGGTGGACCCGACGGGCAGCGTGATGACCTTGCCCTTCGGCGTGAAGACGAACACCTCGTCCTGCTCGAGGTCGGTCTTCAGGTTCTCCATGAAGGCCGCCGGATCGCTGATCTCGGCCTGCCAGTCGATGATGCGGTTCAGCCAGTCGATGTCGGACGAGGCGCCGACACCGTCCTTGTACGCCCAGTGCGCCGCGACGCCCCATTCGGCGCGCTGGTGCATCTCCCGCGTGCGGATCTGCACCTCGAGCACCTTGCCACCCGGCCCGATCACCGTGGTGTGCAGGCTCTGGTACAGGTTGAACTTGGGCATCGCGATGTAGTCCTTGAACCGCCCCACGACCGGCTTGTAGCGGCCGTGGATGCAGCCCAGCGCGGCGTAGCAGTCCTTCACCGAGTCGACGATCACGCGCACCGCGACCAGGTCGAAGATGTCGTCGAACTCGCGGCCCTTCTGGACCATCTTCTCGTAGATGCTCCACAGGTGCTTGCCGCGACCGGTGACCTCGGCCGTGATGTTCAGCTCCTGCAGCCGACCCTGCACCTCGGCGATCGCCTTCGCGAGATACACCTCGCGCTCGGGCGACCGACTGGAGACGAGGTGGTCGAGTTCGGCGTAACGCTTGGGGTACAACGCCGCGAACGACAGGTCCTCCAGCTGCTGCTTCAGTTCCTGCATGCCCAGGCGGTGGGCCAGCGGCGCGTAGATCTCGAGCGTCTCGTGCGCGATGCGCTGCTGCTTCTCGGCCGGCATCGCGGCGATCGTGCGCATGTTGTGAAGCCGGTCGGCGAGCTTGATGATCAGCACCCGCAGGTCGCGAGCCATCGCCACCAGCATCTTGCGCATCGTGGCGGCCTGCTGGGCCTCCTTGGAGTCGAACTGGATGCGCTCGAGCTTCGTGACGCCGTCGACGATCTGGGCGACTTCGCTGCCGAACCCGGCTTCGACGTCGGCGAGGGTGATCTCGGTGTCCTCGACGGCATCGTGCAGCAAGGCCGCTGCCAACGAGATCTCGTCCAGCCCGAGGTCGGCGACGATGCGCGCCACCGCGAGCGGATGGTTGATGTAGCTCTCGCCACTGCTGCGCGACTGGTGTCGGTGGGCCTCCCGCGCCGTCTCGTAGGCACGGTTGATCATCGCCACCGATGCCTTCGGGTGGCGCCGCCGGTACGCGGTGAGCAGCGGGGTCAGTTCCTCGGCCGTCGCGTTCTGATGGCGACGCCAGGGCAGAACTCGGTCGACGGCGGCCATGTCAGTACAGCGCCAGGCTCTCGACCCGATGCCCACCGAGCCGCTGCCGGCCCCCGAGCGCTTCGAGCTCCAGCAGGAAACCGAGCCCCACGATGTCGCCGCCGAGCGCCTCGACGAGCTTGCAGGTGGCCTCGGCGGTGCCGCCGGTGGCGAGCACGTCGTCGATCACCAGGATCCGCTCGCCGGGGTGGATGGCGTCGCGGTGCATCTCGAGCTTGTCGCGGCCGTACTCGAGTTGGTACTCCTCGCGCACGACGGCCCAGGGCAGCTTGCCGGCTTTGCGGACGGGTACGAAGGCCGCACCGAGCGAATACGCCACCGGTGCGGCGACGATGAACCCACGCGCCTCCATGCCCAGCACCCGGTCGACCTCGAGGCCCTCGAAGCGCTGCACCAGTTCGGTGATGGCACGGTGGAATCCCTCGCCGTCACCCAGCAGCGGGGTGATGTCGCGGAAGGTGACACCCGTTTCGGGGTAGTCGGGGATGTCGCGGACCAGCGTCGTGATCCAGTGACTGTTCGGCGCCATGTGCAGAGGGTATCGGGCCTGGTGTCAGGCCCGGCGCTTCTTCTTCCGGGGTCGGGGCGTGTGCGTGAGCACCTCTTCGGGCGACAGCGCAGCCTGCGCCATCACCGGCGAGTCATCGTCGCTCGACCGCACTCCGGCGCGGGCCTCGCGACGGCCGGACGGCGAGCCGCCGAGCACCAGGCGCTCGAGTTCGGCGCCCGTGGCGTGACGGCCGCGCAGCGGCCGGAACTTCGGCTCGCGCTCCTTCAGGATGGCGACGAGCGGCGAGGCAACGAAGATCGACGAGTACGAACCGGTGAGCAGACCGACGAGCAGGGCGAGCGCGAACTCGCGCAGCGTCGCCGCACCGAGGATGCCCGAGCCGAGGATCAGCAGCGACAACACGGGCAGCACCGCAGCGAGGCTGGTGTTCAGCGAACGCATCAGCACCTGGTTCATCGACACGTTGACGATGTCGGCGTACGGCATGCGGTAGGCCGCGTAACGGATCTGGTTCTCCTGCACCTTGTCGAACACGACGATGGTGTCGTACAGCGAGAAGCCGAGGATCGTCAGGAAGGCGACCACCGTGGCCGGCGTGACGGTGAACCCGAAGACCGAGTACACGCCCACGCTGATCAACACGTCGTGCACCATGGCGATGATGGCGGCGAGCGCCATTCGCCATTCGAGTCGCCAGGCGATGAAGAGCGACACCAGCACGATGAACACGATCAGGGCCTGGATGGCCTTCTCGGTGATGCTCGAGCCCCAACTGCTGGACACCAACTGGGTGGCGACGCTGTTCACGTCGACACCGACCTCGTCGGCAAACGCCTGCTGCACCTTGGTGCGGACGTCGTCGGGCTGTGCCTCCACCTGCACCTCGACGCTGCGACCCGTCTCCTTGGAGGTGAGGATCTGCACCTTGGCGGTGCCGCCGTTGAGGCCGTTGGCATCGAGGATGTCACGCGCCTGCTGTTCGGTGAGCGTCTCGGAAGGAACCTCCCACAGCACGCCACCCTTGAACTCGAGGCTCAGGTTGAGGCCCTGGAACAGCAACGAACCGAGGCTGATGAGGATCAGCACCGCGGACACGCCGAGGCCGATCCAGCGGCGACCGTAGAAGTCGATCGCGGTCTCACCGTGGTACAGGCGGCCACCGCGGCCACGACGGGACGGCTGCGACGGGACCGGGGTCTCGTCGCCGGGCAACAGGGTGTCGGTCATGCCGGTGCTCCGTGGGGGGTGACCTCGATGCCCATCACCTTGCGCCGCTCCATCCACTTGGTGCGGGCCAGCAACAGGACCATCGGTCGGGTGAAGAAGTAGGCAACCACCATGTCGCACAGCGTCGACAGGCCGAGGAAGAAGGCGAAGCCGCGGACCGCACCGACGGTGAGGTACCACAGCACGAGGGCACCGATCAGCGACACCAGGTCGGCGATCACGATGGTGCGCCACGCACCCTGGAAGCCACGCAGCGCGCTGTTGCGCAACGTCTTGCCGGCGCGCACCTCGTCCTTCAGTCGTTCGAAGAACACGACATAGGAGTCGACGGTGACACCGACGGACACGATGATGCCGGCGATGCCGGACAGCGACAGTGCCAGGCCGTTGGTCGTCGACAGCCAGGTGACGATGCCCCACAGGAGGCAGCCCGACACCGTGATGCCGACGGCCACGATCAGGCCGAGCAAGCGGTAGTAGAGCACCATGAAGATCAGCACGAGCAGCACGCCGACGAGACCGGAGATGACCGCGGCGCGCAGCGAGTCCTTGCCGAGGCTGGCCGACACGTTCTGCACGGACTGCAACTCGAGCTCGACCGGCAGCGAACCGGAGTTGATGACGCGGGCGAGCTGACGGGCTTCGTCCTGGCTGAACGAGCCGCTGATCTGCACGTTGCCGTTGAAGGTCGGGGTCTGCACCGTGGCGACCGACTGCAGCGTGCCGTCGAGGTCGATGGCGATCTGCTGGCTCGGGCAGGTGGCCTGCTTGCTGTAGCACTGCGAGGCGAGGTTGTTCCACACGTCCTCACCGGCCGCACCGCCACGCAAGCTGACCTGCACCCCCCAGCCGGAGCTGGTGATGAACACGGCCTGCGCGTCGTCCTGGAACACCTCGCCGGTGCCCTGAGCGGGGCCGACGTAGCAGTACTGCGGCGGCTGCGAGTTGAACACCGGCAACAACTGTTCCTGGGTGGGGTCGCTCTTCTGCAGCGGCAGACCGTTCGCGTCGGTCGGAGCGGCCGTCGTGCTGGTCGGCGTCGTGGTGGTGGTCGAGCCACCGGCCGGCACTGCCGCCACGGTCGTGGTGGACCCACCGGTCGTCGTCGACGTGGCGCCGGCGGCGGCCGGAGCCACGGTGGTGGTGGTGTTGTTGGCGCCGACCGCACGGCTCGGACCGCCGGACGAGCCGGTCGTGGTGGCCGGCGCGGTGGAGGCGGTGGTGCTGGCCGTGGAGAGGCCGGTGGTCGACCCGGTCGGGTCGGCCGTCGTCGAGCCGGTGCCGCCCACCGTGGTGGACGTGTCGGTCGGGACGTTCAGCACGGTGCAACCCTGCGTGACCGGGCGCAGGTACACCTGGCCCGTCACCTGCACCAGATCGATGGCCTGCTGCTGGTTCTCGACGCCGGGCAGGTTGGTGACGATGGTGTCGCCCTGGCAGAGGATCTCCGGCTCGGCGACGCCGAGGCCGTCGATGCGCTCGCGGATCTTCTCGACCGCGAGCTGCATGCTGCTGTCGGCGCAGGTGGCGCCCGAGACCGCCTGCTGCGTGACGGAGATGCCACCCTGAAGGTCGAGGCCGAGGGCCGGCTTGCTGTCGGTGATGATCGTGATCAGGAGCGCCCCGTAGGCGATCACCATGATCCCGATCAGGGAAACCAGAAGTTTGCGACGCATGGAAGGCTCAGGACTCGTCCTTGGCCAGGTCGTCCGCGGCGACCGGGGCGGGGGCATCCTTGTCGGTCGGCACGGCGGTCTCACCCTTGCTCGTGTCCACCTTGCGCTGGATGGCCTGGCGGGCGATGCGGATCTGGACGTCGTCGTCGATCTCCAGCCAGGCGATGTCGCCCTCGAACGAGGTGACGAAGCCGTACACGCCGGACGTGGTCATGACCTCGTCGCCGACCTCGATGGACGACTGCAGCTGGACGGCCTCACGCTGGCGCTTCTTCTGCGGGCGAATGATCAGGAAGTACATCGCCACGCCCATGATGATGAACATGGGCAGGATGCCGAACAGGCCGCTGCCGCTGTTGGAGTTCGCGGCGGCGAGCGAGGCGAGGTGTGCAAGGCGCATAGAAGGAGGACCAACCGTTGAACGCGTGGAGGGAGGGGCCCTCCTGACCAGTCGCCGATTCTAACCGCCCTGGTGAGCCAACTCCCCTCACCCCCAGACGGCGAGCACCTCGCGGCGCAGGTCGTCGAAGGTGCCCGCCGCGATCGCCGCTCGCATTCGCGCCATCAGTTGGAGGGTCCACGCGACGTTGTGCAGGCTCATCAGTCGGGCCGCCGTGGGTTCGCCCACCTGGAACAGATGGCGGATGTAGCCACGGGTGTGCCGTGCGCACACTTCGCACCCGCAGTTCGGGTCGAGCGGCTCGTCACTGAGCGCCCACTTTGCGTTCTTCACGTGCAGGCGCCCGCCGTCCGTGAGGGCCGTGCCGTGGCGGCCGATCCTGGTCTGCATGACGCAGTCGAACTGGTCGACACCCAGCGCGACCGCCTCGACCAGACTGGCCGGGTCGCCGACACCCATCAGATAGCGCGGTTGATCCTTCGGTAGATGCTCGATGGCGGCAGCCAGTGCGGGCAACATCTCGGCCCGGGTCTCCCCCACGCTGAGGCCGCCGATGCCGTAGCCGTCGAAGCCGACCTCCACGGTCCGCTGGGCGCTCTCGGCGCGCATCGACTCGCTGATCCCGCCCTGCACGATGCCGAACAGGGCCTGGTCGTCACGACGGTGCGCCGCTTTCGCCCGAGCGGCCCATGCCGACGTCCGCTCGAGGCCGAGTCGCACCACATCGGGCGTCGACGGCAGCGAGACGCACACGTCGAGCACCATCTGGATGTCGGCGCCGAGCAGTTCCTGCGTCTGGACCGCGATCTCCGGGGTGAAGCGATGCTTCGAACCGTCGTAGGTGCTCTTGAAGGTGACACCGTCGTCGTCCACCTTCGGGTCGAGCGAGAACACCTGGAAGCCGCCCGAGTCGGTGAGCGTCAGCCCGCCCCAGGCGGCGAACTTCCCGAGGCCACCGAACTGCGCCACGGTGTCGGCACCGGGACGGAGCATCAGGTGATACGTGTTGCCGAGGACGATCTCCGCGCCCAGGCGCTCGTAATCGGCGGCGCTGAGGTACTTGATGGCGCCACGTGTGCCCACCGGCATGAAGCACGGCGTGCGATAGCTGCCGCGGGCCGTGGTGGCGACGCCGGTGCGGGCGGCGCCGTCGACGGCGCTGGCTTCGAAATGGACGCGATGCACGGCCGGAAGGGTACGGGCGCCAACGCGTCGAGCGGGCGGGCGCTCCGAGCGGGCGGGTCACACCAGATCGAGCGCGCCCCCGAAGCGACGTACACGCCGCGAGGCCGACAGCGCGGCGCGGTACGTGATCCGCCCATCGACCACACCACGCACCACCACACCGGCCGCCACCAGGCGCATCAACATCTCCTCCGCCCCCGCCACGCCGCCGGCCTCCAGCTCGGCCGAGGTCATCTCTCCGCCACGATCGCCCCGAGCCGCGCCATGGCCACCGGTTCTGCGATCACCGAACCACCCACCACGGCGACGACGATGACGCCGAACGTCGCGAGGGTCGGCGCGCGGAGCTGGGTCTGCGCACGGTTTCTGGACACAACGGCACATCAACTTCCAATGAACCGTCTTCAAATGAACCGATCGGCCTGTTTCGACCGAGCGTGAGCCTCGCTTACAGGGCGTGACGGTCGAGCAGCATCGCGTCGCCGAAGCTGAGGAATCGGTACTGCTCGGCCAGGGCGGTGGCGTACAACGAGCGCCAGCGCGCGCCGACGAAGGCGTCGATCATCATCAACAGCGTGGTGCGCGGCATGTGGAAGTTGGTCATCATCACGTCGACCGTCTTCCACTCGTACGGCTGATGGATGAACAGTCGAGTGCGTCCCTCCGGCTCACCGAACGTCGCCGCGCTCTCGAGCGCGCGGACGCTGGTGGTGCCCACGGCCACCACCCGCTTGGCCTCGCGGCACGCGGCCGCGGTCTCAACGGGCACGCGATACCGCTCGCTGTGGATGGCGTGGTCGCGCGGGTCGGCCTCGCTGACCGGCTTGAACGTGTCGAGGCCCACCACCAGCTCGACACGAGCGGTGGGGATGCCGGCCGCAGCGATGGCGCCGAGCAGCTCGGGCGTGAAGTGCAAGCCGGCGGTGGGAGCGGCGGCAGAGCCCGGTTCGTTGGAATAGACGGTCTGGTACCGCTCGGGCTGGTCGAGGCGAGCGGTGATGTAGGGCGGCAGCGGCATCTCGCCGTGCCGTTGCAGCAGGTCGAGCGGCGCGGCGTCGCCGATCAGTTCGATCAGCATCGTGTCGCCCGCGGCGGTGCGGTCTCCGATGCGCACGAGCGGCTCGTCGCCCGAGAGCAGCTCCTCACCACGCTTCAGCTTGCGCGCAGGACGCACCAACGCTTCCCACACGCGGCGCTCGGCGTCCTGCGGCTCGAGCAGGAGCACCTCGGCCGCACCACCGGTGGTGCGGGTGAGGTGCAGGCGCGCGGGGATCACCCGGCTGTCGTTGACGACCAGCAGGTCCCCCTCGCGAAGGAACTCGAGCAGGTCGCGCACGTGGCGATGCAGCGGGGCGGCACTCCCCTGATCCACCAGCAGGCGCGCGGAGTCGCGCGGTTCGACCGGGTGTTGCGCGATGCGCGCATCCGGCAGCTGGTAGTCGAAGTCCTCGAGCTTCAGGCCATCTTCTCCTGGAGGCGGCGGTCCAACGCGTCGAGGAAGTCCTCGGTGGTCAGCCACGGGGCGTCCTTGCTGATCAGCAGCGCGAGGTCCTTGGTCATCTCGCCGGCCTCGACGGCCTCGATGCACACCGACTCGAGTGCGCGGGCGAAGTTCACCACGTCGGGGGTGCCGTCCATCTGGCCGCGGTACGTGAGGCCCTGGGTCCAGGCGTAGATCGACGCGATCGGGTTGGTCGACGTCTTGTTGCCCTTCTGGTGCTCGCGGTAGTGGCGGGTCACGGTGCCGTGGGCGGCCTCGGCCTCGACGGTCTTGCCGTCCGGCGTCATCAGCACGCTGGTCATCAGGCCGAGCGAGCCGAAGCCCTGCGCCACCGTGTCGGACTGCACGTCGCCGTCGTAGTTCTTGCACGCCCACACGTAGCCGCCCTCCCACTTCATGGCGCTGGCGACCATGTCGTCGATGAGGCGGTGCTCGTACGTGAGACCGAGGGCGTCCATCTCGGCCTTGAACTCGTGCTCGTACACCTCCTGGAAGATGTCCTTGAACTGGCCGTCGTACGCCTTGAGGATCGTGTTCTTCGTCGACAGGTACACCGGGTAGTTGCGCAGGATGCCGTAGCGCAGCGACGCACGGGCGAAGTCGCGGATGCTGTCGTTGAAGTTGTACATGCCCATGGCCACGCCACCGTCGGCACCGAAGTCGGCCACCTTCATCTCGACGGGCTCGCTGCCGTCGGCGGGGATGTAGGTCATCATCACGGTGCCCGCCCCGGGCACCTTGTAGTCGGTCGCCTTGTACTGGTCGCCGTGGGCGTGACGGCCGATGACGATCGGCTTCGTCCAACCCGGCACCAGGCGCGGGATGTTGGAGATGACGATCGGCTCACGGAAGATCACGCCGCCGAGGATGTTGCGGATCGTGCCGTTCGGGCTCTTCCACATCTTCTTCAGGTCGAACTCCTCGACACGGGCCTCGTCGGGGGTGATGGTGGCGCACTTCACGGCGACACCGTGGCGCTTGGTGGCGTTCGCCGAGTCGATGGTGACCTGGTCGTCGGTGGCGTCGCGGTGCTCGATGCCGAGGTCGTAGTAGTCGAGTTCGATGTCGAGGTACGGGAGGATCAGCTTGTCCTTGATGAACTGCCAGATGATCCGGGTCATCTCGTCGCCGTCCATCTCGACGACCGGGTTCGCCACCTTGATCTTCGACATCTCGTGCTCGCTTCCGCCGACCACCGTCGGCAACTTGTATCGGACTTGTACACCTTAGCTCGTCCGCACGGCCCACTCGCAAATTGTTGACCAGTTCAGTCGGGTTTGCCGTTAGGCTCTGCCACCATGACGAGCCCGCAGGCGGCCACCGGCTCCGGTGCCGCGGACATCAACTCCTGGCACCTGACCGCGTCACGCTCGAGCCACCCCTCGGCCGCACCGACACTGCTCGGCCCCGGCGACCTCCTTCGCGAGATCGCTGCCGGCATCGGTGCCGTGACGGTCCCCCACGGCCTCGACGGGTCGCGGCCGTCGCGGCTCACACGCGAGATGGTGCTGAGCACGCCCGCATACGACGTGTGGGTGATGCACTGGCCGGCGGGCGAGGCCGCCGCGCTGCACACGCACGACGCGCACGTCGCGTTCCACGTCGTCGACGGCGCCGTCACCGAGGAACGCCCCTCGGGCGACCGCGTGTTGCGCCTCGAACTGCGCACCGGCGACACATCCGTCGTCGCCCCCGGCGTCCCCCACCGACTCGTCAGCATCGTGGACACCACGACCGTCCACGTCCACGCCAAAGAACTCGACTGACCACCACGCCGACGATCGTCCGATCGATTGAGCCTCCTCGGCGGGGCGGTCGTAGCATCGCCGCCGATGGACTTCTCCTGGACCAGCGAGCAGATCGCCCTGCGTGAGAAGGCGGCGCACGTCGCCGCCGACGCCGTGGCGCGGTTCGGCCGCTCGAACGACTCGTGGATCAACGGCTACTCGAAGGAGTTCTCGAAGGAACTCGCCTCGCACGGGTGGATCGGCATGACCTGGCCCGACAACCCGTACAGCGGCCAGGCCAGCCCGGCCATCGACCGACTCATCGTCGGTGAGGAACTGATCGCGGCGGGCGCGCCGATCGCGGCGTCGTGGTTCGCCGACCGGCAGATGGGACCGGCACTGCTGGCCTACGGCACGGCCGAACAGCAGGCAGAGTTCCTGCCGGGCATCGTCGCCGGCGAGACGACGTGGTGCATCGGCATGAGCGAGCCCAACGCAGGCAGCGACCTGGCCAGCCTGAAGACGTCGGCCGAACGCGTCGGTGACGAGTTCGTGATCAACGGCCAGAAGATCTGGACCAGCTTCGGCGCCGTCGCCGACTACTGCTACCTGATCTGCCGCACCCGTGCGGACGGGCCGCCCCATGCCGGCATCAGCGAGGTCATCGTCCCGATGAACACGCCGGGCATCGAGGTGCGCCCGATCAAGGACATGACCACCAACCGGCACTTCAGCGAGGTGTTCTTCACCGACGTGCGCGTGCCCGTGGCGAACCTGGTGGGCGTCGAAGGTGCAGCGTTCAAGCAGACGATGCGCCAGCTCGAGCACGAGCGAGGCGGCATCGACCGCCTGGTGAGCAACCAGGCGCTGTACCGGATGGCGCTGGAGCACGCCGATCTCACGGATCCGCTGGTGCGCGACGCAGTGGCCGACATCGAGATCAAGTACCGAATCGGCCGCATCCTGGTGGTGCGCGAGGTGCTGCGTCAGGCGCCGGCCGGCTTCAGCGCGGCGACGAAGTGCTTCTGCACCGAACACGAGGTGCGTGTCGCCGATTTCGTCGCCCGGGTGCTCGGCCCGGCGGCGACGCTGTGGGACGACGTGACGCGCGGCCTGGTCTACGCGCCCGGCTACACGATCATGGGTGGCACCTCGAACGTGATGCGCAACATCCTCGGCGAACGGGTGCTCGGCCTCCCTCGCTGACGGGCACCGTGATCTACGGTCTGCGGCATGGCAGACCTGTTGGACATCTCCACCCGCATCATCGACAGCGGCCACGTCGACCAGCCGGTCAACCGCGTCACGAACGAGTTGAGCGAGGTGGCGGACGGCATCGCAATGGTCGAGAGCTTCAGCCACTGCGTCGCGCTCGACACCGCAGACGGCCTGGTGTGCTTCGACGCGTCCGGTGTCGGCACGGGTCAGGCGGTGCGCGAGTCGCTGCGCGGCTGGAGCACGCAGCGGGTGAGCCACCTCGTCTACACGCACGGTCATGCCGACCACGTCGGCGGCAGCATGTACTTCGCGGACGACCAGCCGACGGTGGTCGGCCACGAGAACGTCGCCGCACGCCTCGACCGCTACGACTTCACCAACAACTGGAGCCTGATCATCAACCACCGCCAGTTCGGCGGGATCTCGGGCGACCTGAACCTGACCGTGGGCGACGCGGGTGACCCACTCGCCGTGCCGGCGCTGACGGCACGCCGCTTCCTGCCCAAGGCGACACTGCGACCGGACCAGACGTTCGCGACGGAGCACCACATCACCGTGGGCGACACGCAGATCGACCTGCACCATGCCCGAGGCGAGACCGACGATCACCTGTGGGCTTGGTTGCCCGACCGCAAGGCCGTGATGACGGGCGACTTCCTGATCTGGAACTTCCCGAATGCCGGCAACCCGCAGAAGGTGCAGCGCTACCCGATCGAGTGGGCCGCAGCGCTGCGGACCATGATCGCCCAGGGCCCCGAACTGCTGCTGCCCGCGCATGGCCTGCCGATCGTCGGCAAGGAGCGCATCGCCCGCGTGCTCGACGATGTCGCCACCGCACTGGAGGACCTCGTGCGCGAAGTGGTCGCACGGATGAACGCGGGCGACACCCTCGACACGATCGTCCACGCGGTGTCGGTGCCTCCGGAGACGCTCGCCAAGCCCTACCTGCGGCCGTTGTACGACGAGCCCGAGTTCGTGGTGCGCGGCATCTGGCGCCAATTCGGCGGTTGGTGGGACGGTGCCGCATCGCGCCTGAAGCCCTCCCCGGACGCGGTCGTCGCCGCAGCGGTCGCGGAGTTGGCGGGAGGAGCCGACGTGCTGGTGCGCCGCGCGCAGCAGGCCGCCTCGGACGGCGATCTGCGCCTGGCATGCCACTTCGCCGACTTCGCCGGCTGGGCAGCACCCGACGACCCGGATGTGCACGCCGCCCGAGCCGAGATCTTCCTCGCCCGGCGCAAGGCCGAACTGAGCCTGATGAGCAAGGGCATCTTCGCCGCCGCCGCCCGCGAGTCGCAGCAGGTCGTCGACCGCCACTCGCCTACTGACGGCTGAGCGTCACCACCACGACCGCCACGACGGCCAGCACCATCCCCACGGCCTGCCAGCGGCCGATGCGCTCCTTGTCGATCGTGCTCGCCAACACGACCGTGCTCGCCGGGTAGAGCGACGCGATCACGGCCACCACCGACAGCAGACCGCTGCGCGCGGCGGCGAGATAGAGCCAGTTCGACGACATGTCGATGGCGCCGACCACCATCGAGAGGTACAGCGACGGCCGATGCCCGGAGGGCCGGGCCCGCAACGACAGCGCGAGCACGACGAGCATCGGCACCGACGACAGGCGCGCGATCACCAACGGCCAGAGCCCGGAGTCCGGGTCGGCACGATCGAATGCGACGAAGAGGATGCCGAAGCACACACCGACGAGCACGGCGAGCACGAGGATCGAGCGGGGCGTGTTGTGCTGGTGGGTGCCGAGCGCGCCGCTCACCAGCGCGACGGCGACCACTGCGAGGACGATGCCGATGAGCGACAGCGCCGACGGTCGCTCTCCGGTGCTCAGCGCCCAGACGACCGGCACCACGGCCCCCACGACGGCGCTCGTCGGGGCGACGACGGTGACGTCACCGTGCGACAGCCCGTGGTACAGCCCCGCGATGCCCAGCGCACCGGCCACGCCGCCGAAGGCAGACCAGGCCCAGGTCGCCGCGTCGGGCGCCGCGGTGCCCACGAATGCCACCGCGACCACGACGAGCACCAGGCTGACGATCTGCCCGAGCAGCGCCACCAACACGCTCGGTTGGTGGCGGCTGGCGCGCCCGCCCAGATAGTCGCCGACGCCGTAGACGAGCGCGGAGCCGAGTGCGAGGACGACGGGCATGGTCGCCCAGTCAAGCAGGTGGCCGACGCGACGCCGACGACCCGGTTCGGGTCAGCGCAGTTGCGACCGCACCATGTCGATCACGTCGTCGCGCAGCTCGTCCGGCGGGTCGAGCCACACCGCAGCGCTCGAGAGCAGCGGGGCGATCGCCTCGCTCGGCTCGTACGTGTACGCCATGACCGGCGCCAGTTCCATCGCCGCATCGTGTTCCGGTGTCCCCTCCGGCGTTCCATGCATGCCGACAGTACGCCCAACCGCTTCGTTCGGTTCCGAAACGGCGTACACGCCGCCGTCAGAAGGCGAGGTCGGGCGCCCGCAAATGCGCGAGGCGCTGCGCGAGCGTGCGGTGCGCCCGGAACGAGCGGCTCTTCACCGTGCCGAGCGGCAGGGCGAGAATGTCGGAGATCTCCTGGTGGGTGAACCCGTCGAGGTGCTGCAGGCGCACCACGTCGCGGTCGTCCGGGTGCAGCGACTCGATGGCGAGGCGCACCTGGGCGGTCTCCCATGCGGCGGTCTCGCTCGGCGGCAGGTACACCAGTGCACGATCGCCGGCGTCAGCCTGCTCGATCGAGGTCACCGGGCGGCGGCTCTCGCGACGGGCGATGTCGATCGCCACGCGACGGGCGATCGTCGCCAGCCAGGGCGCGATCTCGCGGTCCACGTCGAGCGTGGCAGCGGCCCGCCACGCCTGCACGAACGTCTGCTGCACGGCCTCCTCGGCGAGCACGGCACGGCGCAGCACCTGATAGGCGACGCTGTGCACCATCCCCGAGTAGCGCTCGTACACGGCGCGCACGCCGCCTTCCTCGCCCCGTTGGAACGAGCGCAGCACGTGCGTGTCGTCGGCATCGGCCAACAACATTCCTTGGCCTGATTGCCGCACACGCAGCGTCGACGCGTTCATTTGCTTCCGACCTCCCGCAAGGTCCGCGGCGCAACTCCCGTTGTCACGCCACTGTTGACTGTTCCGCCGCCAACAGGGAAATTGTCCCAGTTCCTGTCGGAATTCTCCATCGGACATTGGTCTGAGGACCTGCGACCCACCGCCACACGCCGCGTCTGGCGCGTTTCAACTGTGCGATGTGTTGTGGCACACTTTCAGGTGGTTCGCGGCGAGTCGGAGGGGCAACGGCGATGTCAGACACACCGAGCACGATCCCGGCGTTCCAGGACATCGTGCTCCGGCACAGCACCGACGCCGCGCTCCTGCTGCACCCGCAGGACGGTGTGGTCTACGTCAGCCCTGCGTGCGAGCACGTCACCGGGCTGCCGAGCACCCGGTTCATGGGGATGATGGCTGCCGACTGGGTGCACCCCGAGGACGTCCCTTCGGCGATCGAGCAGCGCCGCCTCGCCGACGAGGACGGCCACAGCGGCCCCACCCTGCTCCGCGGCCGTCACGGCGACGGCGACTATCACTGGTACGAAGCCGAGTGGTGGCACGTGGCGACGAACCACACCGTGCTGCACATCCGCAACGCGCAGAGCCAGCAGGCAGCGATCACCTCCGCGGTACGCGATCTCGCCCTGCTCACCGCGGTGCTCGAGCACAGTGGCACGGTGGCGATGCGCGTCGACCCCGCGGGCCCGGTGCGCTTTCTCTCCGGATCGGCCGCCGCGCTCGGCTGGCGCGCCGGTGTTCCGGCGCCCTCGACCTGGTGGTCACTCGTGCATCCCGAGGATCACCGGCGCTTCACGGCGACGGTGCTCGGCGACCCGTCGCGCGACGCCATCGTGCACTTCTCGGACGGCGACGGCGGGTGGCGGGCGTGGCGGATCCGCACCGTCGACCTGCAGCGCGACCCCCGAGTGGGTGCCGTGATCCTCTACGCCACCGCCGCATCCTGACGGGTGCGACCCTCGTCGTGGCGTCTGTGATGATGAGGGCGTGACGTTCTTCAGCCTCAGCACATGGACGCTCGTCGTCGTCCTGACCCTGATCATCGGCGGCGCCACGGCCCTCGGCGTGTACCTCGGCCAGCGGGTGCGTTCACATCCGGACGGTAACGCCGAGCCGGTCGGCGTGGTGCAGGCGGCGATGCTGGGGCTGGTGGGTCTGCTGCTCGCGTTCGGGCTGTCGATGGCCGTCGGCCGCTACGAGACCCGACGAGCCATCGTCGTGCAGGAGTCCAACGACATCGGCACCACGTATCTGCGTGCACAGCTGCTGTCCGAGCCCGAGCGGACCGAGTCGATGGACCTCCTGCGCACGTACACCGACGCCACCATCGTGATGGCGGACCAGGTACCCGGGACCACGGCGTTCCGCGAATCCGTCGCCGACGTGGAGCGCCTGCAGAACGAGCTGTGGACGATCGCCGGCGCCGCTGTCGCGAAGGACTCGGTGGGCACGGCACCGAAGCTCTACATCGAGACGTTGAACGACACGATCGACATTCACACCGACCGCCTTGCGTCGCTGAACAACCGTGTTCCCGGCTCGGTGGAGGCGCTGCAGGTGATCGCCGCCGCGTTCGCCGCGGGAGCGCTGGCGATGTACCTCACGGTGATCGGCCGCAGCCTCGTGTCGCTGATCCTCGTGTCCGCGGTGCTGATGGTGATCCTGTTCGTGTCGTTCGACCTGGATCGCCCCCAGCGTGGCGTCATCACCGTGCCGTTCACGGCGCTGGTGGACGTCCGGGCCTCGATGGACGGACCGCCGGCCGTCGTGCCGTGACGGCACCGAACCGGAGTGGGCGTGGCGGGACTCGAACCCGAGACCTCCACCGTGTCATGGTGGCGCTCTAACCAACTGAGCTACACGCCCTCGATTGCGTCGCAACGCTACCCCACCGGGCGCGTCGCGCCAACGTGTGAACCCTCGAAGCAGCGCCTCAGGTGCTCGACGCCCGTCGGCCCTGCAGCGGGTCGTCGATCCAACTCAGCACCTCGCCCAGGTCGACGGGCTTGGGGATGAACGCGTCGGCACCGAGCGCGCCCAGCCGACCACGAACGTCCTGCGCGGCGTCTGCGCTGATCACCACCACCGGCACGGTGGCCGTGCGCTGGTCCGTACGCAGCCGGCGCAGCACCTCCTCCCCAGGGATGTCGGGCAGATGCAGATCGAGCAGCACGAGGTCGGGAACGTCCGCAAGCGCCCAGCCCAGCGCCGACTCCCCAGTCGATGCCTCGCGGAGCTCCACGCCCTCGCGACGCTCGACGATCGAACGCATCAGCATCGCGTTGGCCGGGTTGTCCTCGACGTACAGGACGACACGTCCCACGTTCGCGTCGGCAGGCGCGCCGGAGACGCCGTCGGTGGTGTCGACCGACATCGGCACGGCGACCGTGCGGGGCAGCACGAGCGTGAACACCGACCCGACGTGCGGCGTGGAGCGCACCTCGATGCGGCCGTGCATCATCTCCGCGAGGCCGCGGGACAGGGCCAGACCGATACCGGTGCCTTCGATCCCTGAGGCCTCCGCGCCGAGCCGATCGAAGGGCTCGAACAACCGAGGCAGCAGTTCTGGTGCGATGCCGAGGCCGTCGTCCTCCACGTCGATCGCGACGCAGTCGACGTCCAGTTCGCGACACACGACGCGGACGGCCCCACCCGTGGTGTTGTACTTGATGGCGTTCGACAACAGGTTGAGCAACACCTGAATGGTCCGCTGTCGGTCCACGAACACGAGCGTGTCGCATGCCGTCGGATCGAAGTGCGGCAGCGTCACCTGGTGCGCGTCGCCGAGTGGGCGAACCAGCTCGATCGCCTGACCGACCAGGTCCGACACCATCACGGCCTCGAGCGACATCGACATCCGCCCTGATTCGATGCGCGCGATGTCGAGCACCTCGTTGATCAATTCGAGCAGGTGGCGGCCGCCGGTGAGGATCTGCTCGACCGCTTGATGCTGACCTGTCGGCAGGTCGTCCATCTCCAGCAGTTGACCGAATCCGAGCACTGCGTTGAGCGGCGTGCGCAGTTCGTGGCTCATGCGCGACAGGAACGCCGTCTTGGCGGTGTTGGCCTCCTTCGCCTCACGCTCGGACGCGGTGAGCCGCTCGCTGTACTCGACCTCTGCCTGTGCGTCGCGCCAACTGGTCGCGTAGAAGCGGACGTTCCCGTGCTCGTCGACGATCGCGCGCATCCGGCGGTCGACCCAGTGCGCCTCACCATTGGGACGGCGAATGCGGATGTGGCCGGTGATGAGTTCACCGCCGTGCATCACGGTCCGCTGCGCCGCGGTTCGCGCTCGGTCGTCCTCGAAGAACAGGTCGTCGCCCGGGGTGCCGAGCAGTTCCTCCGGCGGGACACCGACGATCTGCTGTGTCGCGCCGTTGGCCCACACGATGGTGCCGTCGGACGCGTAGATGAGGAACACGTCGCTCGACAGTTCCGCCATCAGTCGGTCACGTTCCTGCGCCTCGGCGAGCGCGTGCGCCGCTTCGACCCGCTCGGTGACGTCGCGCAGCAGACCCACCGCGCCCGGCCGACCGTCGGGGGCGGGCGCCGGCTGGCCGGACGCCTCGATCCACCGGTAACTGCCGTTCTTGTGGCGCATTCGCATCACCTGCTGGCCGCCGTCGCCACGCATCGACTGCTCGCGCAGTGTCACCGCCATGCCCCGGTCCTCCGGGTGCCAGAAGTCGGTCAGCTGGCGCCCGACCAGGTCCTCGGGCTGCCATCCGAGGATGCCGGTGATCGCCGACGAGACGTACACCGGGATGCCGTCGATCTGCTGGATCACGACATCGGTGATGTTGTCGAGCACGAACCGCAGCCGTTCCTCGCTCTCGCGCAGGCGCTCGCGCACGCTGCGCTCGGCATCGATGCTGCGCCACCCGGCGACCCGACCGATCACCGTGCCCGTCGGCGAGAACAACGGTCGCGTCACCGACGACATCCACCTGACGTCGCCATCAGCGGTGAAGACACGCATCTCGAAACGCGCGTCGCGCCCACCGTTGACGTCGGACTGCGCCTGCGCCAACACCGGCAGGTCGTCGGGGTGCACGTGGTCGGCCACCGGGCTGCCGATCATCTCCCACGAGGACCTGCCGAGCATGTGCCGGACCGACTCGGAGATCCACTCGATCACGCCGTCGCGGTCTGCCTGGAGCACGACGTCGGTCGCGTTCTCGACGAGCAGCCGCATCCGCTCCTCGCTCTGACGGAGCCGTTCGCGGACGCGGTGCTCCTCGTCCACGTCGCGCCAGCTCGAGATCATCCCGGTGATGTTGCCCAGCTCGTCGCGGATGGGTCGGGCTCGCACGGAGAGCCAGACGTACTTCCCGTCCCGCGCCATGTACCGCACCTCGAACGACCCCTCGGGATACTCGCCGTGCCCGGCGCGGGACCTCGCCTCCTGCAGGCGCACCCGGTCGTCGGGATGCAGCAGGTGGTCGTTGGTACGGCCGACCATCTCGTGTGGCAGCCAGCCGAGACGCTCGGTGATGGACGGCGACACCCATCGCACGATGCCGTGGTTGTCCACCTGCACCACGACGTCGGAAGAGTGCTCCGCGAGCAGCCGGTACTGAGCCTCGCGGTCTGCCAGCGCCACCCGCGCCTGGTGCGCGTCGTGGACGTCGCGCCACCCGGAGATTCGGCCGACGATGTGGTCGTGCTCGTCGCGCACCGGCCGGAGCAACACCGACATCCAGCGACGACCCCCGTCACGGGTGATGACCCGCGCTTCGATGTCGACCTCGCGGCCACCCAGAGCCTCGCCGGCGGTCAGCCCGGCAGCGCGCAGGTCGGCCGGGTCGATGAAGTCGAACATCGGGCGACCGACCACCTCGTCCGGGGCCCATCCGAGCACGGTGTGCACGGAGGGCGACACCGACTCGAAGTGGCCGTCCACGGAGACCCGACCGACCACGTCCGTGGCCAGTTCAGCGAGCAGGTCCGCGCTCGCCGACACCGCCGCCACGGTGTCCGGTTCCTGCTCCGGTGGGGTCACACGCACGCCCTTTCCGACCTGTACCTCCAGGGCGAGGGTAGGCCACGGCCCGAGGTCGCGCCACCGCCTTCGGTCCCTACTCCCGGCGGATCACTCAGGACGCGCGCCGCGCGCGGACGCTTCGGCACAGTGGGTACACCGATCTCACCCTGCGTGAGAAGTGCGTGCTCGCACGACGGCCCCAAGATCAGGAGTTGCTCACGTCGGTCCGGTGGGCATTTGGTCCATGGTCGTAGCCGCCGATGGCGTTGTACAACGGCGTTCAGCAGGCAAGGAGGATCACCCATGCGGCTACTCGGGCGGCAGTCGACGGAGACCGGACCGAGCCTCACCGACGGCGCGGCACCGGTCGATGGACCGCGGGACGACCTCGAACGACTCGTGCAGGCGAACGGACAGTTGGCCACACTGCTGACCGGGTTGTTGGAGTCCGCCCACGCCGAGATCGCCATCGTCGACGAGCACTCGCACTTCGTCGCCGCGAACGGCGCGTTCCGCGAACAGTTCCTCCACGGCGGCGACCCGACGGGCATGAGCTTGAGCGAGCTCGCCGGCCGGCTGGACGACCCGCCCCTGCTCGACATGCTCGACGTCGTGCGTCAGGTGCTCGGCTCCGGCAGTGAGGTGTCGCTGTTCACCCGCGACCACCTGCACGGCCGCGACCGCTGGCTGGACGTCACCGTCAGCCCGCTGGTGTTGCAGCCGGGCGTGGTGTTGCGCGCCAGCGACGTCACCGACCTCGTCGAGACCGCACGCAGCGTGCACGCCGGCCGTGCAACGGACGAACTCACCGGATTGCTGTCCGCCGAGGCGTTGATCGAGGCGCTCGACACCAGCCTGCGTCGCCGGGCCTCGATGTGGTGCGTGGCCATGATCGACATCGACCAGTTCACCGTGATCCGCCAGACGCTCGGTTACTCGGCCGGCGACGAACTCCTCCGCATGGTGGCCGGCACACTGCGCCGGCTCGCCCCGCTCGGCAGCCACGTGAGCCGCTGGCAGGGCGACACGTTCTGCGTCGCGTTCGAACCGGTGCCGGGCGCCGAGGTGGACCACGTCGCGTCACTGTTGCGCGACGGCGTGCGCCAGCCGGTGACCGTGCAGGGTCGCACGGTGCGCATCACCGCCTCCGTCGGCAGCACCCTGTGCAGCGCGGACCGGCCCATCGAAGACGCCCTGCAGCAGGCGGAATTGGCCATGCAGGAAGCGTCGAAGCGTGGTGGCAACCGGTGCGTCACCTACGACGCCGAGCTGGCCGAGCCGCAAGAGGGCATGGTGCGCCTGTGGAACGCGCTGCGCAGCGCACTGCAGTTCCGCCAGATGGAAGTGTGGTTCCAGCCGGTGGTGAGCCTGGCCACCGACAAGCCCATCGCTGCCGAGGCGCTGTGTCGCTGGCACCACCCGCAGTTCGGTGACGTCTCCCCCGGCGAGTTCATCCCGATCGCCGAGCGCAACTCCGAGATCCTCAACATCGGCTCGTTCGTGCACGGCCGAGCAGCCGAGACGGCCGTCGCGCTCCGCACCACCCGCGTGGTGCCGATGGCCGATTTCCAGATCTCCGTCAACGCATCGCCGAACGAGTTGGCGTGGCCGGATTTCGCCCGCAACATGCTCGCCCGGATCAAGGCCAACGACGCCCATCCGGAGTGGTTCGCGCTCGAGCTCACCGAACAGGCGCTCGCGCAGCGAGACCCTGCCGTCCGCGAGAACATCCGCATCCTGCGCGAGGCCGGCGTGACACTGGTCCTCGACGACTTCGGGACTGGCTACTCGTCGCTCGAGCGGCTGCGCGACATCCCGGTCGACAAGGTGAAGATCGACCGCCGCTTCGTCGCCAACCTCGACGACGAGCGCAATGTGCGCATCATCGCCACCATCGTGGCGCTCGCACAGGAGCTCGGCATGCAGACGGTCGCCGAAGGCGTCGAGACCACCGAGCAGGCGGCGCGGCTGCGTTCGCTCGGGTGCAACGCAGCGCAGGGCTTCCTGTACGCACCTGCGGTGCCCGACAGTGAGTTGACGGCGGTGCTGCGCGACATCAGCGCAGTCGCATCGACACCTCGTTCGCGAGGAGTCGCCCCCGGCGCGTGAGCCGGGCGCGGCCGTCGGCGACGATCACCAACTCGTCCAGGCCGTCGAGGTCGAGCGCGTCGGCGGGCACACCGCCGCGCATGCGCAGCCGTAGCTGCAGTCCTTCCAGCCGACGCGCCTCGGCGTCGAGGGTCTCCCCCGCAGCCTCCGTCGGCTGGCCCTGCTCGACGGCCTCGACATAGCGGTCGGGCGTGCGCAGATTCCACCACCGTCGGCCGTGACGATGGCTGTGGGCGGCGCAGCCGATGCCCAGGTAGTCGCCCTGCTCCCAGTACAGCATGTTGTGCCGGCACTCGTGGTCGGGCAGCGCCCAGTTGCTGACTTCGTAGTTCTCGCGTCCGGCGGCCACCAGCAGGTCGTCGACGAGTTCGTACTTGTCAGCGAGGTCGTCGTCGTCGGGGTGACGCTGCGGCTCCTCGGCGAGCGGCGTGCCCGCCTCGACGGTCAGTGCATACGCCGAGACGTGCGGCGGCTCGAGTTCGAGCGCTCGCTCGACCGTGGTGCGCCAGTCGTCGAGCGACTCACCGGCGGCGCCGTAGATCAGGTCCATGTTGAAGGTGGGAATGCCGGCACGGCGCACCGAGGCGACCGCTCGCTCGACGTTCTCGGGCACGTGGCTGCGACCGAGCGACGCCAGCACGTGCGGCACCATCGATTGCACCCCGATGCTCACCCGGTTCACGCCGGCGTCGGCGTAGACGGCCATCATCGTGTCGGTGACGTCGTCGGGGTTGCACTCCACCGTCACCTCGGCGCCCGGCACCGTCGGGATGGCACGCAGCACGTCAGCGAGCAGCAGCGGTTCGACGAGCGTGGGCGTGCCACCGCCCACGAACACACTCGTCACCGGCGGCAGAGAGGCACGGCGCACCTCCTCGCGGAGGGCGGCCATGTAGCGGTCTTGGAGATGATGGCGGTCGGTCCACGTCGCGAAGGCGCAGTAGTCGCAGCGACGCGAGCAGAACGGGATGTGGACGTAGACGCCGAACGCCACCGTCAGGGGCGATACAACAGGTCGAGCGCGTCGAGGCGCTGGCCGACCTGGTCGACGGGCACATCGAGCATCGCGGCGATGGCACGGGTGTCGTCGCCGCGGACGGTGATGACCTTGCCGTTGAAGTCCTGGCGCTGCACCTGGATCATCTTCAGGAAGCGGGTGAGCATCTCGAACGGCTGGCCGCTCAACTGGCTGAGCTTCAACAGGTCGACGGCCAACTTCTTGCGGGCCTCGCCCTCGCCCTCGGCGGCCGGCACGGCGTCCTCACGGGGCAGCAACTGGTCGACGGGGACGTTGTAGAACTTCGCCAGGCGCTCGAGGCGGGGCACCGAGATGGCTCGTTCGCCGCGCTCGTAGGCGCCGAGCACCGAGGCCTTGAACTCCTCCTCGGAGTTGGCCTCGACCTCCTGCAGCGACAGACGCTTCTGGCGGCGGATGACGCGCAGGCGCTCGCCCACCTTGCGGCTGTAGGGCGAGGAAGCAACATCGTCGTCGTACTCGCGCATGCTCATCGTTCTTTCTCCTCGGGCTCGCCGATCGTCGGACCCCGTCCGAATGTCCTGCAGCGTGGCGGCATTGCCGCTCAGTGTGGCACAGGGTGACCCGATTCACAACCCTTCGTGAAGACCGAGCACTGTCCGTGGATTTTTCAGTGGTTCAGCAACATGCCACACGCCGCGGCGACGGCGGCGGTCTCCACCCGCAGCACCGTGTCCACCAACGCGATGCGTGGCAACGCCACCGCGAGCTCGTCCGGGCTGAACCCGCCCTCGGGCCCGATCAGCACCGTACGGTGTCCCCCACCGGCCTCGCCACCGGGTTCGGCCAGCGCTGCTCCGGGCAGGGCCGCTGCCTGTTCGAACGGCACCGGACCGCGCACGACGGGCAACCACACCCGCCTGCTCTGCACGGCGGCCTCTCGAGCGACCCGCTGCAGGCGGGCCATCGGCTTCACGCCGCGCTCGCCATCCCATCGCACGACACTGCGGGCGCAGTGCAGCAGCACGATCTCCCGCACGCCGAGCTCCGTGAGCTTCTGCACCATCCACTCGGCACGGTCGCCCTTGGGGATCGCCGCAGCGATCGTGCACGGCGCCGGCTCGGGTTCGTGCTCCACAGGGCCGGAGGGCACCAGTGCGGCGCCGGCGACCACCGTGGTGCGCCACGCGCCGCTCCCGTCCGACACGGTGACCACCTCGCCGTCGCGAAGGCGCAGCACGCGGAACAGGTGATGCGCGTCGTCGGACTCGGGTTCGGGCGCGTCGACCGACGCGACGAACACGTGCGCCGCGCTGGTGCGCAGCGCCGGGTTCACTGGAACGCCGACTTGATGCGCGAGAAGAGTCCGGTCTCCTGGTGCAACTCCTCGCCGCGAGCCTCGGCGAACTTGCGCAACAGCTCGGCCTCGAAGTCGGTCAGCTTGGTCGGCACCTGCACGTCGACCCGCACGCGCAGGTCACCACGGCCGCGTCCCTGCAGACGCGGCACGCCGCGCTGGCGCAGCACGAACTCGCGGCCGGGCTGCGTGCCCGCAGGCACGACGATCTCCTCGTCGCCCTCCAGCGTGGTCAGGACGAACTTCGCACCGAGCGCCGCCTGGGCGATCGACACCGGCAACTCGGCGACCAGGTCGTCGGCCTCACGCCGGAACCGCTCGTGTGGCGCCACCCGCAGGTGCACGTACAGATCGCCCGCCGCGCCGCCACGGGGGCCGACGGCACCACGCCCTGTGAGCCGCAAGGTGGAACCCGTGTCGACACCGGCCGGGACGTCCACCTGGTACGTCTTCTCGGTGATGGTGCGGCCCTCACCATTGCAGGTGGTGCACGGGGTGACGACGACCTGGCCGAGGCCGCCGCACTTCGGGCACGCCGACGAGGTGACCATCTGACCGAGCATGCTCTGGCGCACGCGCTGCACCTGGCCCTGTCCGTTGCACTCGCTGCACACCACCGGCTTCGTGCCGCCGCCGGCACCGCTGCCGCTGCAGTCGTCGCACCGCAACGCGGTGCGCACGGTGACCGGCACCGTGGCCCCGAACACCGCCTGCTCGAACGCGATGTCGGCGACGACCTCGAGGTCCTGTCCACGCGGTGGGCCGGCCGGGCCGCGGGCACCGCCGAAGGGACTGCCGCCGCCGAAGAACGCGTCGAACAGGTCACCGAGACCGCCGGCGCCACCGGCACCGAAGAAGTCGCCGGGATTGCCGCCGACCCCCTGCTCGCCGTACCGGTCGTAGCGGGCGCGTTGCTCGGGGTCGCTCAGCACCTCGTAGGCCTGGGCAACCTGCTTGAACTGCTCCTCGGCGGCCGGATCGCCCGGATTCGCGTCGGGATGCAGCTCGCGGGCGAGCTTGCGGTACGCCTTCTTGATCTCATCGGCCGACGCCGTGCGGTGCACGCCGAGCAGTTCGTAATAGTCGGCCATCTCACCCACCGTCGCTCAATCGGCGACCGAGGCGGTCGCTCACGGCCTCGACCGTAGCCAGTGCCTGCGGGTAATCCATGCGCGTCGGGCCGAGCACGCCCACCGTGCCCACCTGTTCGCCATCCACCACCACCGGCTTCACCACCACCGAGCACGCGGCGAGCGGCTCGATGCCGTGCTCGGCGCCGATGGCGACCGACAGGCCGCGGTCGAGGATGTCGCGCACCAGCGACACCATCACGTACTGCTGCTCGAGCGTGCGCAGCACCGACCGCACGGTGTCGACGGTGTCGAACGCCTGCGCCATCGACGACGCCCCACCGACGAACACCGATTCCTCGTGGGGCTGCCCGATTCCGGTGATCGCCGCATCGCTCAACTGGTCGAGCTCGCGGTCTCCGGTGTGCGGAATCGCGTCGTGCACCTGTTCCAGGGTGCGACCGGCGAGGTGGGTCTGCAGGTGTGCCGTCACCGCCGAGAGGCGGATGTCCGACGTGTCGGCAGGGATCTCGATCACCTGGTTCTCGACGTTGCCGTTCGACATCACCACGACGACGGTGGCGCTGCGCGACGACAGCGACACCACCTGCACGGAGCGCACGGTGGCGCTCTGCCGCTGCGGCGGCGGGCCCACCACGAGCGCCGCGTGATGGGTGACCTGGGCCAGCAGGTTGGTGGTCTGGTGGAGCAACTCCTCGAGACGGCCGTGCGTGCTGTCGAAGAACTGGCCCACACGCTGCTGCGCGCCTTCGTCGAGCCGCCCCGGCGCCGCCATGTGGTCCACGTAGAAGCGGTAACCCTTGTCGGTGGGCACTCGGCCGGCCGAGGTGTGCGGCTGGGCCAGGTAGCCCTCCTGCTCGAGGACGGCCATCTCGTTGCGGACCGTCGCCGAGCTCACCTGCACGCCCGGCGCGTTCGCGACATGCGTGGAACCCACCGGCTGTGCGGTGGTGATGTACTCCTGCACCACGGCACGGAGGATGGCGGTCTTGCGTTCGTCGAGCATCGGAGTTCCTCGAGCACACGGTCGATTGGCAGTCGAGCCTATCGACTGCCAGCCGTCGCGTGTCGGTACCTGCGCAGCGCTTCCTCGCGCTCGACGGCGTGGTCGACCATCGGTGCCGGGTAGAAGGTGGGCCGCTGCAGCCCCGGCTGGTGCACTGCGACACCGGGCAGCGAGGCCAGTTCGGGCACCCACCGGCGCACGTACTCCCCCGCCGGGTCGAACTTCTCGCCTTGCGACGTGGGGTTGAAGACCCGGAAGTAGGGCGCCGCGTCGGTGCCCGTTCCCGCGGTCCACTGCCAGCCGTGCTGGTTCGACGCCAGATCGCCGTCGACGAGGTGGCGCATGAAGTGCGCCGCACCCCACTGCCACGGAAGATGCAGGTCCTTCACCAGGAAGCTGGCCACGATCATCCGCACCCGGTTGTGCATCCAGCCCGTCGCCAGCAGCTGGCGCATTCCCGCGTCGACGATCGGGTAGCCGGTCTGCCCCGCCGCCCACCGTTCGAAGCGGAGCCGTGCATCGGCGTCCCGGTCGATCGGCATGGCGGTGAGCTTCGGCTCGAGGTTCTCCCATGCCGTCTCGGGCCGGCGGAACAGCACATCGGCGTAGAAGTCGCGCCACCCCAACTCGGAGGCGAACACGGCATGGTCGCGTTCCGGCCCGAGATCGGCGAGCAGCTGTCGCGGGTGCACGGTGCCCCACCGCAACGCGGCCGACAACCGACTGGTGCCATCCACCGCCGGAAGGTTCCGGTCGGTGTCGTACCGATCGAGTGCCGGCAGGAACTCGGCCCATCGCTCGTGGGCGGCAACCTCGCCGGCGGGTGGCAGCACCGCGTCGACCGCCGGGGAATGCGGCAGCCCATCGCTGGGCACGCTCGGCGCGCCGCGCCAGGTCGCGTCGGGCACGCCGGTCGGCGCAGCCCAGCCGATGCCGCGCCAGGCCTTCGAGAACGGTGTGAACACCCGATAGGCGGTGCCGTCGGGCTTGTTCACCTCACCGGGGGCGACCGCGTGATTGCTACCGACGCCACGGAACGCGACACCTGCCTCGCGCAGGGCTGCGCCGACCGCAGCGTCGCGGGTGCGTCCGTACGGACCGAAGTCGCGAGTGACGAACACGGCCGTCGCGTCCACCTCCGCCACCAGCGTGGGCACCACCGATCTCGGGTCGCCGTGGCGGCACACCAGCGCACCGCCCATCGACGCGTCGAGCGCTCGCAACGCGTCCGCCATGAAGGCCCGCCTGGGTGCGCCGGCCCGATCGAATGCCGGGTCCACCACGAACAGCGGGACGACGTCGTTGCCGCCCTCTGCGGCGGCCGCGAGGGCGGGCAGATCGCTCAGCCGCAGATCCCTGCGGAACCACATCACGACGGTGGAGCCCATGGCCACGAGTGTCGCCTACCCTTCCCCACCGTGCCCATTCCTACGACGCCGCTGCCCGCACTGATCCTCCTGGTGCGCCATGGCGCCACGGAATGGTCGGTGACGGGCCAGCACACGGGCCGCACCGACATCGCGCTCACACCCCTCGGCGTGCAGCAGGCGCAGTCGGCGGCGGCCGTCATCCACCACTGGCTCGATGGCGCGGATCCGGTGGTCTTCACCAGTCCGCTGCAGCGGGCCGCACACACGGCGGCACTCGCCCTGCCCGACCATCCGGCCGAGTCGGTCGATGCCCTGATGGAGTACGACTACGGCCAGTACGAGGGCCTCACCACGAGCGAGATCTACGCGCGAGACCCGGACTGGGACCTGTTCGGGTCCGGCTGCCCGGGCGGCGAGAACATCCTGCAAGTGGGGGCGCGGTGCGACGCGTTCATCGCGAAGATGGAGCGCACGTGCACCGGCCGCGCCGTCGTGGCGTTCACGCACGGCCACCTCAGCCGCATCCTCACGGCGCGGCTGCTCGACATCCCGGCGTCAGCCGCCGGCGGCCTCTGGAACGACACCGCCTCGGTGGCCGCCATCAACCTCCACCGCGGCCGCCTGGTGCTGGTCGGCTGGAACGTCACTGCGCTGTGAGCGACGCAGCGCATACCCCGCAGTGACGGACACCAGCGTGATGACGCTGCCGTAGGCGAGGCTCCATTCGGCGCTGACGTGGTCGGCGATCCAGCCGGTGATCGGGGCGCCGATCGGCGTGCTCCCGAGGAACGCGACGGCGCTGAGCGCGAGCAGCCGGCCGCGCATGTCGGGCGGCGACTCCTGCTGCAGGATGGCGTTCTGGCCCGCGATCACCGCGGCGCCGCCCATGCCGACCGGGATGCTCACGAGCACCGCCAGCCATGGTCCCGGCGCCCACGCGAGACCGAGGCCGCTCACGCCGAGCAGGACGCCGTTGCCGAAGAACCACCGCGTGGTCACCCGCGGCCGGGCAGCCGTCAGCAGCGAACCGATCATGCTGCCGAGGCCGGTGGAGGCGAGCAGGATGCCGAACCATCGGCGGTCGCCGAAGCGCACGTCGCTGAGCTTCAGCAGCGACACGCTGTAGTTGAAGGCGAACGTGCCGACGAGCGTGAACACGACGAACACGACCAGCAGGCGGCGGTCGCGGACGATGAATCGGATCGCATCACGCACCGGCGTGCCACCGCGCTGGGCAGGCACCGAGGGGTGCAGTTGCGTGCGGTCGATGGCGATGAGTGGCCAGATGATCGCTGCGAACGACACACCGTTGAGGATGAACAGCCAGCCCGCCCCGAGCGGCCCCTTCAAGAACGCGGCGAGCGCCGGGCCGACGATGCGTGACCCGGTCATCACGGCCGTGTTCAGCGAGACGGCGTTGCTGATCTCCTGCGGCTCGACGAGTTCGATCACGAACCCGCGTCTCGCCGGGTTGTCGAACGCTGCGGCGACGCCGAGCACCAGCGACAGTCCGTAGAGGACGAACAGGTTCGTCCACCCGGCCAGATACAGCACGCCGAGGAGGATCGCCTGGGCGGCCATCAACGACTGGGTGAGGATCGCCATCCGCCGCTTGTCGCGACGGTCGGCCACTGCCCCGGCCCAACTGCCGAGCACCAGCATCGGCAAGAACTGGCAGAGCAGATTGATGCCCGTGTCGGTGGCGTTGCCGGTCAACTCGTACACCACCAGCGAGGTGGCGGTCATCTGCACCCAGGTGCCGACGTTGCTCACGAGCAGCCCGAGGAAGAACAGCCGAGCGTTGCGGTGACGCAGCGAACTGAACATCGCGCTGCGGACCGAAGGCTGGGACATCACCGTCCTTTCTAGCCCCTCGCGGCAGGATGTAGCGGTGCTCCACAACACGTCCACCGGCGAGGAGGCGCTGCGCCTGCTGACCGACCTCGGGGCGAGCCGCGGCAGCGCGGTGGGGTTGGCGGTCGCGGCGGACGGCACGACGGGACTCGCGTTCGGTGACGATCTGGTGGCCGTGCACGGCGGCGCGGCGGTGGTCGCCGCCCTCGACGAGTCCCTGCGGCCGCGCTGGGTGACCTGGAGCCCCGACGTCGCGGCCTCGTTGGTGGCCCACGGCACCCGGGTGGCGACGTGCTGGGACGTCGCGGCGGTGCACCGGCTGATGGCCGGCGGGTGGCGATCCGACCCGGCGCGGGTGTGGGCCTGGCTGCACGACCTCGACCGTCGCGGCCTCCCAGTGGTCGGGCAACTCGACCTGATCGGTGGCGGTGACGGCGACCCCGAAGACCCGGTGCGACCGGACCGTTATCTGCGCGCCGACTGGGTGGGTGGCCTGTGGTGGTCGTCGCCGCAGCGGGCAGCGCAGTGGGCGGCCGTCGGCCTGCGCGCGGCGGCGGCGCAAGTGGCCCGTCTGACCGGGTGGCGCGACGCGGGCGAAGTGGCGGGCGATCCGCTCGCCACGGCCCGGGCCGAGTCGACCGCGGAACTGCTGTGCGTCGAGCTGGCGGCCGACGGCCTGCCGATCGACGTGCGACAGGCGGTGGCGCTGATCGACGCCATCGTCGAGCCACGACCCGCGCTGGAGGACGAGATTCGATCCCTGCTGCCCGTCGGCAGTCAACTGGACCTGCGCAGCCCGGACTCGGTGAAGGACATGCTCCGTCGCCTCGGCATCGACCTGCCCGACACGCGGGCGTGGCGACTGGAGAGCCTGCGCGGCACCCACCCGGTGATCGAGCCGCTGCTGCGCTGGCGCAAGGCGGAGCGGATCGCCACCACGTTCGGCCACCAATGGCTCGCCGAGCACGTCGGCGCCGACGGCCGCCTGCGCGGCGCGTGGTCGGCCAGCGACGGTGCCGCCGGGCGGATGACCGCTCAGGCGGGTCTGCACAACCTGCCGGCCGAACTCCGCCCGGTGGTGCGCGCCGAGGCGGGACATGTGTTCGTGCGTGCCGACCTCGGCCAGATCGAGCCGCGGGTGCTCGCTGCGGTGTCGGGCGACGTGGCGCTGCGCCGCGCCACGCAGGACGACGATCTCTACGCCCCCGTCGCCGCACGGCTCGGCGTCGAGCGGTCCGTCGCCAAGGTGGCGGTGCTCGCGGCGATGTACGGGCAGACGAGCGGCACCGCCGGCCAGGCGCTGCGCGGGCTCGAGCAGGGCTACCCCACCGCGATGCGCTACCTGCAGGATGCGGCGAAGGCCGGCCAGGCGGGCGTCTCGCCGCGCACCTACGGCGGTCGGCTGGTGCGCATGGGCGAGGTGACCGACGGCGACCACAGCGGTGCGGCGGCCGCCGCCAGGGGGCGCTACGCACGCAACGCGATGGTGCAGGGTGCGGCCGCCGAGCTGTTCAAGGTGTGGGCCGTCACGTTGCGAGCGCGCATGCAGGCCCTCGATGCTCGCATCGTGCTGTGCCTGCACGACGAACTGCTGGTGCACGTCGCCGAGGCACAGGCCGACGACGTCGTCGCCCTGCTCGACGCCTGCCTGCAGGAGGCCGCCCACCGCTGGCACCCCACCTGCGAGACCCGCTTCGTCACCGACACGAGCGTCGTCCACACCTGGGCCGACGCGAAGTAGCGTTCATTCCGACGAGGAGGTCACGATGGCTGGTGGTGGCGCCGCCAATCAAGCAGCCGGCCAGAACCAGGCCGACGCGGTGCGAACGGCTTCTCTGCGCTCCACGTTGCACTTTTCGAGACGGATCCGCCCGAGA
>JBMOGW010000002.1:0-38967 GCA_049318165.1 Ilumatobacteraceae bacterium
AGCTCGCTGCGATCGCGGACGGCCTCGGCCCGGTGCTCGCGCCGGCCGACCATCGCGCCCAGCTCGTGGACCTGTGCGGGCTCGTGCGCGACGCCACCGGCGCGGCCAGCGTGTCGGTGGCGCGGCTCGACGGCGACGAGCTGGTGTACGACGCTGCGAAGGGCAACGGTGACGCTGCGATCACGGGCGTGCGGCTGCCGACCAGCCGTGGCATCGCCGGGTACGTGGCCCGCACGGGCCAGTCGCTGGTGATCGATCAGGTGCAGTCCGATCCGCGTTTCGCGAGGGACGTCGCCGAGCGCGTCGGCTACGTGCCCACGTCGCTGCTCGTCGTGCCGATCGTCGACGCCGACGACGAGGTGCTGGGGGTGCTGTCGGTGCTCGACCGCACGCACGGTGCGGGCGACCCGCTGGAGGTGGCGTCCGCAGCCGCCAGGGTCGCGGCACCGATCGTCGCCACGTCGGCAGCGGTCACCCGTCTCGGCCCGCTGCTGCTGCGTGCCGTGGCCGACGCCGTCGCCGCGGACGAGGCGCGGCTCGCGGGATCGCTGCGTCGCCTGGCCGACCGCGTGCCCGAGCCCGACGACGAACTGGTGGCCTTGGCGGCGTTGCTCGCCGAAGTGCGGGCCCTGCCCGAGGCGTCGCAACGCGGGGTGCAGCGCGTGCTGCGCGAGGCGTTGGCGCTCGCCGCGGCCGGGTCGAGGCGTCGCTGGTGAGCGACATCGACGCCGTCCTCCCGGCGTGGTCCGAACCGTTCCACCGACGTGGCGGTCCCGGCGCGGCACCGGCGCTGCACCTGCCGGTGCAGCCCGACCGCACCTGGGCCTACGGCGACGGCAGCGGCCGGGGCGTGCGCGTCGCCGTGGTCGACAGCGGCATCGACGCCGATCACCCCGATGTCGGTGGCGTGGCCGAATACGTCGCCGTCGATCGCGACGACGCCGAGGAGTCGGGCGTGCGCTTCACCTCCGGACGCCATGACGACCTGTACGGGCACGGCACGGCATGCGCGGCGATCATCCGCGCGCTCGCACCGCGGGTCGAATTGGTGTCGGTGCGGGTGCTCGGCGCCAACCTGAAGGGGAGTGCGGGGGCGTTCGCACACGGCCTGGAGTGGTGCATCGAGCACGGCATCGACGTCATCAATCTCAGCATGAGCACCGCCAGCGACCGGTGGGCGGAGACGTTCTGGGACCTCGTCGACTACGCCACCTACCGCCGCGTGCTGCTGGTGTCGGCGATGAACAACGAACGCAAGCGCACGATCCCCAGTGAACTCGCCGGGGTGTTCTCCGTGGCGTGCGCGCCGGGCGTCGACCGTGAGCGGGTGTGGCGCAACCCCGATGGGCCCGCCGAATGGGGCGCGGCCGGTATCGACGTCGACGTCGCATGGATGGGCGGCAGCACGATTCGCGCCACCGGCAACTCGTTCGCCGCTCCGGTGGTGGCGGGGCATCTGGCCCGGATCGTCGGCGCACATCCCGGCATCACGCCGTGGCAGGCCAAGACGATCCTCGCCGAGCTCGCCGTCAACGCCACCTGAGCCCGGACGCGACAGTGGGGTACCGACCCGCGCGATCGGTACCCCACTCTCGACTGGGTGACGTCAGCGCGTGACGATGTGGCCTTCGGCCTCGGCGTCGTCGATCGACGCGCTGCGGATCGCACGAGTGCGGAGTTCCTCGGCCTCCTGGGCCCGCAGCACCTTGTGGCCCTCGGTCTCGGCGTCGTCGATCGCCCGGGCGCGGCCGGCGGCCTTCTTGGCCACCTTCTTGCCGGCGTCGTCGCTCTCCTCGACGAGGAAGCGGACGTGGCCCTCGGCCGTGTCGTCCACCACTCGGTTGACTTCGTTGTTCTGTGCGCTCATCGGATTGGCTCCTCGTGTTGTCGTCACCCAGGCTGCTCCGGCCCGTCGGTGGGTGCATCATGCATGAGCGGCCGTTCCCGTGGTGTCAGCCACACGACTTTTCAGGAGAATCTCCCGCTGGGCGTCAGCGCCCGGCGGCGGAGCCCGTCGAGGTCGAGCACGGCGATGGTGCGACCCTTGGCCTCCACCAGGCCGGCGCGTTCGAGGCTCTGCATCACCTGGTTCACGGACTGTCGGGCACCACCGAGCAACTGACCGAGCTCGGCCTGCGTGAGGGTGAGGCGGACCGTCGAACGACGCTGCCGGTCCACCTCGCCCACGAGGTACTTGGCCAGCCGGCCACCGAGGTCGAGCGAGGCGAGATCGGTGAAGCCGTCGTTCAGCGACCGCATCCGCTCCGACAGCAGGGTCACGAGCCGCCGGGGGATCTCCGGGTCGCCGTCGTACGCGGCTCGGAACGCAGCGGCGGGCACCTCGACGACGTCCGACCGGCGCAGCGCGCCGACCGAGGTGGAGCGGGGGACGCCGTCGAGCACACCGAGTTCGCCGACCAGGTCGCCGGGCGTCAGGAGCGCGAGGGTCGGCTCGGTGCCGCCCGGGCCGGACGTGAAGACGCGCAGCGTGCCGGTCGCGACGGCGAACACGTTGGTGGCCCTGCTGCCGGCGATGAAGAGGACCTCGTCCTTGTCGAGGGTGCGCCAGTGCGACGAACGCGCGAGCGACTCGATCGTCCCGGTTGCCGCCGCGCTGAGCAGCGCAGTGCCGCGCAACACCTCGTGGATCGTGGTGCCGTGGCTGCTCATCCCAGCGAAGTTAGCCACTCGCGCGGTATCGTCCGAGCGTGGAACTGCTGAGCGAGCAGCCGGCGGCGGCGGTCGGTGATCACCCCGAGGCGAAGGCGTTCGCTCAGCCGTCGCGCACGCTGACGGTGCCGGTCACGCTGTCGGTGATCGGCTCGCTGCTCGCGTTCCTCGCGATCGCCGTCGGCCTGTTCTGGGCGACGCAACGCGCCGCGGTGGACGAGGCACTGAAGAGCGCCGGCGACGCCGGCGAGGTGACCGCTCGTGTGGCGCTGGCCCCGTTCCTGACGCCGGAGCTGTTGAAGGGTGACCCGGCGGCGATCGCGGCGCTCGACGACGCGAGCGTCGAGCTGTTCAAGACCGTTCCGATGACCCGCCTGAAGATCTGGTCGCAGGGCAGCGTGGTGCTGTACAGCGACGACAGCCAGCAGATCGGCAAGCAATTCGACCTCGGCGAGGACGAGTACGAGCTGTTCGACACGCTCGGGGCAACGGTCGATGTGAGTCCGCTGACGAAGGACGAGAACGAGCGCGAACTACTGCTCGGTGTCGACAAGCTGGTCGAGGTGTACTTCGGTGCTCGCGTGAAGAACTCCGATGAGCGGGTGCTCGTCGAGACCTATTACTCGTACAGCATCGTGGAGGACCAGGCCGACGCGTTGCGCAGCCGGTTCATTCCGTTGCTGATCGGTGGTCTGGCACTGCTCACCGTGGTGCAGGTGCCCCTGGCGATCCTGCTCGCTCGACGCCTCAGCAAGGCCACCCGCGAGCGCGAGCGGTTGCTCGAGCGGGTGATCACCGCGTCGGACGCCGAGCGTCGTCGCATTTCGGCCGGGGTGCACGACGGGGCCGTGCAGGACCTGATCGGCATCACGTACACGATCGCGGCGAAGGCCGACACGACGCCGCCGCCGCTGGACCAGACGCTGCACGACATCGCCGCGTCCACCCGAACGGTCATTCGCCAGTTGCGCAGCATCCTCAACTCCATCTATCCGGTGGAGGTGCCCGACGAGGGGTGGGGCCACGGCCTGAACGACCTCGTCGCGGCCCTGCGGCAGGCCGGCGTGGAGGTCACGGTGGACATCGCCGACGTGCCGCTGGCGCCGATGGACCAGCTGTTGTTGTTGCGTGTGACGCGAGAAGCACTCCGCAACGTGGCCACGCACGCGGACGCCGCGCATGTTGCCGTGACCCTCTCGCAGCTACGGCTCGGCCGTCTGCTGCTCGAGGTGCGCGATGATGGCAAGGGCTTCACGGCCGCGAATGCCGATTCCAGCCGCAGTGAGGGCCATCTCGGCCTGCAACTGCTCTACGACCTCGCGAACGACGTCGGCGCCGAGCTGACGATCGATTCCACACCCGGTGTAGGCACCCACCTGCGCCTCGAGCTGAATGGACAACGATGATCCGGATCGTGATCGCTGACGACCATGCCATGGTGCGTGCGGGCCTCTCGCAGTTGCTGGGCTCGTTCGAGGACCTCGAGGTGGTCGGCACGGCCTCCGACGGCAAGGAAGCACTCGAGGTGGTGGGGGAGCTGCAGCCCGATCTGGTGTTGATGGACCTGTCGATGCCCGTGATGGACGGCATCGAGGCGACCGCGGCGATCAAGCAGCGGCACCCGGACGTGCACGTGGTGGTACTGACGACCTTCCAGGAGCCGCGGCAGGTGTCGGCGGCTCTGGGTGCCGGCGCGTCCGGCTACCTGGTGAAGGACGTCGAGCCCGAGGTGCTGGTGGCCGGCATCCGCGCCGCGGTGCAGGGCGGCGCGCCGCTCAGCCCGTCGGTGGCGGCCGGCCTGTTGCGTGGCGGCAGCCAGATGAGCATGGTGTCGCCCGCGTCGCTGACGCCGCGCGAGTTGGAGATCCTGCAGCTCATCGTCGACGGGCACACCAACCAGCAGATCGCCCGTGCGCTGGGCATCAGCGAGAAGACGGTGAAGACCCACTGCAGCCGCCTGTTCCAGCGGCTGGGGGTCACCGATCGCACCCAGGCGGCGGTCTGGGCGATGCGGAATCTGCCTTCGTCGCAGTGATCCTGGCCACTCCTGCCCTGTGATGTGACCAACGTCACAGAGACAATTTCGCTCGACCACTGTCGGTCTTTGGGCACCACACAGCGCGCCGAGCAGACCGACGGGTGACCGCGCGTGACGGTCTGACCGCGTCGGGTCGAACTCTCGGGATGGTCCTACGACCATTGGTCGAGGAGTCGTGGGTCCATACGGCGCATTCGCCCCCCTGACCTGGGGTGTCGTTGACGGAACTGTGTCAGACACGGTTACCTGTGCGCTGCGGAGTCGGCGACAACGGGAGTCGTCGACAGGAAAGGTGGGACGCCATGGGCGTTGTTCGTACACACGGTAGGAGTCCGCGCGTGGCGCGCTGGCTCCTGGCAGTCGGGGTGCTGTGTGCCTCGGTGCCCTTCATTGCAGCGGCTGGGCCGGCGCAGGCGGCGACGACGCCGCCGGCGAAAAGTGCCCAGCTGAACTCCGGTGGGTTCCCCACCTGGTTCCAGGACGCCAACGGCGTGCGGGCCGAGCTCTGCCTCGACCCCAACGACACGAACTGCCTTGCGCCGCTCGCAGCCCCGGGCATCTACGACCCGAACCTGCCGCTGTCGTTCCCCTCGAACTACCCCGACGAGTTGTTCTACTCGGCGGTCGACTCGCAGCCGGTGACCGCGACGGATGCGTCGTGCGTCGACGCCGGCGGGACCATCTCGGTTCACCTCGCACTCGAGGCCGCGTACTTCAGCGGCACGCCCGCTCCCGGTGATCAGGCCGTCTTCGGTCGCATTCGAGTGAACGCCCAGGCCGGCAGCGGTCTCTGCGGCGGCACGTGGTACACGTTCCGGACGCCCTACGGCCCGATCACGGTGCAGACGCAGGCGGATGGCTCGATCGTGGGCGGTGCCGCTTCCGCGGCGACCGTCGACGTCGGCTGTTTCCCCACGCCGGCCGTGCCGTGCGCGTTCAACGAGACGCTCGCCGCTCCGGTGCTGCAGATCGGCTTCCTCCAGCAGGTCTCGGGCGCAGCCGCCGGCTACCTCGGTGACGGCTCGTTCTCGCCGGTGACCGGCGGCCTCGCCGGCTACAACCATCTCGAAGTGGTCAAGTGGGCCGAAGGCACCGCGCCGGCCGCCAGCGGCTACCAGGCCGACTGCACCGGCACGTGCACCGTGGTGGCCGATACCGCCAACTTCGCCGTGCTGACCAAGCTCGCCGGCCCGCTGTCGGCCGACGTCACGACTGCCGACTTCGGCGGACAGGCGCTCGCCACCACGAGCGCCGCCAAGGCGATCACCATCACCAACCTCGGTGCGGGCGCGCTCGGCCTCGACTCGTCGACGATCGACCAGGTCGAGATCACGGGCGCCGACGCCGCGCAGTTCGGTCTGACCAGCACCACCTGCAGCGTGGCCAGCGTGACGGCACCCGTTGCCGCCACGCCGCTCGGCCGTGACGAAGCGTGCCAGGTCAGCGTGACCTTCACGCCGGCGGCAACTGCCGTGGCCGTGGCGTCGCTCGACATCCATGCCAATGGCTCGGCAACGCCGTTCTCCATCGCCCTGAAGGGCACCGGCGTCACCTCGACCGCAGCGGCTGCCGCCACCACGTCGACCGACAACCTGGTCTTCGGCGGAGTTCGCCTGACCACGGTGAGCTCGACGCAGTCCGTCACCATCACCAACACGGGCGATGCGCCGCTGTTGGCCGTTCCCTCGGTCGTCGCCTCTGCTGACTCCTCGGCGTTCCGGATCTCGGCCAACACTTGCGCCGGCGGCTACGTGCCCGCCGGCGCCACGTGCACCGTGAGTGTCCTCTTCGTGCCCGGTCGCGTGGGTACCTACTCCGAACTGCTGCACTTCGAGACCAATGCGCCGTCCGGTGCGGTCACCGTCGGCATGCAGGCCGTCGGCACCGGCGGTGTCGCGGCCGTGTCGTCGACGCTGGACCCCGTGAACACGTTCCCGACCTGGTACCAGGACGAGACCGGTATCCGTCTCGGTCAGTGTGACGACCCCACGAACCCGCTGTGCATCGCGGCGCCGGTGGCCGGTCCGGTCAGCTTCCCCTCGAACTACCCGGACGAGTGGTTCTACTACATCGCTCAGTCGGAGCCGATGGACGTCGCCGACCCGGCGTGCAACCTGGAGCCCGGCGGCGTGTTCGTCGAGGCCGGCACCGAGGCAGCGTTCCTCGGCCCGATCGGCCCGAACGAGGGCATCACGTTCGGCCGTCTGCGCATCGTCAGTGCCGGTGGCCTGTGCCCCGACACCGAGTACCTCTTCACCCACCCGTACGGCCGCACGGTCATCGCAGTGGACGCACTCGGCCGCATCAAGCCGGCCGCCGGCACCACCGACGTCGGTTGCGCCGCAGCGCCCTGCGATTTCACGGCGGCGCTCTCGTCGCCGGTGTCCGAGGGCTACCTCACCCAGACCGTCCGCCCCGCGGGCTACCTCGGTGACCCGGTCGCTCCGTCGACGGTGACGGGCGCCCCCTACATCGACCCGCTCACCGGCCAGCCGGCCAACCACTTCACGATCCACCGTCTCACCGACGCCGGGACCGTGGGTGACCTGATCGGCTCGACGGACCGCTTCGGCGTGTCCGGCCGCCTCGTCGGCCCGATGGTGGTCAGCCCGGCTGCCCACGACTTCGGCGCCACTGCCGTCGACGGCGGCACCATCAGCCAGGACTTCACGTTCACCAACGAGGGCATCGCCCCCGTCGACGCCACCGGCGTCACCGTCAGCGGCGTCGCCGCCGCCGACTACACGGTGGCCGCGAACAGCTGTTCGCCGGTCGCCCCGGCGGCTGCCACCACGCTGGCGATCGGTGCGTCCTGCGCCGTGACCGTGACCTTCGATCCGTCGGCCACCGGTGTCCGCACCGCGACCTTGACGCTGGTCCACACCGGTCGCAACAACCCGCTCGAGGCCGCCCTCACGGGTGTCGGCGGCGCCGGTGCCGGCCTGCCGGCCATCTCGACGCCGCTGCCGACCATCTCCTTCCCGGCCCTCCAGGCTGGTCAGGTGAGCGCCTCGGCGCAGGTCGTCATCTCGAACGTCGGTGGCCAGGCGCCGCTGGTCGTGGGCACGACGCCCCGCACCGGCACCAACCCCGGCCAGTTCCAGGTCACCAACCAGTGCCCCGGCAACAACGTCGCCCGTCCCGGCACCGTCGCCCCCGGCGACACCTGCGTGGTCCTCGTCCGGTTCGCCCCGACGACCGCGGGCGCCAAGACGGCCACGCTGACGGTCAACAGCAACGCCGGTGCGATCACCGTCACGCTGAACGGCCGTGGCTCGACCGACGTCCCGACCCAGTCGACGACGACGACCGACGCCGGCTTCCCGACCTGGTTCCAGGACGGCAACGGCGTGCGGCTCGAGCAGTGCATGAGCAACGACGGCAACTGCGTCCTGCTCGCCGACGCGACGTTCAACCCGGCGCAGCCGGTGACGTTCCCGGCGAACTACCCGCTGGAGTCGTTCTACTCGTTCGCCGAGTCGGAGCTCCTGCCCTTCCCGGCTGACGCCGCATGTGGTGCTGCGGGCGGCTTCGCCATGGTCCGTGTCGCCACCGAGGCGACGTTCACTGCCGCAGCGCCGCAGGCAGGCACGCAGACGTGGTTCAACCGCCTGCGGGTGACGGCCAACGGCCTGTGCCCGAACACCACCTACTCGTTCACGCACCCCTACGGCGTCACGTCGCTGACGACCGACGGCAACGGTGACATCCGTGCCAAGGACGGCACCTTCGACCTGGCCAACGTGTTGGGCTCGGCGCCGACGGCGCCGGGTGTCCTGGTGTGGGATCCGAACGTGGCCCCGGCGGCCCCCGCCGGTTACCTCGGCGACGCCCGCACCCCCCACCAGGTCGTCGGTTCGCAGTTCCGTCTGGATCCGGCGGGCGAGCCCGTCAACTACTTCCAGATCGACGGCCCGTCCGGCGTCGTGGCCCGCACCGACAAGTTCGTCGTCGCCGGTCGCCAGGCCGGCCCGGTGGTCAGCAGCATCGCGTCGAAGGACTTCGGCGTGGTGGAGATCGGCCGCCAGAGCACGGCACAGCTCGTCACGGTCACCAACCTCGGCGTGACGCCGGTCAGTGCCCTCTCGGCCACCATCACGGGTGCGAACGCCAACCTGTTCACGTTCGTGAACACCGGCTGCAACACCGCCGGCACCACGCTGAACCGCGACGGTTCGTGCAACGTGTCGGTGCGGTTCGTTCCGTCGGCGGGCACCGCCGTCGGCGTGAAGACCGCCACGCTGACGATCAGCCACGACGGCCTGCGCTCGCCGATCAGCATCCCGCTGACCGGCACCGCCAACGCTGTCCAGACCCCTGCGCTCACGGTCACCCCGACCTCGATGGCCTTCGGCACGATCACCGCCGGCACCACCAGCACGAGCCAGACGCTGACGATCCGCAACTCGGGTACCGGTGCCCTGCGCCTCGGTGCCCTGGTACTGGGTGGCACGAACCCCACCCAGTACCTCCTCGTGGCCTCGAGCTCGGCGACGGCCTGCCCGATCAACGGCACGCTGCCGACGGCGAACCTCGCCGCCGGTGCGTCCTGCACGGTGACGGTGGCCTTCGCCCCGACCTCGGGCGGCGCCAAGCCGGCGACCATCGCCGTGTCGGCCACCGACCGGGTGGCCGCTGATGGCCACGTCCCCGTGGTCATCCCGAACGTCAACGTGTCGCTCACCGGCACGGGTGGCCAGGGAACGATTCGCCTCTCGGCGACGACGCTGGCGATCGGTTCCCGTGCGGGGACCGCGACGTCGGCCCGTGTCACCCTGACCAACGCCGGCACGGCGCCGTTCAGCCTGAACGGTGCGCCGGTCTTCACGATCACCGGCATCACGGCCAACAACCCCGTGCCGCGGTTCACCGCGGCGCAGACGGGCTGCAACAACGTGGCCGTCGGCAGGAACTGCACCGTGACGGTGACGTTCACGCCGCCGGCCGGCACCCCGGCGAACAGCGTGTTCTCGGTGAACATTGCGATGACCAGCAACGCATCGAACAACCCGGTCACCCTGCGGGTGAACGGCACGGTGCGCTGACACACCTTTCCCGCCCACCGGGGAAACGACGGCATGGCCGACGCGGGCAACCGCGTCGGCCATGCTGCGTGCCAGTGCCTGTGACGAAGGTCACAGTCAGATCGAGATGAAATTCCCGGCGCCCACTGTCGGTCGTCCGGCCCCACCTCGGGTGAAGTTCTCGCACGTCGATCCTCCCGGCGCGGTGGACAGCTCACGCTCCGCGGGAACGGTGTACCGGTCCCGGGACTCCTGAGACCTCGCGGGGTCGGGGAGTAGGACCCACGGCGTAGAGCGATGGGGTCCGTTGACGTGGTGACCCCCGGCACGGTTCTCTGACCCGGCGGAGAGTCCACCGCGACGGAGTGGTGGGCAGGAAAGGGTGGGACGCGATGAGCGTTTTTCGTATTGGCAGTGGTCGGCGCGGCCGGCTGCTCGGGATGGCGGCGGTGCTGGGGCTGATGTGTTCCGCGCTGCCGTTCCTCCCATTGGGGGCGTCGGTCGACGCCGCCGCACCGGCGTATTCGCCGGGACGGATGGACAACGGCTTCCCCGAATGGTTTCAGGATGTCAACGGCGTTCGCGTGGCCCCGTGCCTCGACCCCAACGACACCAACTGCCTCGCCCCGTTGACGGGGCCAGGCTACGACGCGACGTTGCCGCTGTCGTTCCCCACGAACTTCCCGGACGAGTTCTTCTATTCGGCGGTCGACTCCGAGCCGATCTCGGCCACCGACTGCTCCGCGGCGCCGACCGGGACCATCTCGGCGCACCTGGCGCTCGAGGCAGCGTTCGCCAACGCCGATGTCATCCCTGGTGACCAGATGGTGTTCGGCCGCATCCGGTTCCGCGTCGGCGACGACAGCGGCCTGTGCGCCAACAGCTGGTACACGTTCAAGACGCCCTACGGCGACGTCACCGTCCAGACCGACGAGAACGGGACGCTGCTCGGCCGCGTCGCCGCCGCCAACACGACGGACATCGGCTGCTTCCCGACCGCCGTGGTGCCGTGCGACTACGCCGTGACGCTCACCGCGCCGCCGCTCGCGCTCGGCCTGCTCCGGCAGGACCCCGCCGACCCCGATCTGCCGGCAGCGCCCGCAGCGGGCTACCTCGGCAACGGCGGCTTCACCCGCATCACGGGCAGCTCGACCGGCTTCCACCAGCTCGAGGTCGTCAAGTGGCCCGCAGGCCTCGAGCCGGCCAATGGTGGCGGCTACGAGGTGTCGTGCACCGACCCCGGCTGCCTTTCCCTCGGCGGCACCGACAAGTTCGCCGTGCTCGCCAAGCTGGCGGGCCCGATCGACGCGCCCGTCGACACGCTCGACTTCGGCGGCGTCCTCGCCCCGCAGACCACCGACACGGGCACCCTGCCCGGCTCGTCGGCGACGCGCTCGGTCGACCTCACCAACCTCGGCGCCGGTGCCACCGGCCAGGACGCGGCGACGATCGTCAGCGTGGCCGTCGTCGACCCGAGCGGTCAGTTCAGCCTCCAGGGTGACACCTGCGCAGCCACGGTCGTCGCTCGCGACGCCGCCTGCGCCGCAACGGTGACCTTCACCCCGAACACCACCGGCGCCCAGAGCGCCGCCCTCGAGGTGGTCGTCGACGGCTCGCCGACCGCCTTCCGTCTGCCGCTCGCCGGCACCGGCACGGCACCCGGCGATGCCGCACACGTGCTGCTCGACCCGATCGACCAGAACCTGGTGATCGGCGACGTTCGAATCTCCAACGCCAGCGCGGTCCACACCGTCACCGTCACCAACGACGGCTCGGCGCCGCTCGTGGCGACCCCCACGCTCACCGGTCCGTCCCAGTTCACCGTCACGGGTGACACCTGCACCGGTCGCTTCGTCGCCGCCGGCGCCAACTGCACCATCGGCGTGCGTTTCGTCCCGACCGCTCGCGGTCCCCTCACGGCCCAGCTGCAGTTGGCGACGAACACCGCCGACGGCGTGCTGACCGTCGTGGTCGCCGCCAACGGCACCGGCGGCGTCGCCGCCGTGTCGCCCGAGATCGACCCGGACAACACGTTCCCGACCTGGTATCAGGACGAGAGCGGCCTCCGCGTCGGCCAGTGCGACGAGCCGCTGAACCCGGTGTGCATCACCGCACCGATCGAGGCCGGCCCGCAGGTCCTCCCGGGCAACTACCCGGACGAGTGGTTCTACTACATGGCCGCTTCGGAGGCCGTGACGATCCAGGACCCGCTGTGCCAGGTCGAGCCCGGCGACATCATGGTCGAGTCGGCGGTCGAGGCCGCGTTCTTCGGCCCGGTCGTGCCCGGTGGTGGGATGACCTTCGGTCGCCAGCGCATCGTGATCCGTGGCGGCCTCTGCCCCGAAACCGAGTACCTGGTGACGCACCCCTACGGCCAGACCATGGTCGTCACGAACGACGCCGGTGGCGTCAAGCCCTCGCCCGGCACCACCGACATCGGCTGCATCGCCGAGCCGTGCGACTTCACCCTGGCGATCGCCAGCCCGGTGTTCGAGGGCTTCCTCGAGCAGGTCGGCCACCCGGCCGGCCTCCTCGGTGACCCGCTCGTGCCGGCGAAGGTGACCGGTGCACCCTTCGTCGACCCGCGCAGCGGTCAGCCGGCGAACTTCGTCCTGATCGAGCGCCTCGACCAGGCGGGCGAGCCCGATTCGGTGCTCGGCTTCTCCGACCTGTTCGGCGTGACCGGCCGCCTGGCGGGCCCGATCGTCGCCTCGCCGACGAGCGTGGACTTCGGCGCCGCCGAGGCAGGGCTGCTGCCCGGCCCGGCCGCGCAGGACATCACGTTCACCAACACCGGCATCGCCGACGTGACGCTCGCCGCCACGCCGGTGACCTTCGAGGGCACGCACGCAGCCGACGCCTCGCTCGTGCCGGCCACCACCACCTGCCTTGCCGGCACCCAGCTGGCGCCGGGTGCGTCGTGCGTCGTGACCGTGACCCTGCTGCCCGGTGGCACGGGCGTCCGCTCGGCGACCGCAGTGCTCCACCACGACGGCCGCAACAGCCCGACCGGTGTGCCGCTGACGGCCATCGGCAACGCCCCGGCCGGCTCGGCGGCACTGTCGACCGCCAGCACCCAGGTGCGCTTCGTCGACCTCCACATCGGCGAGGCCTCGGCCTCGGCGAAGGTCGAGATCTCCAACATCGGTGGCCAGGCCGTCCTCGAGGTGGGTGCGCCCGCCGTCACGGCGGCGACGCCGTTCGAGATCACGGCCAACACCTGCAGCCTGGTGCAGCCGGGTGAGACCTGCTCGCTGTCGGTGCGCTTCGTGCCGACGGAGGCCGGTGCGGCCACGGCCGAGCTGACCATCCCCGGCCGGACGTTCGGCACCGACCCGGACCTCGTGCCGGCGCTGCCGACCATCACCCTGCCGCTGAGCGGCAAGGGCACCAACGTGGTGCCGACCCAGTCGGCGAGCTCCACGACGGCCGGCTTCCCCTCGTGGTTCCAGGATCGCAACGGCCTGCGTCTCGAGCAGTGCATGGCGACCGACGGCAACTGCGTGGTGCTGCCGGGTGACTCGTTCGACCCGACACAGCCGATCTCGTTCCCGACGAACTACCCGGACGAGTCGTTCTGGTTCTTCGCGGACTCGGACATCATCACGGTCCCGGCCGACGCCAGCTGCGGTGCCGCCGGTGGCACGGTCCTCCTCGGCCTCGCCACGGAGGCGGCGTTCACGGGCGCCGCACCGGCGGCCGGCACGCAGACCTGGTTCAACCGCCTGCGGATCACCGCTGACGGCCTGTGCGCCAACACCACCTACCAGTTCGTCCACCCGTACGGTGTGACGAGCCTCACCACCGACGGTGCGGGCGAGATTCGCCCGAAGGACGGCACGTTCGACGTGGACGCCGTGACCGGCAGCCTGCCCACGGACCCTGGCTACCTGCGCTGGGACCCGAACGTGGCGCCGTTCGCGCCGACTGGCTACATCGGCCACCCCGGTGTCCTCCACACGGTCGTGGGGTCGAACTTCCGTTACGGCACGGACCCTGAGCCCGTGAACTACGCAGCGGTCATCGGCCCGAGCGGCGAAGTCGGTCGCACGGACAAGTGGGCGGTCGCCGGCCGCCTCGCTGGCCCGGTCGTGTCGAACATCACCTCGCGTGACTTCGGCACCATCGAGGTGGGCCACCAGACCGCGGTCCAGACGGTCATCGTCAGCAACATCGGCGGCTCGCCGGTCCAGGTCGCCGCTCCGGTGGTGACGGGTGCAACGACGGAGTTCGAGGTGCTGAACGTGCTGCCGGTCGGCAGCACGCAGACCCTCTGCTCGACGCTGCCGCTGCTGCAGACCGACGACTCCTGCGTCGTGTTGGTGCGCTACAGCCCCACCACGGCCGGCAGCCATGCAGCGACGCTGACCATCGGGCACGACGCACTGCGTGGCCCGGTCACCGTGTCGCTCACCGGCACCGCGGTGCCGCTGCAGACGCCGGCGATGGTCGGCTCGGCCACGACGCTGGCCTTCGGCAACGTCATCGTCGGCACCAACAGCACCAACCAGGTGCTCACGGTGCGCAACTCCGGCACCGGCGCCCTGCAGATCGGCACGCTGGACCTCGGCGGGGCGAACCCGACGCGGTACAGCATCGTCGCCACGACCTGCCGCGACGCCGCACTGACCGGCGTGGTCCTCGCTCCCGGTGTGTCCTGCACCGTGACCGTGCGCTACTCGCCGAACCTGAAGGCGTCTCAGCCGGCCACGCTGACGGTCTCCGCCACGGATGCGGTCACCGTCGATGGTCACGTGCCGGTCGCCGTCTCGTCGCTCGTGGTGTCCCTCACGGGCACCGGCGTGCAGGGCACCATCGCCCTGTCGACCAGTTCGATCACGATGTCGGCCCGTGCCGGCTCGACGGCGACCTCGAGGCTGACGCTGACCAACACGGGCAACGCCAACTTCAGTCTGCAGAGCCTGGGCGCCACCCCGGCGTTGTCGTTCGTGGCCGTCTCCGGCGTCAACCCGACGTCGAAGTTCTCGGCGACGAGCTCCGGGTGCAACAACGTGGTCCCGGGCAGGAGCTGCCAGGTCACGGTGTCGTTCACGCCGGGAGCCGGCACCGTCAACGAAGTGTTCAGGGTGCAGCTGAAGATCCTCAGCAACGCCTCGAACAGCCAGCTGCTGGTGAACGTGCAGGGCACGCGCACGCGCTGACAGATCCCACCCAGGGGGCCGGGTCGACGCGGGCAACCCGCGTCGGCCCGGCCGCTTTTCCTGCTCACTGTGACGGATGTCACGGTCTCCTGACCAAACCTTTTGCGCGGGACCACGTTCCGTCAAAAGTCCTCACGCCGAGCGGTCGTGCGTCGTGATCGACATCAACGCGAGGTCAAGCGTGTGCGCACTGTGGTGACGGTGGGTCATCCGACCCATGTCCGGCGAAGCGACGACGACCAAGGTCGTACACCTCGGGTCGTCATTGCGCCGTCCGGCCCGGGACGCTTCAGTGGAGGTCGCAGGACCCTTCGACGGGAGACAGGGTCTGCGGTGGGAGCGGGACATGAACGTACGACGGGTGGAATCGGTGCGCCGGAGCAGGCGCGCCACGAAGGTGACGGCGGCCCTGGCCGCTGCGGCGCTGGTCAGCATGGCCGTGCCGTTCCTGGTCGCGTCGCAGGCCTCCGGGGCCGGCGGCGCTCCGGCGGGTTCGGCGACGATGAACGAGGGCGGCTTCCCGTCCTGGTACGAGGACGCCAACGGCATTCGCGTGGTTCCGTGCCTGGACCCCAACGACGCCAACTGCCTGGCCCCGCTCGCGGGTGACACGTTCAACCCCGATCTGCCGCTCGCGTTCCCGTCGAACTACCCCGACGAGCTCTTCTACTCGGCCGCCGATTCGCAGCCGATCACGGTCAGCGGTACCGGTTGCACCGCCAGCGGCGGCGAGCTCAGCGTGCACCTCGCGCTCGAGGCGTCGTTCATCAACGGGGCCATCGTCAACGGCGACCAGGCGGTCTTCGGCCGCATCCGCCTCAGCGGGCGCGGCGCCTCCGGCCTGTGCGCCGGCAAGTGGTACACCTTCCGCACCCCGTACGGCGTGCTCACCCTCCAGGTGCCGACCGGTGGCGAGATTCGCGGCGGCTTCGCCTCGGCCAACACCCAGGACATTGGTTGCCTCCCGACGCCGGCCCTGCCGTGCGACTTCGACCTCGTGTTGCAGGCACCGGTGTTGAAGGTCGGCCTGCTGCGCCAGGCCACCGGCGCCGTGCCCGGCTACCTCGGCAGCACGGCCTTCGCTCCCGTCGTCGGCGGCGCCAACGGCTTCAACTCGTTCGAGGTCCTCCAGTGGCCGGCCGGCGTGACGCCGCAGCCGGGCTACGGCGTGGACTGCGACGCCACCTGCACCGTCGTCGGCCAGACGGCCAACTTCAACGTGCTGGCCAAGCTGGCCGGCCCGATCATCGCGTCGCCGACGCTCGTCGACTTCGGTGGCCAGGCCGCCGGCACGCCGAGCGCGCCGCGGAGCATCACGTTCACCAACCTCGGCTCTGGCCCGCTCGGCCTCGACCCGACGACGATCGACCACGTGGCCGTCACCGGCCCGGGCGCCGGCCAGTACGCGCCGTCGACCACCTCGTGCAGCATCGCCCAACTCACCACGCCCGACCCGGCCACGGCGATGAACCGTGACGCCACCTGTGCGATCGACGTCGTCTTCGCGCCGACCGGCGTCGGCCCGGCCCCGGCGACGCTGGAGATCTGGCACACCGGGGCGACGACCCCCGCGACCGTGACGCTGCAGGGCACCGGCCTGGCCGTCGAGGAGGTGCCCGGCGTCAGCGTGACGCCGATCGGCGGCACCGTCGACTTCGGCGACGTCCGCTACCGCACCGCCAGCAGCGTCCACGACGTGGTGGTCACCAACACCGGCACGGCGCCGCTGCAGGTGCTGCCCGCCATCACGGCCGCCTCGCACGCCGGCGTCTTCACGCTCGTGGGCAACACCTGCCCGAGCGGCTTCGTGGCGCCCACGGCGACCTGCACGATCGGCGTGCGGTTCGTGCCGTCGGCGACGGGCTCTGCCTCCGCCACGCTGCAGATCGGCACGAACGTCACCGGCTCGGAGACGATCTCGCTGGCGCTCGTCGGCAACGCCACCGGCGGTGTGTCAGCCGTGGCATCGACGCTGATCGACGGCTTCCCCGAGTGGTACCAGGACGAGCGCGGCGTCCGCGTCGGGCAGTGCACCGATGCGGTGAGCGGCCTGTGCATCGCCGCACCCGTGACCGGGTCGGTCGTGTTCCCCACCAACTACCCGGACGAGTCCTTCTTCTACATCGCCCTCTCGGACGACGTCGTCGTCGCCGACGCCACCTGCGGGGCCACCGAGGGTTCGCTGATGGTCGAGACGGGTGTCGAGGCGGCGTTCGCCAGCCCGACCGTGCTGGACGGCCAGCAGATGACGTTCGGCCGAGTGCGCTTCGTCGCCGGTCGGAAGGGCGGGCTGTGCCCGAACACCGAGTACGTGGTCACGTACCCCTACGGTCGTGACACGATCCAGACCGACGTCACCGGCGCGGTGAAGCCGTCGCCCGGCACGACCGACGTCGGCTGCGCGGCGATGCCGTGCGACTTCTCGCTCGCGCTGTCGAGCCCCGTCGTCGAGGGCTTCCTGCAGCAGACGAGCCGGCCTGCCGGTTACCTCGGCAACCCGTTGGTTCCCGGCACCGTGACCGGCGCCCCGTTCGTCGACCCGGACACCGGGGTGCCGGCCAACCACGTCACCATCCAGCGCAAGGACACGATGGGCCAGCCGGGTCACGCCCTGCTCGGCTCGACCGACCGCTTCGGTGTGTCCGGCCGCCTCGCCGGCCCGATGGTCGCCACCCCCGGTGCGCTGCAGTTCGGCCAAGTCGAGGTGGACGGCGCGACGGCGACCCTGCCGGTCACCTACGCCAACCTCGGCACCACCGACGTGACGCTCGCCGCCGATCCGTTCGGCGTGTCGGGTACCGGTGACTTCACGGTTGGCACCACCGACTGCACTTCCGATCTGGTGCTCGTCCCCGGCGCCACTTGCACCGCCGACATCGTGTTCGACCCGTCCACGACGGGCTCACGCACGGCGGATCTCGTGCTGCGCCACTCCGGCCAGAACGACCCGCTCACCGTGCCGCTCTCCGGCGTGGGCGCCGCCCCGGCGGGTCAGCCGGCCATCTCGGCCGCACCTGCCACGGTGATGTTCGGTGACCGCGCGGTCGGCACCATCAGCGAGTCGCAGATCATCCACGTGTCCAACCAAGGTGGTTCGGCGCCGCTGACGGTGGGCGTGCCCACCGTCGACGCTGGAGCCCCGTTCGTGCTCGCCAACGACTGCGTCGCCCCCGTCGCCCCCGAAGGGAGCTGCGGCATCCGCGTGCAGTTCGCGCCGGCGGCCGCCGGCCCGGCGACGGCGACCGTGACGATCCCCAGCGACGCCGGCACGGTCACCGTGCAGGTGACCGGCCGTGGCGCTGAGCCCGGCCCGGCCGTCGCCGCCGGCCGTACGTCGGCCAACTTCCCGACGTGGATCCAGGACAACAACGGCGTGCGTCTCGAGCAGTGCCTCGTGGCCGTCAACTGCGTGCTGCTCAGCGACGCGACGTTCGACGCCGGCAAGCCGGTGGCGTTCCCGACGAACTATCCGATGGAGTCCTTCTATTCGATCGTCGACTCGGACCTGATCACCATCCCGGCGCAGCTGTGCCCGGACGGCACCGAGTCGCTCGGTGGCACGGCGCTGCTGCGCTTCGCCACGGAAGCGACGTTCCTGACGCCGCAACCGCAGGCCGGTGCACAGTCGCTGTTCAACCGCATCCGTGTGCGGGCCGACGGCCTGTGCGCCAACATGACCTACGAGTTCGAGCACCCGTACGGGACGAGCGAGGTGCTGGCCGATGGCGAGGGCGTGATCAACGAGACGTTCGACAGCCCCGACTTCGTGGTGAACACCACCGACCCGGTGCTGAGCGGCTTCCTCCGCTGGGACCCGAACGTGGCGCCCGCTGCGCCCGCCGGCCACCTCGGTGACGGCCTGTCGCTGCACCGCATCGTCGGCTCGAACTACCGCCTCGACCCGGCTGGCGAGCCCGTGAACCATGTCGCGGTCCGCCTGCCGGGTGGCCCGACGGTGGCTCGCACCGATCTGTTCGCCGTCGCCGGCCGCCTCGCCGGCCCGGTGGTGGCGGGTGTCGACTCGCTCGACCTCGGCACCGTCCGCCAGGGCCACGGCACGTCGGCACAGCACGTGACGATCACCAACATCGGTCCGGACCCGGTGGCCGCCCTCACGGTGGCCTTCACGGGCACCGACGCCGCGCAGTTCTCGGCCTCCGCCGACTCCTGCACCGGCGCCGTCCTGGCGACCGACCAGTCGTGCTCGATCGACGTGGTGCTCACCGCCGCAGCCAACACGCCGCTGGGTGTGAAGTCCGCGACGTTGAACGTGGGCCACGACGGCCTGCGCTCGCCGGTCACCGTGGCGCTCGCGGGCGAGGTCATCTTCGTCGGCCAGCCGGTGCTCGCGGTCGGGCCGACGTCGCTGGCGTTCGGTTCGGCGACCGTCGGCACGCTGGCCCCGGCCCGCAGCCTGGTGATCTCCAACACCGGCACCGGTCCGATGCGGATGTCGAACCTCGTCATGTCCGGCACGCACGCCAACCAGTTCAGCGTGCTCGGCACGTCGAACGCGGCGGCCTGCCCGATGGCGGGCGCGGCCCCCACGGCCGACATCGCCCCGGGCGCCTCGTGCACCGTGTCGATCGGCTTTGTGCCCACCTCGGTGGGGTCGAAGGCAGGCTCGCTCGTGATCGCTCCCACCGACCCGGCAGGGTTCACGACGCTCGCACCGGCCACGGTGGCGCTCACCGGCACCGGCGTGCAGGGCACGATCTCGCTGTCGGCCACCACGCTGACGGTGGGTGCCCGCGCCGGCCGTACGGGTACGACCTCCGTGAAGCTGACGAACACCGGCAACGCCAACTTCAGCCTCGCCGGCAACCCGGCGCTGCTGTTCTGGGACCCGGCGACGCTGACCCGAGTGACCACCCGGTACACGGCCACGCACAACTGCAACAACGTCGCCCCCCGCAGGACCTGCCAGGTGTCGATCAGCTTCGCCCCGGGCGCCGGCACGGTGGGCCAGGCGTACGTCGTCGACCTGTACATGTTCGGCAACGTCAGCAACTCGGTCACCGATCCGCTGACGGGCCAGCCCGTCGGCGGTGTGCGGGTCCGGGTGACGGGAACCCGCACCCGCTGATCAGCGAGGCAGCACGATCCGCTCGCCGTGCTCGGGCACGACGGCGGTCCAATCCAGCTCCCGCTCGATGCGGGCGCGCAATGCCTGTGACGCCGACGGCTCACCGTGCACGACGAAGGTCGTGTGCGGGGGCCGTTCGGCCGTTCCCGCCCACGCGACGAGTTCACCGGCGTCGGCGTGCACGGAGAAGCCGGTGAGGTCGCAGATCTCGGCCGTCACCCGCACGTACTGGCCGTGGATCTTCACGCTCGTCGCGCCGTCGAGCAGTTGGCGGCCGCGCGTGCCGGCGGCCTGGAAGCCGACGAGGGCGACACTGTTGCGCTCGTCCGGCAGCATCGTCTCCAGGTGGTGCACGACGCGGCCACCCGACGCCATGCCGGCGCCGGCGATGATGACCGCCGGGCCGCGGTGACGAGAGACGGCCTTCGAGCCCTCCGAGTCGAACACCTCGCTGAGGTCGGGCAGGTCGAACAGCGCCGCGGTGTCGCCCAGTTCGGGGCGCACGTCGGCGGCGCGTTCCTCGAACGCCTCGCGGTAGATCTGCAGCGCGGCGAGTGCCATCGGGCTGTCGACGAAGATCGGGACCCGGGGCAGGCGTCGCTCCTGCGACAACTGGTGCAGGTGGTAGAGCAGCACCTCGGTGCGGTCCACGGCGAACGCCGGGATCACCACCTTGCCGCCGCGGTCGACGGTGCGGGTGATCACGTCGGCGAGCGCGTCGCGGGCCTCGCCGTTCTGGTGGGCGCGATCGCCGTACGTCGACTCGACGAGCAGGTAGTCGCAGCCGCCGATGGGGGAGGGCGGCACCAGCAGCGGGTGGGTGGGCCGGCCGAGGTCGCCGCTGAACTGCACCGTCGGCCCGCCGCGCAACTCGACGCGCACGGTGGCAGAGCCGAGGATGTGGCCGGCAGGGCGGAACGTGACGCGCACGCCGTCGGCCGCGTCGAACGGCGCGTCGAACGCATGCGACCGCAGCTGCTCGAGCGCGGTCCACGCGTCGTCCTCCGTGTACAGCGCGAGCGCAGGGTTGTGGCGCGAGTAGCCGGCGCGGTTGGCGTACTTGGCCTCCTCCTCCAGCAGGCGAGCGCTGTCGGGCAACACCACCGACATCAGCCGACCGGTGTCGAACGTGACGTGCACGTCGCCGCGGAACCCGGCCTTCACCAGCCGCGGCAGGTAGCCGCAGTGGTCGAGGTGGGCGTGGCTGATGACGACCGCGTCGAGCGTCTCCGGCGGCACCGGGAACGGCGCCCAGTTGCGCTCGCGCAGTTCCTTCAGACCCTGGAAGATGCCGGCGTCGAACAGCACCCGCCGGCCGCTGTGCTCGATGAGGAACTTGCTGCCGGTCACCGTCCCGGCGGCACCGAGCGGGATCAGCGTGGTCGGTGCCGGATGGGCTGACGGGGTGATGGTCACCGGTACTTCGGCTTGGCGAACACCTCTCGCACCAGCGGCTCGAAGTGCGCCAGCGGCTCGGTCGGCCCGTCCGGATCGAACGCCACCTGGTCCCACTCGTCGGTGAACTGCTCGCACAGGGCGAACCAGCTCTCGTCCTTGTACTGGTCGCGCAGGTCGGTGGGCATGCCGAAGTACGAGTAGTAGTGGCGACCCTGGAAGTCCTGGTGGTGGTAGAGCGTGTGGAACACGTCGGGCCGCACATAGGGGCGCAGCATCTCGGCGGCGATCGCGCCGTGGTTGGGCACACTGATCGCCTTGCCGATGTCGTGGCACAGCGACGCCACCACGACTTCGGCGTCGGCGCCGGCGCGCTCGGCCAGCGTGGCGGTCTGCAGACAGTGGGTCAGCTGATCGCACGAGAAGCCGTCGGTGATGTCGGCGAGCGACTCGAGCAGCATCAGGATGCGGTCGGCGACACGGCCCTGGTTCTTCGCGGTCTCCTGACCGATCACCGCCCACTGCTCGGCGGTCGATTCGTCCATACGGGTGAAAGTGGCTGCCATGAGGCAGAGTCTGCCAGCATTGCGCTGTTCGACACGTCACGGGAGGACCGACATGAACCCCAGCGATCTCGCGCTGTTCTCGGAGAAGGAGCAGACCCTGCTCGTCGCCACGGAGCCGGCACGGCTGAAGCTGATGAGCCAGGACGAGCTGGGCGATGCCCTGCTGCTGGTGCGCCGCGCACGCAACAAGTACACGACGATGCACCGCCGTCAGGGCAGCGCCACCGTCGGCGCCACGGGCCGCCGCGCCTCGACGCAGTCGCAGAACCTGCGCACGGTGCGCAAGGCCGAGATCTTCGAGGACGCGCTCGCCCGTGTCACCAAGGCGTACGGCGACGCATCGCGCAAGGCGGCGACGCAGCTGAAGTCCGAACGGTTGGCGCTGGCGAAGTCGGCCACCGCGTCGAGCCCTGCGGCCAAGAAGCCCACCGTGAAGTCGGCCCCTGCGTCGACGGCACGCAAGGGGACGAGCGACGGCCGCACCGGTGGTCGTGGCGCGGTGCCGAAGTCGCCCACCTCGGCGCCGGCACTGCGTGGCGCCACCAAGGCTCGCGGCTCCCGCCAGCAGGCCAAGCGCGACTCACGCTGACGGTCCGTCCGCTTCGTCCCGAGGTGGGGCGGGCGAGAACACTGCGGCGATGGACTTCGATCTGCCGCAGGACCTTCTCGACCTTCTCGCCGAGCTCGACGTGTTCATCGAACAGGTGATCAAGCCGCTCGAGCAGCAGGACGACAACATCCGCTTCTTCGACCATCGCCGCGAGGACGCGCGCACCGACTGGGAGAACCAGGGTCTGCCCAACGAGGTGTGGGAGCAACTGCTGTACCAGGTGAAGCGGCTGGCCGACGAGGCCGGTTTCTATCGCTATCCGTTCCCGGAGGAGTTCGGCGGCCGCAACGGCACCAACCTCGGCATGGCCGTGATCCGCGAGCACCTCGCACGCAAGGGCCTGGGTCTGCACAACGACCTGCAGAACGAGCACTCGATCGTCGGCAACAACGTCGGCCTGCTGCTGATGCTGCAGTACGGCACCGACGAGCAGAAGGCCGAATGGATCGACGACCTGGCCGAGGGTCGCCGCGGGTTCGCGTTCGGCATCACCGAACCCAACCACGGCAGCGACGCCACCCACATGGAGACCGCGGCCGTCCGTGACGGCGACGAGTGGGTGATCAACGGCGAGAAGACGTGGAACACGGGCATCCACAAGGCGCAGTACGACATGATCATGGCTCGCACCAGCGGCAAGGCCGGCGACGGCGACGGCATCACGGCGTTCCTCGTGCCGTCGAAGAGCCCCGGCTTCGAGGTGGTCGAGTACCTGTGGACGTTCAACATGCCCACCGACCACGCCCACGTGCGCCTCACCGACGTGCGCGTGCCGCATTCGGCCATCTTCGGCGGCGAGGGTCGCGGCCTGCAGGTGGTGCAGCACTTCTTCAACGAGAACCGCATCCGTCAGGCGGCGTCGTCGCTCGGCGCGGCACAGTTCTGCATCGACCAGGCGGTCGAATACGCGAAGGAGCGCCGTCCGTTCGGCAAGGCGCTCGCCAGCAACCAGGGCATCCAGTTCCCGCTCGTCGAGTTGCAGACGCAGTGCGAGATGCTGCGCGCCCTGATCCACAAGACCGCGTGGATGATGGACAAGCACGGCGCGTTCAGTCAGAGCGACAAGGTGAGCATGTGCAACTACTGGGCGAACCGGCTGTGCTGCGACGCCGCCGACCGTGCGATGCAGGTGCACGGTGGTCTCGGCTACTCGCGCCACAAGCCGTTCGAGCACATCTATCGCCACCACCGGCGCTACCGCATCACCGAGGGCGCGGAGGAGATCCAGATGCGCCGCGTGGCCGGCTACATGTTCGGGTTCATGAACCAGCGCGCGCCCAAGGGCGTGAGCGAACAGCCGGGCGTGCCCGGCCGTTGACCTAGCTGCCGAACACCTCGGCGAAGTGGGCGGCCATCGCCCGCCAGCTGCGCAGGTCGCTCGGCTCGTGGTACTGGAAGCCGGGGCGCGTGCCGTCGGCGAGCCGGTTGGTGAAGCTGTGGCCGGCGTTGCTGTGCAGGATCATCTGCCAGTCGACGCCGGCCGCGTTCATCTCCGCCTCGAAGTCGGCGCGCTGCGACGGCGGGATGATCGGGTCGTCGACACCGATGCACACCAGCACCTTGCCGGTGATGTTGGCCGCGTCGGCCGGCGTGGCGTTGGCCAGGCCGCTGTGGAACCCGACGATGGCGTGCACCGGCGCGCCATCGCGGCCGAGTTCGAGCGCCATCGTGCCGCCGAAGCAGTAGCCCATCGCCCCGACGCGGTCGTGGTCGGCACGGGGGTGGGCGAGCAGCAGCTCGAGCCCGGCCCGGGCGCGGCGGCGGGTGGTGGCCTGGTCGGCCATCAACCCACCGAGCTTGGCGGGCACGTCGTCGGCGGGCAGGGGAGCGCCGTCGCCCCAGTAGTCGAGCGCGAACGCCACGTAGCCGAGCTCGGCGGCCAACCGGTCCGCCCGGTGGCGTGGGTGGTCGGTCATGCCGGGGCCCTCGTGGCACACCAGCACGGCCGGGCGCAGGTCGTCACCGTCGGGCACGGCCAGGTGGCCCAGGTAGCGGACGCCGTCGACGTGGTACTCGATCTCCTCGCGGTGCATGGGCGCAACCTAACGCGCGGTCCGTCGGCTACGGTTTCCTGAACCAGCGGTCAGGCTGCCGCTGGTGACCTGTCCACGGGGGAACGGCACATGGGGGAACCGAGCGGCGGCCGTATCGAGCTGACCGAACTCTCCAAGTTCTACGGCAATCTGAAGGTGCTCAATGCGCTGAACCTGGTGATCGAGCCGGGAGAGTTCTTCTCGCTGCTCGGACCATCGGGGTGTGGCAAGACCACCACGTTGCGATTGATCGGCGGCTTCGAGGAGATCGAGCACGGCTCGGTGCGCATCGACGGCATCGAGATGCGCGGCGTGCCCGCCGAGCGCCGCCCGGTGAACACCGTGTTCCAGAGCTATGCCCTGTTCCCGCACAAGACGGTGCAGGAGAACGTCGCGTTCGGTCTGCGTTTCCAGGACTGCTCGAAGGACGAGACGCGGCGTCGCGTCGGCGAGGCACTCGAGCTGGTGCGCCTGACCGGCTTCGAGCAGCGTCGCCCGCACCAGTTGTCGGGTGGCCAGCAGCAGCGTGTCGCGTTGGCTCGCTCGTTGGTGTTGCGGCCGAAGGTGCTGCTGCTCGACGAGCCGCTCGGCGCGCTCGACGCCAAGCTGCGACGCGTGCTGCAGCTGGAGCTGCGCGAACTGCATCGCGACGTGGGCATCACGTTCGTGTACGTCACCCACGATCAGGAAGAGGCGCTGACGATGAGCGACCGCCTGGCCGTGATGGACAGCGGCATCATCCGTCAGCTGGGCACCCCGCGCGAGGTGTACGACGAGCCGTCGAGCACCTACGTGGCCGACTTCCTGGGCCTCGCCAACCTGCTGCCGGCGACGGCGACGGCCGGCGAGCTGGACGTGCTCGGCACCTCCGTCGCGGCCGCGACGGGCGACGTGCGCGGCAACTGCTACGTGGTGGTGCGTCCCGAGCGGGTGCGCCTGGTGTCGCCCGCCGACGCGATGCTGCGCGGCACGGTCGAGGCGACGGTGTTCGCCGGAGCGCTCACACACGTCCATGTTCGAGTGGGCGACAGCGTGCTGCAGGCGATGGTCGCGAACGGTGCCGACGAGGTGGACCTGACGACCGGAGCCGAGGTCGGCGTGTCGATCGGTGCCGACTCGCTGCGCGTGCTGCCGAACTGACCCGTGCGGGTCAGCCCGCCATCATGGCCCGGTAGTGGGCCACGAACCATTTCACCAGTTCGTCCTTCGGGGTCAGCAGGCCGCGGTCGAACGCCAGCGACGAGACACCCTGCTGCACCAGTTCGCACACCCGGTTGTCCTGGTCGCCGACGAGCACGTTGAAGTCGATGATCGGCTGCGGGTCGAAGCCGGGGGTGGCGATGGCATCCGGGTGGAACAGGAAGTCCATCGTCATCACCGTGTGGGCGGGGCCGGTGGGATAGAGCGTGGAGATCACCACGTTCGGACCGGTGATGTCGACGAAGCCGTTCGGGAACCAGGTGCCGCCGAAGTACGACGTGCGATCGACCTCCGACACGCCGGGCAGCGGCGGCAGCTCGACCGGTGTCGCCGACATCGTGGTGCCGCGAGCGAGCGCCACGCCACCGTCCTCGCGGGAGTGATCGGTCACCCAGCCCGAGCGGTACAGCGGCACCAGGTCGACCAGTTCCGGGTGTACGCGCGTGCAGTGCAGGCACTCCTGGTAGTTCTCGATGACGATCTTCCAGTTGGCGGCGATGTCGCAGCGGGTGGTGGCAACCACCTGCAGGTCGCCGATGCCGAACCGGGTGAGATTCGCCACCTCGGGCGCGTGGCGGGTGAGCCACTCGTCGAACGACGGCGGGTCGGCGGCCAGGCTGACGAATGCCATGCCCTGCCACTCGTGTGCCCGGTACTGCCAGAGGGGGAGCGAGTCCTTGTCGACGTCGTCGCCGTCGAGATGCGGGGTGGCGATCAACCGGCCGTCGAGCGCATAGGTCCAGGCGTGGTACGGGCACATCACCGAGCCCTGGCTGCTGAGGTCCTCGGCCTCGCACAGCCGCGAGCCGCGGTGGCGGCAGACGTTGGCGAACGCGCGCAGCGTGCCCTGCAGGTCGCGGGCCAGCAGCACGCTCTCACCGGCGATGTCGACCACCGTGCGGTTGCCGGGCGCCAGGCGCAGCGACGAGCCGGCGAGCACCCATCCGCCGTGGAAGATCGCGCGTCGCTCGGACTCCCAGACCTGCTGGTCGGTGTAGTCCTCGCGTGTCAGCGTCACCGTGTCGTCGTGCATGGCGGGATCCCCTTTTCCGCTCGTTCCGTGCACACTAGCGAAGTCTGAACGGTCGGTCAGACAAGTGGGCTACTGTGATGGTCCATGGACCATGGCACGACCCTCGACGCACTGATCAACGCAGAAGAAGCGGTGTTCCTCGGCCGCATGCAGTCCTCGGCGGCCATGTGGGAGCGCGCCCAGCGCTCGATGCCCGGCGGTGTGTGCAGCAGTTGGGCCAGCTCGCGGCCCATCCCCGTGTGGGTCAGCCACGGTGAGGGAGCGCTGGTGTGGGACGTCGACGGCACCGAGTACGTCGACATGCACGCCGGCTACGGCGTCAACGTCGTCGGCCACGCCAACCCCGCGGTGGCGAAGGCCGTGCAGGACCGTGTCACCAAGGGCACCCACTTCGCACAGCCCACCGAGGATTCGATCATCGTCGCCGAGGAGCTCGCCCGCCGGTTCGGTCTGCCGAAGTGGCGGTTCACCAACTCGGGCACCGAGAGCACAATGGACGCCTTCCACCTGATGCGCGCCATCACCGGTCGGCAGTTGGTGATCAAGATCGAAGGCACCTACCACGGCCACCACGACGCCACCATGGTGTCGGCGTTCCGGTCGCTCGACGACCTCGGCCCCGAGGACGAGCCGAACCGAATCGCGGGCGCCGGTGTCCCGCAGCAGATGGCCGACCTGTTGCGACTGGTGCCGTTCAACGACCTCGCCGCGCTCGAGCGGGTGCTCGACCACCATCGCGGCCAGATCGCCGGGATGATCATGGAGCCGATGATGATGAACGCCGGCATCATCCCGCCCGCCCCCGGCTACCTGGAAGGCGTACGCGAGCTCACCCGTCGGCACGGCGTGCTGCTGGCGTTCGACGAGGTGAAGACCGGCATGGTGGTCGACTGGGGCGGCGCCACCCGCCTGTTCGGCGTCACTCCCGACATCGTGTGCCTCGCCAAGGCGCTCGGCGGTGGCATCCCGTGCGGTGCCATCGGCGGCACCGAGGAGGTCATGGGTGCGATCGACGCCGGCGTGTACGACCAGGTCGGCACGTTCAACGGCAACCCGCTCACGATGGCCGCCGCGCGGGCGACGCTCACCGAGGTGCTCCACCCGGCCACCTACGAGCGTGCCGCCGAGCTCGGCCGCTCGATGCTCGACGGGTCGGTGGCCGCGCTGCAGGCCGCGGGCATCCCGTGCTACGGCAACGTGTTCGGTTTCAAGGGGTCGGTGGTGTTCCACGACACGCCGGCGCGCAACTACCGCGAGTTCCTGCGCATCTCCACGGCCATCAGCCACCTGCACTTCCTGGTGCAGCACAACGGTGGCGTGTTCCTGCCGCCGTGGGGCAAGAGCGAGTCGTGGACCCTCAGCGTCGCCCACACCCACGAGCACGGCGAGCGCTACGTGCGCAACGTGGCGCGGGTGGCCGAGCTGACGGCGACGCTGCGCGACCGCGACTCCGACCTGTTCGCCGTCGGGAGTTACAACTGATGGCCCGGCTCGAGCAGGTCGGCAAGAGCGACGGGGTGTCGGCCGTGCTCGAACTGCTGGAGCGTGACGGTGCAGTCATCGTGCGCGACTTCCTCGACCCGGCGGTGCACGCACGCTTCCGTGACGACATGGTGGCGCACGCCGCCGGCCACCGCGCGGGCGCCGAGTCCGACCACCCACTGGTGGCGGGTTTCTGGGGGCGGAAGACGACGCGGTTCACGCGTCTGGCCCATCGCAGCCCGGCCTTCATCGACATCCTGACCGACCCGTTCTACTTGCAGGTCGCCGACGCCACGCTGCTGCCGTCGGCGTCGGACTACTGGATGAACACCGGGCAGATGATGATCATCGGCCCGGGCGAGAAGGCGCAGTGGATCCACCGCGACGCCGACAACTGGCCGACGCTGTGCCGCCCCGACGGGTTCGAGATCACGGTCAGCTGCCTGTACGCGATCAGCGAGTTCACCGCCGAGGTGGGGGCGACCCGGGTGGTGCCCGGCAGTCACAAGTGGGAGGACTACGAGCGCCGCGCCGAGCCGCACGAGATCTGCCAGGCCGTGATGCCCGAGCGCAGCGGTGTCATCTACACCGGGCGCGTGCTGCACAGCGGCGGCGCCAACACCACGGCCGACCAGTTCCGCTACGGCCTGCACCTGTCGTACGTACTCGGCTGGCTGACGCCCGAGGAAGCGCTGCCCTTGGGTGTCGACTGGTCGGAGGTGCGGCACCTGTCCGAGCAGGCACAGCGGCTGTTGGGCTGGCGGTGCAGCACCCCGACGGACGAGTTCTCCGGCCGGGTGTGGACGATCGACTACGAGGACGTGCCCGCAGGCCTCGGCCTGGAGTGACCGGTCAGCGGCCCTTCCACACGGGGGACCGCTTCTCGCTGAAGGCCAGGTTGCCCTCTTCGGCGTCCTCGCTGTCGACGGCGGCGCGGTAGCTGTCGAGGTCCTTGATGTACGCCATCGCCTCGGTGGTGTCCATGTGCGCGGTGCGGCGGCCGATGTCGAGGATCGCAGCGACGCTCAGCGGGGCACTGTCGATCACCTTGCGGGCAACGTCCTTCGCGGCGTCGAGCAACTCGGCTGCGGGCACGACGCGGTTCACCAGACCGTGGCGCGCGGCTTCGGCGGCGTCGAGGCGCTTGCCGGCGATCAGCACTTCGCGAGCGATGTGCGCCGGCAGCAGCCGCGGCAGTCGGACGCTGCCGACGTCGGGCAGGATGCCGATGGCGGCCTCGGGCAGGAAGAACTGCGCGTGTTCGGCGGCGACGACGAGGTCGGCGCTCATCGCGATCTCGAACCCGCCACCGACGGCCATGCCGTTGACCGCGGCGATCACCGGCGTGCGCCGGGCGGGCAGGTCGGTGAAGCCGCCGAAGCCGCCCGCGCCGTAGTCGCTGTCGAACGCCTCGCCCTCGGCGGCGGCACCGAGGTCCCAGCCGGCGCTGAAGAAGCGCTCGCCGGCGCCGGTGTAGATGGCGACGCGCACGGACGGGTCGTGCTCGAAACCGAGGAACACCTCGCCCAGTGCCACGCTGGTGGGGGCGTCGATGGCGTTCGCCTTCGGGCGGTCGAGCGTGACGACGGCGATGCCGTCCTCCACCTCGACGGTGAATCCGGGGTGGGTCATCGGGATCCTTCCTCCACGGTGAGCAGGGCGTCGACGGCGACCGCGCCGTGGCGGCCGACGAGCACAGGGTTCAGTTCGACCTCCACCACGTCGGTGCCGACCACGGCGTCGGTGAGCCGCACCACGAGGTCGGCGAGCGCGTCGATGTCGGCGGCGGGACGGCCGCGGAAGCCGGACAGCAGCGGTGCGCTGCGCAGCCCGGACAGTGCGCCGCGCACGTCGTCGGCCGTGACGGGCGCGAGAAGGTGCGCCACGTCGGACCACAGTTCGGTGGTGACGCCGCCGTGCCCGACGGTGACCAGCCAACCGACCGGAGCGTCGCGGCGCACGGTGACGAGCACCTCGGCGACGATGTCGGCGACGGTGCGCTCGACCAGGTAGCCGGCCTCGGTGCCGGGCATCGCGGCGAGGGCGTCGGTCAGTGCGGCGGCGTCGCGCAGGCCGACGCGCACGGCACCGACCTCGCTCTTGTGGGCGTGCCCCAGGGCCTTCAGCGTGATCGGGTAGCCGATCTCGTCGGCGGCGGCCAGCACGCCTCCCTCCGGCACCACGCGACCGTCGGGCACGGCGATGCCGAGCGCGCCGAGCCTTTGCTTGGCCGTCGCCTCGTCGAGCACCCGAGTGGACCCCGGGCCCGTGACCGGCGCGTGCGCAGTGGCGGATGCAGCGGCGCCGACGGTGGCGGCAGCGTCGAGCGCGACGAGTCCCTCGGACAGGCCGAGCAGGGGAGTGAGCCCGGCGGCGCTGATGTGGTCGCGCAGCGGTTCGTTGAGGCACTCGGCGAGGGTGGCCACCACCACGCCACGCCGCCCGGTGGCAGCCGCGGCGTCGGCCAGCGCATCGACCGCCGTGTACCAACTGGACGGGTCGTTGTCGGGCGACGGCGGCGCATCGAGCACCAGCATCGTGGCGTCCTGCGGGCCGTTCATCACCGCGGTGAACGTGCGCCCCATCGCGGCGCGGTCGCCCCACATGAACGTGTGGTAGTCGAACGGGTTGCTGACCGAGACCAGGTCGGTGAGCGTGGCCTCGATGCGGGCGCGGTGCTCGTCGGCGAACGGCTCGAACTGCAGCGCGGTGGCCTCGCTGCGGTCGGCCACCAGCGATGCCTCGCCGCCCGAGCAGCTGAGCGACACGACCTTCCGGCCGTCCAGCCGCCCGCCACGGTCGAGCAGCTTCAGGCTTTCGAGCAGTTCGGCCGGGGTGCGAACGGTGGCGACGCCGTAGCGGGCGAAGAGCGCGTCGTAGGCCGCGGCACGGCCGGCCATGCTGCCGGTGTGCGAGTTGGCGATGGCCGCGCCCGCTTCGCTGCGGCCGGTCTGCAGGGCGACGATGGGCACGCCCTGTTCGAGCGCACGCAGTGCCACGGTGGCGAACTGCTGCGCGTCGCGCACGGCCTCGAGGAACAGGCCGATGGCGGTGATCCGCTCGTCGTCGAGCAGTGCGGCGACGGCGTCCTCGGTGCCCAGGCTGGCCTGGTTGCCGACGGTGATCATGCTGCCCAGGCGCAGACCACGCTGCTGGAACGTGAGGTTGACGGCCACGTTGCCGCTCTGGCTGACGATGGCTGCGCCGCGGTCGTGCCGGCCCATGCCGTGCTCGTCGGGCCACAGGGCGACGCGGTCGAAGGTGTTGACGAAGCCGTAGCAGTTCGGCCCGAAGAACGGCACGTCGCGCGCGGCGTCGAGCAGTTCCTGCTGCAGCGCGTCGTCGCCCGTCTCGGCGAAGCCCGAGCCGTAGCAGACGATGCCGCCAGCACCGAGGTCACGCGCGATGCGGGAAGCCTCGATGGTGGCGTGGCGGTTGACGCCGAGGAACACGGCGTCGGGCACACCGGGCAGGTCGAGCAGCGACGGCACGCAGGGCACCCCGGCCAGGTGCGGGCGGGTGGGGTGCACGGGCCAGATCGGGCCGTCGAAGCCCAGCTTCAGGCACTGCGCCACCACCCGCTCGGCCGGCGCGCCACCGACGACGGCGATCGATCGGGGCGCGAGGAGGCGACGGAGGTCGGGCATGTGCGCAGATTAGCTGAATGGCCGATCAGGGAACCTGGTGCTGGCAGAATCGGCACATGTCCGACGACGTCTACCGGTCCGCATCCGATCTCCTCGCCGACTTCACCGCCAAGCGGCTGTCACCCGTCGAGTACCTCGAGGTGGTGATCGAGCGGGTGGAGGCGTGCGAGCCGACCCTCAACGCGGTGATGGACCGCCGTTACGACGAGGCCCGCGTCGAGGCGAGGGCGTCGGCCGACCGTTACGCCCGCGGTGAGGCGCGTGCGCTCGACGGTGTGCCGGTGGTGGCGAAGGAGGAGCATCCGATGGTCGGCCGCTCGTGGTCGCAGGGCTCGCTCGCGTACGCCGACCAGGTGGCCGAGATCGACCACCCGATCATCGAGCGTGTGCAGGCCGCCGGCGGCATCATCCACGTGCGCACCACCACTCCCGAGTTCTGCTGTGCCCCCTATTGCCACAGCCGCATCTGGGGCATCACCCGTAACCCATGGAACACCGACTTCTCGCCCGGCGGCTCGTCGGGCGGCACCGGCGCCGCGTTGGCCGCCGGGTACGCGCCGATCGGCACGGGCAGCGACATCGGCGGGTCGATCCGCATCCCGGCGTCGCTGAGCGGTGTCGCCGGCTTCAAGCCGCCGTGGCAGCGTGTGCCCGCGCTGCCGCCGTACAACCTCGACCAGTTCTGCCACGACGGCCCGCTCGGCCGCACCGTGGCCGACTGTGCGTTGCTGGAGGACGTCATCGCCGGTGCCCACTGGCGCGACCCCGCGTCGCTGCCGCATCCGCCGCGCGTGCACGACGCCGGCGACTCGGTCCGCGGCATGCGCATCGCCGTGTGCGTGCACCTCGGCGACTGGCCGGTCGACCCGGCGGTCGTCGCCAACACCCGCCGCGTCGCCGCATCTCTGGCAGAGGCGGGTGCGGTGGTGGAGGAGGTGACGCTGCCGTGGTCGATCGCCGACATCTGGGAGGCGTCGCAGGCCCACTTCCGCACGATCATGGGCGCGGGCATCAGCGCGATCAACGACGAGCACGGCGAACTGCTCAGCGACTACACCGTCGCGTTCGCGCAGAGCATGGCGGGTGGCGGCCTCGGCTACTACGAGGGGCTCGAGCTGGAGGGCGCGCTGTGGGAGCCGGTCGGCCGGCTGTTCCAGACGCACGACGCACTGGTGTGTCCCACGATGGCCACCGACGGTTACCGTTGCGGCGAGTCGTACCTCGACGGCATGGACATCGGCGACGGCAGCGTGGTGCACCACATCCTCGGTGCGATGACACTGCCGTTCAACATCCAGTCGCGCTGCCCGGTGCTGAGCGTCCCGTCGGGCGTCGCCGCCAACGGCGTGCCCACCGGCGTGCAGGTGGTGGCCCGCCCGTACGACGACGTCACGGCCTTCCGCGTCGGCGCTGCCGTCGAGGCCACCGGTGTGGGCTTCACCCACCCCACCTGGCGCCCGACGCTCTGACCCTTCCCGCCGAACTGAAGTTCCCGCCGAACTTAAGTTCTGCGGGAACCTCAGGCGCCGTAGGGGCGCAGCATCGAGCGGCTGATGATGTGCCGCTGGATCTCGCTCGTGCCGTCCCAGATGCGGTCGACGCGAGTGTCGCGCCACATCCGCTCGAGCGGCAGCTCGTCCATCAGTCCCATACCGCCGAGGATCTGGATGGCCTCGTCGGTGACGAACTGGCACATCTCGCTGGAGAACACCTTGGCCATCGCCATGTCCTCGTCGGTGGCCTTGCCCTGCGCGTCCAGCCAGGCGGCGCGCAGCGTCAACAGCTCGGCGGCCTCCAGCTGGGTGCGCATGTCGGCGAGCTTGAACGACACGCCCTGGAACTTGCCGATCTGCTGGCCGAACTGCTCGCGGGTGGCGGCCCACTCGGTGGCGATGCCCAGCGCTCGACGCGCACGGCCGACGCACACCGCGGCCACCTGCAGACGGGTGCTGCCCAGCCACTCGTTGGCGGCGTCGAAGCCGCGGTGCTCCTCGCCGAGGATGTTGCGCACCGGCACGCGGCAGTTGTCGAAGTTGATGATCAGGTTGTGGTAGCCGCGGTTGCTGACGCAGTTGTAGCCGTGCACGACCTCGCAGCCGGGAGTGTCGAAGTCCACCAGGAAGCCGGTGATCTTCTTCTTCGGACCCTTGCTGGTCATCTCCTCGCCGCTGGCCGCGAACAGGATCACGTAGTCGGCCAGGTCGGCGTGGCTGATGAAGTGCTTCACACCGTTGATGACGTAGTCGTCGCCGTCGCGCACGGCGCTGCACTTCATGCCGCGCACGTCGCTGCCGGCATCGGGTTCGCTCATCGCCATGCAGTCGACGCGTTCGCCGCGGATGGTGGGGATGAGGAACTCCTCGATCTGGTCGCCCTGGCAGGCGCGCAGGATGTTGGACGGGCGGGCGACGATGTACTGCAGGGCGTACGACGTGGCGCCGAACTCGCGGTCCACCAGCGTGACACCGAAGCTGTCGAGTCCGCCGCCGCCGAGCTCCTCGGGCATGTTGGCCGCGTAGAGGCCGGCGTCGATCGACTTGCGCTTGATCTCCGCGACCAGGTCCTTCGGCACGTCGCCGAGCTTCTCGACCATGTCCTCGTGCGGCATCAGCTCCTTCTCGGTGAAGGTGCGGACCGTGTCGACGATCATCTGCTGCTCGTCGCTGAGCTCGAACATCATGAGGGTGTCTCCTTGCGGGCGGGCAGCCGCATCACGGAGCCGACCTGAGTTGGGATGGGGAGTGCGGCGTGACTGGCGGCGATTGCCTGCAGCGCGGCCGCGACATCGGGGAGGATCGGCGCACTGCGGCCGGCCTCCATGTCGACGTGCACGAGCATCTGCTCGGCCGTGCACAGCAGACCGCCGTCGTCGCCGTGCAGCATCGAGTGGATGAGGTGCACGCGCTTCGCGTCGACGCCGATGATCTGTGTGTGGAACTCGATCGGCTCGTGCACCGCCACTTCGCGCACGTAATGGATGTGCGTCTCGACGGTGTAGAAGCTGTGGCCGGCGGCGCGGTAGGCCTCGTCGTCGCCGATGTAGCGGAACAACGCGTCGCTGGCCCAGCCGGCGGCCGTCAGGTATGCGCTCTCGGTCATGTGCGCGTTGTAGTCCACCCACTCCGGCTCGACGGGCGTGCGGTACAGCGCCAGGGGAGCGGCCGGCACCTCGCCCGGCTGCCAGCGTGAGGGTGCCCCGGACGCGAAGCGCACGGCCTCGTGGTGGGCGATCGCCTCGCCGGCGCCCTTGCCGGACGGACGCAACGCACGCATCACGGCGATCACGGCATCGGGGTCGCCGTCGGTGAGCTGCACCAGGCCCTCGCCGAGCTGCCAGCGCTCGTGTGCCGGCGCATCCGCGGCGATCGGCGCCATGCCCATCGACCGGTACAGCTCGGTGAGCGCAGCGGCGTGCGGGCCGTCGATCTCGACCAGCGGCACCAGGTGCACGGGCGTGCAGCCGCGCGCCGTCGAGTCGTCCGCGACCAGACCGGTGGCCCCGGCCGGCAGCGCGGCTCCGACGGCGTGCACCAGACGCGCCGACGCGAGGTCGCCGTCGTCGGCGAGGCGCAACCGCTCGGGTGACGACCCGGGGAACAGGCCCAGACGATCGGACTCGGGCCAACGTGCCCGCACCCCGTCGCGTACAGTGTCGGCGTCATCGGTGGGGCACGCGACCGCGACGTCGAATCCCGACGCGAGGTACCTCGTGACCCATTCGGCAGCGCGGGAGCCCCCTCCCACCACGACGACGTGCATTGACTAAATATACATTCAGGATTGGACCGAACCCCAGATGCCGAGACCCCGACTCGACCATGTCCGCAAGGCGCAGATCCTCTCCGCCGCGGCCGAGGTGCTGTCGGAGCGCGGCTATGCCAACGCTCGCGTGGTGGACATCGCGAAGACGGCCGGCACCAGTCCGGCGGCCATCCTGTACTGGTTCGACGGCAAGGACGGTCTGCTCGCCGAGGCACTGAAGCTGCGCGAGCAGGAGTTCCACGACCGCTACACCGTGGCCGCCGACGACGCCACCACGGCCTCCGAACGGCTGCGCGTGCTGGTGGAGGCGATGTTCCACCACTACGACTGGAAGCTGTGGATGGAGCTGTCGGTGCTGGCGTTGCGAGACGAACACGCCGCGGCCGAACGCGACCGCCTCGACCGCCGCTGGCGAGCCGCGCTGCGCGCCACCATTCGCGAGGGCCAGCAGAGCGGCGAGTTCAGCGACGGCGACGCCGACGAAATGATGTTCGTCCTCGCCGCGCTGCTCGACGGCACCGCGCCGCTGCTCGCCGTGAAGGCGAAGGGCGTCACCAAGGAGCGCGTCGAGCGGGTGTGGCTGGCCGAGGCAGCCCGGCTGCTCGGACCGGGGTTCGACTCCCGCCCGTTGAAGCGGACGCGTTGATGGCCGCCGACGTCATCCGTGTGCGGTCGTCGCAACGGATCGCTGCGACGATCTTCGCGGTCGGGTGGTTCTTCGCCGCAGGCGGCACCATCGTGCTGATGGCCTGGATGAACCTGTGGGTGCTCGTCGGGCTGGCGGCGGTCACCGCGGTCGCCGTCGAGGTGCTCGTGGTGCGTGCCGCCTCCGTGCGACTGGTGCTCGAACCCGAGCGGATCACCGTCGCCAACCACATCCGCACCCACCGCCTCGCTCGGTCGCAGGTGGCCGACTTCGACGTGGTCCGCTGGACCAACCCCACCGGCGAGTACGTGACGGTGGCCCTCGTGCTCGTCGATGGTGGCGAGCCCGTGCGGGTGGAGGCGTCGGCCGTGCACGACGGCAACCAGCACGAACTCGACCCCGTGCTCGACCGTCTCGACGACTGGCGCTTCCGCCGCCGCTGAGCGAATGGCCTGCTAGCGCTGGCCGATGCTGCGCCCGGCGTTGGCCGGGGCGGGGAGCGCCGCGTGGTGCGCGCCGATCTCGTCGAGCCGGGCGATCATCTCGTCGCTCGCCGGGACGGCCTTGTCGATGCGCGTGTCGACGTGCAGCAGCATGTGCTCCGCGGTCGCGACGACCGTGCCGTCCGAGTCGCGCTGCATCACCGTGAACACGCGCATCTTCTTCGGGCCGTGCTCCATCAACTGCACCGTGCACGACAGCGGTTCGCCGGCGCGTGCCTGCGCCGCGAAGTTCACGTGGCTCTCGACGGTGAACCAGCTGTGGCCGCCCGCGAGGTAGGCGTCGTCCATGCCGATGAGCCGCAGGAACCGATCGATCGTCTCGCTCGACAGCTGGAAGTAGCGGCTGTCGTTCATGTGGCCGTTGTAGTCCACCCAGTCGGTGGGCACCCGTACCTCGTGCAGACGCAGCGGTGCAGCGAGGTCGTGCGCCGAGGCGTCGACACCGATGCGCTCGAACAGCACACGCTCGTAGCGATCGAGCACCTCGCCGGCGCCGTACTGCTGGGTGCGCAGCCCCTGCATCACGGCGACGAGGCAGTCGTCGCGCAGCGCCTCGAGCTCGCGGATGGTGGCGCTGCCGGCCTGCTCGTCGCTCTGCGACACGATGGCGTCGAGCAGCTCGTCGGTCAGTTCGGGGACGTCCATCAGCTTCGTCCACGGCCACTTCAGCGCCGGCCCGAACTGCGCCATGAAGTGGCGCATGCCGGCCTCGCCGCCGGCGATGCGGTACACGAGGAACGTGCCCATGAAGCTCCAGCGCAGACCGGGACCGAAGCGCATCGCGTCATCGATCTGCTCGGCCGTGGCGACGCCGTCGTTGATCATCCACAACGCCTCGCGCCAGAGGGCCTCCATCAGCCGGTCGGCGACGAAGCCGTCGATCTCCACATCGAGGTGCAGCGGGCGCATGCCGATGGCCGTGTAGACCTCGGCGGCGCGCTGCTTGGCGGTGTCCGACGTCGCCGCGCCGCCGCAGATTTCGGTGAGCGGCATGAGGTACACCGGGTTGAACGGGTGGCCCACCACCAGGCGCTCGGGGTGAGTCATGCCCTCCTGCATCACCGTCGGCAGCAGGCCCGACGTGCTCGAGCCGAACACCACGTGGGCAGGTGCCACGGCACTGGCGCGGCGCAGCAGCATCTGCTTCAGCTCCATCCGCTCCGGCGCGCTCTCCTGCACGAAGTCGACGTCGGTGGCGGCCTCCTCCGGCGTGGCGACGAACGTGAGGGTGCCTTCCGGCGGCAACGCCGGCATGTACAGCTTGGTGAGGGCGCGGCGGGCGTTGGCCATCACCTCACCGACCTTCCGCGGCGCCTCCGGGTCCGGGTCGTACAACTTCACGTCGACACCGTTGAGGAGGAACCGGGCGGCCCATCCACCGCCGATGACACCGCCGCCGAGGAGGCCGACGGTCTGCAGGCCGGGGATCGGGCTCATGTCAGCGCTTCACCAGCTTGAGCTGATCGCGCACGGCCTGGGCGCTCATCGTGCGCACACCCATCGTGTCGAGCAGCGTCTTCGCCTTCTCCACCAGCATCGCGTTGGTGGCCAGCTGGCCGGGACCGGCATAGAGGTTGTCCTCCAGGCCGACGCGCACGTTGCCACCCGCCAGCACCGCCTGGGCGACGAACGGGATCTGCATGCGCGAGATGCTGAACGCCGAGAACACGCAGTCGTTCGGCAGGTTGTTGACGAGGGCCATGAACGTGGTCGGGTCGTCCGGTGCGCCGTAGGCGATGCCCATGCACAGCTGGATCATGATCGGGTCGTCCAGCAGGCCGTCCTTGATCATCTCCTTCACCTGCACCAGGTGGCCGGTGTCGAACACCTCCAGCTCGGGCCGCACACCCAGTTCCTGCACCTGGCGGGCCATGGCGCGCAGCACGGCGGGGGTGTTGACCATGATGTAGTCGCCGCCCGAAGCGAAGTTCATCGTGCCGCAGTCGAGCGTGCAGATCTCGGGCAGCAGGGTGCGCACGTGGTCGAGGCGCTCGGTGGCACCGGCCATGTCGGTGCCGTCCGGGTTCAGCGGCAGCACGTTCTCGTCGCCGCCCAGCACCATGTCGCCGCCCATGCCGGCGGTGAGGTTGATCACCACGTCGACGTCGGC
>JBMOGW010000003.1:0-37735 GCA_049318165.1 Ilumatobacteraceae bacterium
ACCTGGCAGGTGACGTTGTAGAACGTGGCTGCGCCGGAGAGCGACGCGAAGATCTTGCGGCCGGTGACCAGCCAGCCGCCGTCGACGGGTACCGCCTTGGTGGCGACGCCGGACGTGGCGCCGGGCGCGAGGCCCTCGGAGAACGGCTGACTGTGGATGTCGCCGCGTTCGATGACACCGCGGTACATCGCGGCGCGGATCGCTTCGTGTCGTTCGCGCTGCTCGGGTGTCATGTCCAGCAGGTCGGCCACCTGACCGGTCCACAGCATCGTGGCGTTGTGCATGTTGAAGGTCAGTCCGGTGGCACCGCAGTGGCGGCCGATCTCCTCGCTCACGCGCACGTAGTCGGCGTAGCTGGCGCCGCAGCCGCCGTACTGCGTGGGGACGCACACGCCGAGGAGACCGTTGGTGCGGAAGTCGGCGAAGTTCTCGAACGGGAAGCTCGCCTGAAGGTCGTACTTCACGGCGCGTTCCTTCATCGCCGGCCCCATGGCCCGCACGAGGCCCACCATCTCGTCGCGCGTCGTCGCTGCAGTCATGGGCGCGATCCGACCACAGGCGGGTTTGTTTGTCAACGGTGTTGACGAATTGGTTGACACTCTGCCGAACGCCTGGTCAGACTGTGCGAATGCCGGTGGCCCACGACGACGAGCGCGACGGCTTCGCCTGGCGCGAAGCCGGCCAGGGCAGCCTCGTCGTGCTGTTCCACGGGCTCGGCGGCAGCCGGGTCTCGTGGGACCCGCAGGTGACCGGCCTGGGCACGACACGCCGGGTGGCGGCGTGGGACATGCCCGGCTACGGCGGGTCCACTCCCCTCCCCGACGATCCGCTGACGTTCCGGGCGATCGCTGCAGCAGCGGCGCGTTGGATCAGCGTGCTCGACGACGGGCCGGCGCACGTCGTCGGCATCTCGATGGGCGGCATGGTGGCCCAGTACCTCGCAGCGTGGCACCCCGCCTCGGTGCGCTCGCTGACGCTGCTGTCCACCAGCCCGGCATTCGGACTGGACGGCACCGACCCGGCCGAATGGCGCGCCGCCCGCCTGGCCCCGCTCGACCAGGGCCTGCAACCCGCCGACTACGCCGACCGCGTCGTCCGCGCTCTCGCCGCACCCGACATCACCGACGAAGCCTTCGAGTCGCAACGCGCCGCGATGACGCGGGTGCCCGCCGCTGCGCTGCGTCGCAGCATCGACTGCATCCTCACCCACGACACGCGCCTGCTGTTGGCGTTGATCGTCGCTCCCGCGTTGGTGATGGTGGGTGCACTCGACCGCGAGACGCCGCTCGCCTACGCCGAACGACTCGCCGCCGACCTGCCGTCGGCCACGCTGGAGGTGGTGCCCGATGCCGGGCACCTACTGAACGCGGAGGCCCCCGACGTCGTGAACGCTGCCATCACCCGACATCTCGACCGCGTGGAGTCCACATGACCCAGTCCCTCACCGAGTGGCGCTTCATCCGCGCCTTCGCTGCCCATTTCACCCGTTGCGGGCTGCACGCGGGCGAGACCGTCGCGCTGCTCAGCGAGTCGCAGAGCCGTCCGTCACTGGTCGAGACCGCTCGGCTCGCCGCGCAGTCCCTCGGCGCCCAGGTGTTCGACGTCGTCGTGCCCACGCCGGCATCGGTGCATGCGGTGCCGATCCGCTCGACCGGGGCCTCGCAGGCGATCCAGGGCAACGAGGCCGTCCTTGCCGCCCTGGTGCACAGCGACCTGGTGATCGACTGCACGGTGGAGGGCCTGCTGCACGCACCCGAGCTCGGGCGCATCCTCGGCGGCCGGGCCCGGGTGTTGATGATCTCCAACGAGCACCCGGAGGTGTTCGAGCGCCTGCCGTGGGATGACGACCTGCCTCGTCGCGTCGCCCTCGGTCACGACTGGCTGCGCCAGGCGTCCGTGCTGCGCGCCGTCAGCGACGCCGGCACCGACCTGTCGGTGCAGCTCGCGGGAGGCTTCACGGCCGGCTCCACCGGGCTCACCGACGGACCGGGTTCGATCGCGCACTGGCCGGGCGGATTGGTGCTCACCTTCCCCGCGGCGCACCGCGTGCAGGGCACGATCGTGCTCGCCCCCGGTGACATGAACCTGACGTTCAACCGGCTGATCGAAGCTCCGGTGACGCTGCACATCGAGGACGACCACATCGTCGAGATCGGCGGCGACGGCACCGACGCGATCCTTTTCCGTTCGTACCTGTCGGCCTTCGGCGATCGCGAGAGCTACGCCACCAGCCACGTCGGCTGGGGCATGAACCCGGACGCCCGATGGGATGCGGCGCAGCTGTACGACCGCCGCGAGACGTGGGGCACCGAGGCGCGCGCCTACGCCGGCAACTTCCTGTACTCGACGGGCGCCAACGAGACCGCGGGCCGCTTCACCGCCGGCCACTTCGACCTGCCGATGCGCGAGCACACGGTGCTGCTCGACGACCGCGTCGTCGTCGACCGCGGCGTCCTCTGCCCCGAGCTGTCCCGCAGAACGTGAGTTCGGCGGTCAGCCCAGCAGGGCCAGGACGCCGCCGAGCCACTCGATGGACTCGGTGGTGATCGGATCGACCACCAGCTGCAGGTGGTCGGCACCGGCCTCGCCGAACGCCACGAGCGCCGCGGCGACCTCCGCGTGGGTGCCCTCGACGGGGCGCACGCCCTCCGCGGCAAGGTCGCCCATCGTCCGGCCGACACCGCCGGGCGTGCGGACGTACACGCACGCCGTGGCCTCCACGTCGTCGGGATCACGGCCGGCCTGCTCGGTGCGGCGGCGCACGTCGGCCACCACATCGGCCAGTCCCTCAGGCGTGTTGCCGAAGATGCTCCACCACACGTTCCAGGCGTGCACGTGGGGCAAGGTGATCGACAACATGCGCGGGCTGTTCGAGCCGACCATCACCAGCGGACCGCCGGGGCGTGACGGCGGCGGGTCGATCAGACACCGGTCGTAGTGATGGAACTCGCCGTCGTGGGTGACGGTCTCGCCCGCCAACAGGCGGCGCAGCACGCCGAACGCCTCCTCGAAGCGGTCGACGCGCCGGTCGTACGGCAGGCCGAAGGCGTCGTACTCACGCCGGTTCCATCCGGCGCCGACGCCGAGCACCAGTCGCCCGTCGGAGATCGCGTCGATCGTCGCGGCCATCTTGGCGATCATCGCCGGGTCGTGGAACCCGAGCGACGACACCAGCGAACCGATCTGCACCCGTTGCGTGGCGGTGGCCAGCGCGGCGAGCGACGTGTACACCTCCCACGGGCCACGTGAGGTGCCGTCGGGCAGGTCGTACAGCAGGTGATCGCCGAGCCAGAGCGAGTCGAAGCCGACCGTCTCCGCAGTACGGGCCATGTGCAGCAGCTCGGGCCACGGCACCCGGCGCTCCACTTCGGGGAGCTGGATGCCGATCTGCAGCGGTCGCGCCATGGTCAGGCGGTCGGTGCCGGCACGTCCTCGCCGCGCAATGTGGCGAGGAGCACCTTGTAGTCCTCGGGCGACACCTCGCCACGGGCGAGACGCTCGGCGAGGATCGTTTCGGCGCCGGCGGTGGCCGACGGGGCGGGAGCGGCGGTGGACGAGGCAACGGCCTTCGACGCCGAACGGGAGCGGAACGCCCACACGATCAGCCCGATGACGGCGCCGATGATCACGAGGCCGCACAGGAACAGGAACGGATGGGCGCCACCACGGCCACCGTGCATGCCGCGGTTGCCGAACTCGATCAGTGCGTGTGTCATGAGGACACCGTACTGGCGGCCGGCGGCGCCCTGCCCGGCAGACGGATGAGAATCAGGTGAGAACTCGGCGGCCCAGCTCAGCCACCCAGCGCGGACGCCAACATCGCGTCGACGTACGGCGCGAGGAACGCGGATGCGGTGGCAGTGAGGTGGCTGTTGTCGCGGTACATCAGCACGTTGCCCACCACGACGGGGCAGTACTGGTCGGTGCACATCCAGTCGCTCGTCGGCACGAACGAGGCGTCGTACTTCGCGGCGATGTCGCGCTCGACGGCGAGTCGGCCGGTTCGCACCGCGGCGTCACGGCTGCTGATGCAGTTCGCCACGCCGGTGATGTTGCCGGCCACGCAGCTCGGCACGTCTGACGTCGGCGTGGCCGAGTCGCCGAGGACGATCACCTTGCCGGCACTCGGGCGCAGCTTCGACATGGTGAGGTCGAGGCCTTCGCGCCACACATCGTCCGGGTTGCGTCCGACGGCCGCGCCGACCTGTTTGTAGCGGTACGCCGACATCACCACCAGGTCGGGCCGCAGCGACGCCATCTGCTGGATGACCGCAGCGCGCCAGGCGCCGCAGTCGGTGCCGTTGGGGTCCTGGGACGTCGGGATCTCCGCAGTCGGACACGCCTTCTTCACGTGCAGCAGCAGCCGCCACCCGTGCTGAGCCGCCGCCTGGTGCATGGCCGGCATCCATTGCGCAGCGTGCGAGTCGCCGAACAGCACGATGGTGGTGGCGCCGTTGGCGTCGCCGTAGATGCATTGCTTCGGCTCGTTCTCGCCGGGGTCGAGGATGCAGCCGTTGTCGTAGATCGACGGCAGGTCGCCACGCGCCCGGGCGAGGCTGGGCGACAGGTTGCTCGGCACCTTCGACGTCTGCACGCCGGCCTCCAGCGTCGGCAGGTTGGCCTGCACCAGTCCCGCAAGGCTTGCCGGGTTGTCCTTGGACGCGTCGGCGACGGGCGCCGGAGGCACCGTGGCCGTGGTGGTCGGCGCGACCGTGGTGCCCGGCGCCGTGGTGTCGCCGCCGGCCGGGGTCGAGCCGGCGACCGTGGATGGCGGCGGTGCCGGTGCCAGCGTGGTGGTCACCTGGCCGACGAGTGTCGGGGTGGCCGCCTCCACGCCGGCATCCAACTGCGGTGGGTTGTTCAGCATCAGCGCCGCGGCACCGACGCCGATCACCGCGATCCAGCCGCCCATCACCAGGCTGCGCGCCGGGTTCGCCGACAGCGACCGTGAATGACGCACCGGGTTCTCGACGAAGTGGTAGCTGATCGCGGCCAGCACCACGCTGAGCACGAGCAGCAGCACTCGCGTCGTCGCAGGTAGCGGCCCCCACTCGCGGTCGGCGAGGATGAGGATCGGGAAGTGCCACAGATAGATGGCGTACGAGCGCGCGCCGATCCATTGCAGCGGCTTGGCGCGCAGGATCACGAAGGGCCCGTTGGCGCGGGCGTCGCCGGCGTTGATGATCAACGCAGTCGCGAGCACGGGCAGCACTGCCACCCAACCGGGGAAGTGGGTGTCGCCGTCGATCAGCAGCGCGGTGGCGACGATGACCACCAGGCCCGCCCAGCCCAGGGTGCCGCGCAGTCGTCGGGGCATCGCGAGGATCGAGCCGCCGACCAGCGCCAGCATCGCACCGGTCAGCAGTTCCCAGGCGCGTGCAGGGAGCATGAAGAACGCCCACGGTTGCAGGTGGGTCGTCCACCAGACGCACAGTCCGAGCGACACGGCCCACGCGACGCCGAGCACGCCCATCAGGCCTCGCCGGGTCAACCGCAGGCCGCGCACGAGCAGCAACAGCAGCCCCGGCCAGATCAGGTAGAACTGCTCCTCCACCGCCAGCGACCAGAAGTGCAGCAGCGGCGAGGGCGGGAGCTGCGACGCCAGGTAGTCGGTGCCGACGTGGGCGAAGCGGATGTTGATGACGAACGCACACGCGGCAAGCGCGTCACGTGCCAGTTCGGCCTGGGACAGGCCGTCCAGCACCACCCGCCCGGCCAGCAGGGTGAACAACAGCACGAGCCCGGATGCCGGCAGCAGGCGCCGCGCCCGGCGGGCCCAGAAGTTCGTCAGCGACACCGTGCCGCTCGAGGACAGTTCACGCAGCAGCAGCGACGTGATCAGGAAGCCGGAGAGGACGAAGAAGACGTCGACACCGATGAACCCGCCACCGGCCCAGGCGAACTCGGCGTGGTACACCAGCACCAGCAGGACAGCGACCGCGCGCAGGCCCTCGATGTCGGGCCGGAACGCGGTGGAAGGCGCCGGGCCTGCCAACACCGGAAGGTCACCCTGCGAGGTGTCCTTCGGTGAACTGGCAGGCTCGACGCCTTCCATGTTCCGGTTCCAGTCGCCCTTGTTGACCCACCACCACGCGATCAGTGCCGAGAAGGCCGCACCGACCAGGAGGGTTTCCACGAGCGGCGACGCTAGTGGATGAGCGAGTCTCCGCTCAGGTCACGTGGCGGTTGCCGTGCGCACCGTGCGGTGCTTCCACACGATCCCGCCGCGCATGCCCAGCACCCACAGCACGATCACTGCATCCATCGCCAGCAGCAGCTTGAAGGACAGCCAGAGCGCACTGAAGTGTGCCGTCCGGGTGGCCTCGATGGCCTTGCAGGTGGGGTCGCAGGTGGAGGAACCGACGAGCACCGGGGTGGTGCCGTCGACGCGGTAGAGCGGGTGACGGAGGTGACCTGACAGCTTGATGTGACGCACCTGCAGGACGTAGTCGTACAGGGCGCTCAAGCCGGTGTGGGCCATGCCCACGACGACACTGGTGACCACGATCAGACCGACCGCCGTCCAGAGCCGCACCGCCGGCCGGCTGCCCTCCCCCGCCAGGCGGCGGGAGAGGTACAGCACGGCGACGATGGCGATCGCGTAGATGGGGACCATCATCAGCGCGTTCGTGACCCAGCGCTCGAACGGCGGGGACAGCCGCTCGATGGCGCCGACGGTGACCTGCGTCGAGGTGAGCAGAAAGCCGTTGGCGAAGGCCAGCAGGACGGCGAACAGGCCGACGCTCCACCAGCTGACGTCGAGCCGGTCCAGCGAGGCCGCGATGCGGGCCCGCCGGGTGGTGTCGGCCGTCGAGCCGGCGAGGCTCGTGCCGTTCGGGGCGAGGACGGCGCTCACGGCTCGATCGCCCAGCCGAACATCATCGCGTGGTCCTCGTGGGCCAGGTTGTGGCAGTGCGCCACGTACGGGCCGACGAAGTCGCGGAACTGGCGGAAGATGATGACCGACTCGCTCGGGTCGAGGTTGATCAGGTCTTCCTTCGACGAGTCGTCCGGGTGACCGGGGTCGTTCACGGTCTTGTTACCGTTGAAGGTGATCTTGCCGTTGCGCATCATCACCCGGTGCTCCTCCATGTGGAGGTGGAACGGGTGCACCCAGCCGCCGCCGCCGTTGCGGATCTCCCAGAGGGCGAAGCTGTTCTTCTTCTGCACCGCCAGCGGGGTCTTGCCGTTGGGGTTCTTGAGGCTGGTGGCCGAGATGGTCGGATCGAACTGGGTGCCGTTGATCAGCCACTCGAGCTCGCCGCCGGCGCTGCCACGCTGCACCTCGAAGATCTTGCGATCGTTGAGCATCGTCTGCCAGTTGGCGGGGACGGTGGGGAGCTGTGCCATCTGGCGGGTCGGGCTGGGCATGATGCTGCGGTCGTAGTCCCAGTCGGTCGACTTCGGCATGCTGCCGATGACGAACTTGATCATCGGCACCTTGTAGGCCGGGTCCGGTGAGAAGCGCGAGCTGTTGCTCCACATGCGGCCGTCGGGCATCTTCATGACGTTGGTGAGGTACACCACGTCACCGGTCGACGTCGGGCTGCCGTCCATGTACTTGCTGAAATCCACGACGAACTCACGACGCTTGGCCGGCCACAGCTCGAACGAGTTGCGCTCGATCGGGAAGGGCAGGATGCCGCCGTCGGCGGCGACTTCCATGAACTTCATGCACTGCTGGCCGTCCGGGATGCGGTACTGGCCCTGCAGGTCGCTGCCGCTGTAGCCGAGCGACACGGCGCTCTTCGGACCCTGGGTCGAGCTCATCAACTTGAACTCGTAGCAGCGAGCGATCGAGGCGTCGAGGAAGCGCAGACGGTAGCGACGACGGCGCACTTCCATCACCGGGTAGGCGATGCCGTTGACCGTGAAGATGTCGCCCACGAAGCCGTGGTTCGGGAAGTGCCGGAAGAAGGTCTTGCCCCACCACTCCGGATGCGTCCGGGGGTTCTTGGCTTCGGGGAACTCGCCGAGGCCGTCGTGCATGTCCTGGTGCATCGTGACGCCGTCGTCGAGGGCGCAGTCGAAGAACGCCAGCGGGATGTCGAAGTCGACGTTGAACGAACCGTCGGGCAGGTAGCCATTGGCACCCTTGTTGCGGATACCCGGCAGGCGCAGGCCCTGGCGCTCGTCACCCATGTCGCGACCGTTCTTCGGGTCGTAGATCGGGTACAGGCCGACCATGCCCTTGTAGACGTTCGAACCGGTGTGGTCCATGCGGTGGTCGTGGAACCAGAAGAAGCTCTGCTTCTCGCGGTCGTCACCACCGGCCGGCCAGTTGAGGTAGAGGTTGTCGCACCACATGCCCGGCAGGTAGCCGTGGCTCTTGGGGCCGTAGTTCATGGTGTAGTGCGGGTTGCCGTCGCTCTCCGGCGCCGTGTGGGCGTTGTGGAGGTGCGTCAGGAACGACCAGTCGGGGGCGCCGAAGTCCTGGCGGTCGAGGTTCGCCGGGTTCTGGTCGAGCTCGTTGATGAAGCGAACGATGTTCGGCTGGCCGTACTCGGCGTTGATCATCGGGCCGGGGAACTTGCCGTTGAAGCCGTAGATGGTGCTCGGCGGCAGGGTGCGCACCGTGCCGGCCGGGTAGGTGTTGCCCTGGGCGTCGAACGACGTCGTGGGCTTGCCGAGGCTGTTGATCGGCAGCACCTGCGAGGTGGTGACCGAGTGACCGGCGACCTGGATCTTGATCTTGTAGACGAGGGGGTCGGGCGACTTGATGTCACCGCTCCAGATCTGGTGGCGCTCGTTGCCGAGCGAGTTCTGCTGGCCCATGCCGGGCCCGGGGGGCGCCGCCCATCCGCTGTACTCGGTCTTCGGGACCGGGGCGAGGGCCTTCGGGATCGGCAGCGCGTCGCTGAACGGCTTGAGGATCAGCGGGCTGGTGGGGAGGACTTCGGTGTAGAGCGCGCCGGCGACGGCGATGGCGCCGGCCTCGACGAGACCGTCGGAGGTCAGCAGGCCCCGGTTCCGCAGGTCCGGGATCACGATCGAGCCGGTGGCGCCGACGGCGACGGCGGCGGCTCCTGCAGCTCCCAACTGCAGGAACGTGCGGCGCTGGATCGCAGTGCGCTCTTTGGGCTCCGTCTCGGTGTTGACCACGGTGTCGTGGTCCTCGATGGCAGTCATTGTGGGTGGTCCCCTTCTCGTGGAATTGATTCCGGGGCCGCGCACCGTGTCCTGCGGGTTGAGACGTGATGTCGGCTCGCACAGATGTACCGAGCAGACCTTTGGAAAACCTTCGGAAAAACCCTTGAGAAGGGACGTCGCAGGAAAATGGGTCGTGAACTGGGCCGATCGACCTAGCGCATCGCCCGTACGGCGTCAGTCCGAACGCGTCAGGTGGTCGCCCATCACGGCCCGCGTCCGCTCGAGCGAGACTCGGCGCGCGTCGTCGTGCGGCGACGGGGGCAGCAGTCGCACAGTTCCGGCTGCTGCGTCGTACCACGTGGGGTACGCGATGGGGCTGTCCGCGGCCCACTGGCCGTCGGCGCCCCGGTGGAAGGTGATCGACGCGACGACACTGTCGAAGGTGAGCGGTCGCTTCGGGCCCTGGTTGGCCACCAGGTTGCCCAGGCTCATCAGCGCCCACTTGCCGTGGAACTGTTCGATCGGTTGCAGCACGTGCGGTCCGTGCCCGATGATCAGGTCGATGTCCGGCGAGGCCAGCAGGCGGTCAGCGAGTCCGCGCTGCGCGTCGCTCCCCTCGCGGTCGTACTCGTCGCCCCAGTGCAGGCTGACCACCACCACCTGTGCGCCGGCCGCTCGTGCCGCGGCCGCATCGGCGAGGATCCGGTCGGGGTCGATCACGTTGGCCATCCAGCCCGATTTCGGGGCCGACCCGTTGAACCCCCAGGTGTAGGCGAGGTGCGCCACCGGCACGCCGTGCACGTCCACCAGGGGAATCTCCGCCGCTTCGGCGGCCGCGCGGGCGGTGCCGCTGTGCCCCACCCCGGCAGCGTCGAGGGCGTCGAGCGTGGCCTTTCGGCCGGCAGCGCCGCGGTCGTTCGAGTGGTTGGAGACGGTCGAGCAGCGGTCCCAGCCAGTGGCGGCGATGCCGGCGGCCACCTCCGGAGGAATGGCGAAGTCGGGGTAGCCGCTGAGTGGCGTGCCCTCCGGGGCCACCGGCACCTCGAGATGGCAGATGGCCAGGTCGGCGGCACTGATGATCGGGGCGATGTCGGCGAACATCGGGGCGAAGTCGTACGCGACGCCGGTGGCGGCGCCGTCGAGCCGGGTGTGCTCGACGACGGACGGGTGCGGGAGGATCTCGCCGGTGGCGACGATCGTCAGCGGTCGGCCACCGTCGGCGCCGACCAGCGACCCCACCGGTTCGGCTGCTGCGGCGTCCGCATCACCGCCGCCCACCTGGGCGCCGACGCTGTGGTTCGGCAGCCGGAAGCGCACGAAGAGCGCCACCGACGTGGCGACGAGGAACATCGCCACGAGCTGCAGGAGCAGCCGTCGGAGCCGGTCAGTGGGCGGCATCACGAACCCCAGTATGAACTCGGGACGACGCGCGGTGGTGGATGGTCGCGCGGTCCGCGCGAGAAATCGCGCGGATCGCGCGATCCGCGACCCCGCGACCGGCGCTACAGGCGGGGGTGGTCCGGCAGCAGGTGGTGCAGCGCGTCGTCGACGGTGGCGTCGTTGACGGCGGCGTAGGCGCTGCCCAGTGCGCCGAGCCAGGTGAACAGTGCGATGGCGAGCTCTTCGGCGTGCTCGTCGTCGTCCACGTCCAGCGCCATCTCCGGCGTCGGCGGGTCGCACGTCGCAATGTCGAGCACGCAGTCGCGCACTTCGCGGATGGCCGACGACGGCAGGCTGCGGCGCAGGTGCTTGGTCATCGGGTGGGCCACGTCGAGCAGGTCGCAGCGGGCGGCCTGGGTGGCACCGCACCGCTGGGTGGCGACGGCTGCGGCGAGCACCAGTTCCGTCATCACGTCCACGTCGTGCTGCTCGCACCAGCCGCAGAACGCGGCATACACCATCTCGTGCGTCAGCACGGCAGCGGGTTCGTGGTCGGCAGGGTCGGTGTGCAGGTCGCACACCTCCTTCGCGATCGCCCGGATGCGCACGATCGCGGGGCCGTGCGGCTGTCGTTCGACGGAAGGATCCACGACGTGAGCGTATCCCTCAGGGTTCGTCGCAGGCGGAGTGCCTGCCCCGGGCGCGAGGATGTGCGGGTGAACGACGCCGACGACGAGCTGATCCGCAGCCTCTACCGCACCGACCCGGAGCAGTTCGTCGCGCAGCGCGATGCCACGGTGAAGGAACTGAAGCGCGCCGGGCAGAAGGATCTGGCGGCATCGCTGTCGAAGCTGCGTCGGCCGAAAGTGGCCGAACATGCCATGAACCTGCTCGCCGCGAGCGACCCCGAGCTCGTCGCCGAATGGGCCGACGCCGTGGTGGCGGCGGAGGACGAGCAGGCGGCCGTCATCGGCGGTGCGCCGGCGACCGGCCTCGCACCATTGCTGGCGGCGGTGCGGACCGCATCCGGTCGTCTCGTCGATGCGGCGGCGGCCGGCCTTCCGGGTGGCGGTGCCGCGCATCGCGCCGCGATCGCCGACGCGCTGCGGGCCGCTGCCAGCACGGCGGGAGCGGCTCGGGTGCGCGCCGGCCTGATGGGAGCGCCGTTCGAGCCGAGCGACGAGTTCTTCCCCGGCACCGAGCACGTCGCCGTGCGGCCGCGCACCATTCACCCACCGAAGCCGAAGCCGACGAGGGCCGCCGCTGTGGATCGACCGATCGCCGAGGTCGTGCCGCTGCGCTCGCGCAAGGAGGACGAGGCGGCCCGTCGTGCGGCAGCGAAGGCCTCCGCCGAGGAGGAACGGCGCCGCCGTGCCGAGGAGGCGGAGCGCCGCAAAGCCCTGGAGTTGGCGAAGGCCAAGGTGGCCGCCGCGAAGGACCGCCAGGCTGCCGCACAGCGCGACCTCGACGCCGCCACCGACGCGGTCCGCCAGGCCGAGGACGCGCTCGAGGAACTGGAACGTGCGCTCCCGTGAACGTCGCAATCAGCGGCGAGCCCTCACCGACCGTCAGTTCGGCAGCGCGAGGTCCGATCGCCAGATCGTGGTGATGCCGGCGCCGAGTTCCAGCGTCACGTAATACACCTCGCGCGCGGTCGACGTGGCGACGGCGCCCTGCGACACACCGGTCCGCTGTGCGCCGTTCGCCTGCAACGACACACGCTGGGTGGTCTGGCGGGCGAGGTCGGTGATGAAGACGTCCGTTTGGGCGTTCGTGTCGCCCTCCACGAAGTTGCTCGCGTCGGAGTGGAAGACGAGTTGCGTGCCGTCGTCGGAGATGGCCGTCGCGAACGACGGTCCGTTCCCCGACGGGAAGACGGCCGGCGACGCCTTCACGACAGCGCCGGTCACGGTGTCGAACCGGAAGGCGTCGACCTGTTGGTTGGTGTCGACGGCGACCACGGTCGACGCATTCGTCGAGAACGCCACCCAACGACCATCCGGGCTGACGTCGGCGAGCGAGATGTCACCGTTCAGCGGCTGGCCGGTCGCGGCGGTCAGGTCGACGCGGGTCGTCGTTGCGGTCAGGCGGTCGTGGCGGAACAGGTCGACACGGTTGTTCGTGTCGCCGGCGACGAGGTTCGAGGCGGCGGAGGTGAACCACACGTCGCGACCGTCGGCCGACACGATCGGCGAGGACGACGAGCCGTTCGCCTTCTCACCCGTCGTGCCGACGGTGATGCGGGTCGTGGTGCGCAGGGCCGGATTCGGCGACGAGAGATCACGGACGTAGATGTCGTAGGTCTGCCAGGTGTCGCCGGGCACCGGGAATGCCTCGGGGGCGAGACCACGGTTGGTCGATTCGAACGCTACGACGGTGCCGGCGTCGTTGATGGACGGGTTGCGATTGTCGTTGTTCACACCGGTGGCGGTGAGTTGCGGCTGCGAACCGTCGGACCGCACCGACACTCGTTCGGTGGTGCCCGCCGCTCGGTTGCGAAGGAAGACGTCGCGCCCGCCGATGGTGTCACCGGACACCAGGTCGTTGGCGCTGGAGGCGAAGACGATGTGGCTCGCCGTCGGTGTCATGCGACCCATCTCGCTCGCGAGACCACCGCCTCGCCCGTTCGAGTCGACCGAGACCAACTCGACGGTGTCATCGGTCAGCGTCGACGTAGCCCCGGTGTCGAGCAGCAGCACGTCGTCGCGGAAGTTGTCGATCTGGTCGTAGTCCGTGCCGGTGGTCTGCAGCAGCGGGTCGTTGACGACCGGCACGAGGTCTGACGACGACGACCGGAACAGCACGTACCGACCGTCGGCACTCACGACGGGGTCGGCACCGCCCCGGTCGGCAGGGAGCGCAAGGCCCGGCCCGAGGACGCCGGCACCGGCAGCGAACACACACTTCGCGTTGGGCCCTGCGTCGACGACGAGCTGCACCTCGGCGGCCGACAGGGCCCTTCGATACACGGCCGGTTCGTCGATCGTGCCGCGGAACGCCAGCGGGTCGCCGATGCCCACCAGGCTCCCGACGCGGAATGGCACCTGGCTCGCCGCGTTCAGCGAGCCGCCTTGCGACAGTACTGACAGCCGTTGGGCGCCGTCGACGTAGATCGCGACCTCGCTGGGGCTCCAGGTCGCCGCAACGTGATGGAAGCCGCCGTCGAACAGCTCGGGGACGGGCGTGCGCACCTCCATCGGGCGGCGGGCCGACTGGTCGTCGGTCATCCACAGCAGGTCGGTGCCGCTCACCATCAGCGCGTATCCCCGCGCCGAGTCGTCGGCGCTCGGGAAGTCCCATCGGCCCATCACGGTCTGCGCGCCGGTCGACGTCACGGGCCGTATCCAGGCCTCGACGGTCACTCCGCTGGTCGTGGTGCCGAGTGAGGTGGTGCCGAACACGTTCGTACCGGAGAACTGGAAGCCACGGCCGAAGAACGCGTCGGCGAAGTCGACGTTCCCGCCGAGGTCGGGACCCACGCTGGCGAGCGCGTCGTCCTCGCCCTTCCACCAGCCGAGGAGGTCGTCCGGCGAGACGACGCATCCGGGCACCGTCACCGTGATGACGTCGGCGTTCACCCGGTCGAGGGTCGCGACGTGCAGCGAGACGAGCGCCACGGAGAGCGCGGCGCTTGCGACAATCTTGACCTTGCGCATTCACGGACCGTAACGAACCGTCGCGCATCCCGGAAGGCCGATCGGTGAACGTTCACCGTGCGGCACGGGCACTGTTCACCCGGGCGTCGCCGTGGCGCAACAGCCACCGAGACGACGGTGCCCGAAAAACCAAACAGCCCGGCGCTCGAGAGCACCGGACTTTGTGGTGTCGGAGGGGGGACTTGAACCCCCACGAACTTACGTTCACTAGCCCCTCAAGCTAGCGCGTCTGCCTATTCCGCCACTCCGACGTGGTGAGTGATCACGTTATCTGGGGGTGCTCAGCGCACCAACAGGAAACTCAGTGCGACGACGGTGCCGAGCCACAGGATGCCGGCCACCGTGGTGATGCGGGTGAGGTTCCGCTCGGCAGCCGTGCTGCCGAGGGCCGTCGTGCCCGCGCCACCGAACATATCGCTCAGACCGCCACCGCGGCCGCTGTGCATGAGCACGCCGGCCACCATCGCGATGAGCGAGAGGATGTTCACGACGAGGGTGAGGTACAGGATGAAGTCGCGCACGGCGGGAAATCCTAGCGGTCAACCGTCAGACAGCGGCGGGAGCGGGTTCGAACGTGGTGAGTTGTTCGGCGGTGGCCGCGAAGTGGCAGGCCACGGGGTGGCCCTGGCCGCGGTCGATCAGCGCCGGCTCCTCCTGGGCGCAGATCTCCTGCGCGATCGGGCAGCGCGTGCGGAACCGGCAACCCGAGGGCGGGTTGATCGGGCTCGGCACGTCGCCCTGCAGCACCACACGGCGGCGCATGCGCTCGCGGTTGGGGTCGGCCACCGGCACCGACGACAGCAGTGCCTTGGTGTACGGGTGGGCGGCACGCAGGTACACGTCGTCGCGGCTGCCGGTCTCGACGATCTTGCCGAGGTACATCACGGCGACACGGTCGCTGATGTGGCGCACCACCGACAGGTCGTGCGCGACGAACACGTAGGCCAGGCCGAGCGTGTCCTGCAGTTCTTCGAGGAGGTTGATGACACCGGCCTGGACGCTCACGTCGAGGGCCGACACCGGCTCGTCCAGCACGATCAACTTCGGGTCGAGGGCCAACGCACGGGCGATGCCGATGCGCTGGCGCTGGCCGCCGGAGAACTCGTGCGGGTAGCGGTTGCCGTGCTCGGGGTTCAGACCCACCATGCGCAGCAGCTCGGCGACGCGGTCCTTCTGGGCGTCACCGTGCAGGCCCTGCACGGCGAGCGGCTCGCCGATGGTGGCGTTGATCTGCCAGCGCGGGTTGAGCGACGCGTACGGGTCCTGGAACACGATCTGCATGTCGCGGCGCAGGGCGCGCATGGCGTCCTTGGAGATCTTGGTGATGTCCTGACCGTTGAAGACGATGCTGCCTTCGTCGGGCTCGTGCAGGCGCAGCACGCAACGGGCGGTGGTGGACTTGCCGCACCCCGACTCCCCCACCAGGCCGAGGGTCTCGCCCTTGTCGACGCTGAAGGAGATGCCGGACACCGAATCGACGACGGCGACGGTGCGGCCGAAGAAGCCGCCCTTGATGGGGAAACGCTTGGCGAGGCCGGTGACCTCGAGCAACGGCTGGCTCACAGCGTGACCTCCGGGGCGAACTGGGCGCGGACGTCGAGGTTCGGTACCTCGTCCTTGCGGTGACAGGCCGCCACGTGGCCGGGTGTGCCGACGTTCTCGAGTGCCGGCGTCTCCGTGCGGCAGCGGTCGATCACCAGCGGGCACCGCGTGCTGAACGGGCAGCCGGGCTTCATGTCGATCAGTGAGGGCGTGGTGCCCTTGATCTGGCGCAGCTTCTGGCCGTCGCTGGCGTCGCTGGGAATCGCGCCGAGGAGGCCGATGGTGTACGGCATCCGCGGCTGGTAGTAGATCTCGTCGACCGGGGCGATCTCGACCGCGGCACCGGCGTACATCACCATCACGCGGTCGGCCATGCCGGCCACGACACCGAGGTCGTGGGTGATGAGGATGATGGCGATCTTGGTGCGGTCCTTGATCTCGATCAGCGTCTCGAGGATCTGCGCCTGCACCGTCACGTCGAGCGCCGTGGTGGGCTCGTCGGCGATCAACACCTCGGGGTTGTTGGCCATCGCCATCGCGATCATCGCTCGCTGGCGCATGCCGCCGGAGAACTCGTGCGGGTAGCTGTCGGCGCGAGTGGCGGCGTGCGGGATGCCCACCAGGTCGAGCAGCTCCACCGCACGTGCGTGGGCCTGCTTCTTGTTGATGTCGTTGTGCGCCCGGACGGCCTCGCTGATCTGCCAGCCCACCGTGTACACCGGGTTCAGCGACGTCATCGGGTCCTGGAAGATCATGCCGATCTCGCGGCCACGGAACTTCGTGGTGGCGCGCTGTGTGCGGCCGACCAGTTCGTCACCCTTGTAGAGGATCGAACCGTCGATGCGCGTGCTCTTCGGCAGCAGGCCCATGATCGCCATGTTGGTGACGGACTTGCCCGAGCCGGACTCGCCCACCACGCCGAGCACTTCGCCCGGTTCGAGGCTGAACGACACGTCGCGCACGGCGTGCACGACGCCGTCCTCGGTGGGGAACCGGACGTTGAGGTTGGTGACTTCGAGCAGTGCCATCAGGCCTTCACCCTGTTCTGCTTGGGGTCGAACGCGTCGCGCAGGCCGTCACCGATGAAGTTCACGCACAGGCACACGATGACGATCGCGGCGGACGGGAACCAGAACAGCCACGGCCGGGTCTTGAACGCCGAGAGGCCGTCCTGGATGAGGAAGCCGAGCGACACGTCGGGTGCCCGCACACCGAGGCCGAGGAACGACAGCGCCGTCTCGGTGATGATGGTGCCGGCGATGGTGAGCGTGGCGGCCACGATGATGGCGCCGGCCAGGTTCGGCAGGATGTGCTTGAAGATGATCCGTCGGTCGCGGGCACCGACCGCACGGGCGGCCTCCACGAACTCCTTCTCACGCAGCGACAGGAACTCGGCGCGCACGATGCGGGCGATCGTCGTCCAGGCGAAGAGACCGAGCAGGACGGGAATGATCCACCACGGCGCCTTCGGGTAACCGACGGACACCACGGCAACGATGATCAGCAGCGGGATGGTGAGCACGAGGTCGGTGATGCGCATCAGCACGGCGTCGAGCCAGCCACGGAAGTAGCCGGCGATGGCGCCGATGGTGACGCCGATCGTCGTGACCAGGAACGCCGCGATGAACGCGATCTCGAGCGAGCGCTGGGTGCCACGCATGACGCGGGCGAGGCCGTCCTTGCCGAGGTCGTCGGTGCCCATCGGGTGGTTCCACGACGGCGCCTGGCTGCGGGCCCCCTTGTCGCGTGCGTAGTACGGCCACTTCCACCAGATGGGGAAGAAGAACACGAACAGCGTGATGGCCGTCAGGACGACCAGCGAGATCATCGCCGGACGGTGCCGCCGGAAACGGCGCATGATCGTCTTGCCCTGCGAGCGGGCCTCGACGGTGAACTCGCGCTCGTCGGCGGCGCCGGACGGAGCGGTGGGGTCGGTGGGCGTGGTGATCTCAGCCAATTCGGATCCTCGGGTCCAGTTGGGCGTAGACGATGTCGGCGATCAGGTTGAACAACACGACCGACACGGCCGTCACCATCACGAAGGCCAGCAGCGAGCGCGGGTCGCGCTGCGTGAGCGCGTCCGTGAAGAACCGGCCCATGCCCGACCACCCGAAGATGGTCTCGGTGATGATGGCGCCGGAGAGCAGCGCGCCGAAGTCGAGTGCCACGATCGTGATCAGCGGGATGAGCGCGTTGCGCACTCCGTGCAGCGCGGTGACCCGGCGCTCGGAGATGCCCTTGGCTCGGGCCGTGCGCACGTAGTCGCTGCTCATCACGTCGAGCATCGAGGCACGCATGTAACGGCTGTAGCCGGCGAAGCCGATGAGGATCAGCGCCAGCGACGGGAGCACCATGTGCCAGAAGGAGTCCTGGACCCGTTCCCACCAGGCCCCCTTGAAGCCCGGCGTGCTCTGGCCGACGGTGGGGATCAGCGGCTTGCCGTTGCCCTTGCGGTACACGTTGCCGTCCCACACGACCTTGAAGACGATGATGGCACCGATCACCAGGCCGAGGCCGGCGAGTGCCGCGAGCACGTACTTGTTCGCCGGCTTCTCTCGTTCGAACTTCAGACGGTTCTTCATCACGAGGAACCCGCACAACAAGCCGAGCAACGAGAGGATCACGAGCATCGTCGTGGACATGCTCGGTTCCCTCAGCCACGGGTTGAGCTTGATGGCGCCCCATTCCTTCAGGAAGCCGGCCAGCACCGCGGTGGGGATGGAGAAGAAGAGGAAGGCGCTGAACGTCATCACGTAGTCGAAGATCGTGTACTGACGGATGGCGCCGATGACGCCCACGAGGACGCCGAGCAGGACCGAGACGATGGTGGCGACCAGGAGCAGCCGGACGGTGACCTGCATGGCCTCCCACATCAGCGGCTTGATCTCGGCACCGTTGTAGTTCTTGCCCCAGTCACCCTTGATGAAGTTGGTGAACCAGTCGACGTAGCGCTCGAACGGGCCCTTGTCGAGGCCGAACTGCTTGCGCAGGCTGTCGATCTGCGCCTGCGAGGCGTTGGGCTTGGCGATGGCGTTCTCGATCTTCAGCGGGGTGCCGATGTTCGTCACGAGGAGGAACGTCAGGATGCTGGAGAAGAACAGGAGCGGGATGGCGACGAACACTCGTCGCAGGATGAAGCGCAGCATCGGCTGTCTCGTGAGTCCTTTCAGTCACGGTGAGGGCCGGACCCCGTCGAGACGGGGTCCGGCCCTTGCACCGCTACTTCTGGCTCGTCAGGAAACGACGGCCCATTCGTTGGCGTTCCAGGTGACGCCCAGCGGACCGTTGAACACGACGTTCTGCACGGTGTCGCTGTAGGCGACCATCTCCTGGAACTGGAACAGCGGCAGGGTTGCCATGTCGTCCCAGATGACCTGGTCGATCTCGTTCATCGTCGCCGCGCGCGTGGCGGGGTCGAGATCGGCGTTGGCCGAATCGAACAGCTCCTGGAGCTTCGGGTTGTTGTAGGCGTTCCAGTTCTGGCCGCCGCCCGGGACGTAGATCGACGTGTTCGACGAGAGGGCCGAGGTGGCCACCCAGGCGAACAGGGCGATGTCGTAGTCGCTGGCGGGCAGACGCTCGGCGTTGAAGTTCTCGGCCGCGTCGTCGGTCAGCTCGATGCCGGCTTCCTTGCACTGCTCGGCGAACAGCTCGTTGGTGCTCTGGCGGCGCGGGTTCGGGTCGCGACGACCCAGACGCAGGCTCAGCTTCTCGCCGTCGGCGTCGACGTAGATGCCGTCGCTGCCGAGGGTGTAGCCGGCGCCCTCGAGGAGCGCCTTGGCGGCCTCGACGTCACGGGTCAGACCACCGCTGTTGTCCTTGTAGTCCGGGGACGACGGGACGTACATGCGGTTGTTGAGGACGGTGGCGTCGGGGTTGATCGGCGTCACGAGCGTGTTGACGATCTCCTCGCGGTCGATGCACAGCGAGAGGGCCTTGCGGACCTCGACCTTGGCCAGGTGCTTGTTCGCCTGGTTGAAGTCGTAGTGCTCGAACGTCACGCCCTGCTCGACGTCGGCGGTGACGCCGTCGATGCCCTCGAGCTGCGCCACGAGGTCGGCGTTCGGCTGCGGCGAGATGACCTGCACGTCGCCGTTCTGCAGGGCAGCCGGCTGCTGCGTGGCATCCGGAACCAGGAGGTAGACGATCGAGTCGACGTTGCCCGGCGTGCCGTAGAACTTCTCGTTCTTGGTGAGGATCAGGTTCTGGCCCTGGGTCCACGAGTCGATCTTGTACCAGGCACCCGAGAGCGCCATCTCCGGATCGAAACCGTCGAAGCCGGTGTTCCACACCTCGCCGGCCTTCACCGAATCAGCGCTGGAAGCGGCCGGGTCGATCTTGGTGATGTCCTCGACGCCGGCCTTGGCCTCGACCACGTGGGCCGGGACCAGACCGCTGAACAGCACCTGCCAGTCGGCGAAGGTGGCGTCGTACGTGGTGGTGACGGTCTTGCCGTCGTCCGAGCAGGTGAGGCTGTCGATGTTCTCGTAGCCCGTGGTGGCGGCGGTGTCGAAGTCGCTCAGCGTCTCGGGGATCGGGTTGCCGTCGGCGTCGACCGCGTCGGGACCCGTGTAGTCCGGGTTCGGGCGGGTGAGCTTGCCGCTGTTCGCGATCCACGCGAGGTAGAAGTCGTCGCAGTCGATCGGCTCGCCGTCCTGCCACACGGCCTCCGGCTTGATGACGTACTCGACCGTCTGCGGGTCCTTGTTGGTGACCTCGGCCGAGACCATCATGTCATCCCACAACTTCAGCGTGAGATCGGGCATCGACAGGAACGCGCCGGGCTGCACCATGTTGAGCACGAGCGTGTTCGCGAAGAGCACCTGAGCTGCGGTGCCGTTGTTGTAGGCGGTGTATTCCTGTTCCGACGCATAGGTGACGGTGCCACCCGTGGTGGCGGGCACGGAATCGGTGGCGCCGGTGGTGGTGTCGGTTGCGCCGGTCGTGGTCTCTGCGCCACCAGCGGTGGTGCTGGTGCTCTCGCCGTCGCTGCTGCATGCAGCGGCCACGAGCGCGAGACCGATGGCGAGAGCAGCGATCTTGCTGCCGTTGCTGGTCCTCACGTGAATGGTCCTCCTGATGTGAGTGGAGGGAGGTGATCGGTGTTGCGGGAGCAATCACCTACGCCGGACAGTCCTCCCCGATCTGTACGGGCGGAGCGAGGCTAGCACCTCCTGTTACCCGGCGGTACGGCACCCGTTCCCGATTCGCTTGCTTTTGGTACAAACGTTCCGAACACCACGGTGCGTCACCAGGCACCACGGTGACCTGGGCGTGAGGCGGACGACGTGTCGACGGCGCGTGCTGCGCAGATCAAGCGCCGAGCTTGCAGATACGGGCGAATTCGTCCGCGTCGAGGCTGGCGCCGCCGACGAGCGCGCCGTCCACGTCGGGCTGTGCGATGAGCTCGGCGATGGTGCCGGCCTTCACGCTGCCGCCGTACTGGATGCGGATCGCATCGGCTGCGTCCCGCCCCACCAGTTCGGCGACACAGCCGCGGACGGCTGCGCACACCTGCTGTGCGTCGTCGGACGTGGCGGTCTTGCCGGTGCCGATCGCCCAGATCGGTTCGTAGGCGATCACCATCGCCGCCACCTGCTCGGCGGAGCGCCCGGCGAGACCGGCGCGCACCTGGCCCAGCACCTTCGACTCGGTCTCCCCCGCCTCGCGCTCGTCCAGCGTCTCGCCGACGCACATGATCGGCGTCATGCCGTGCTGCTGGATGGCGGCCACCTTCTTCGCGACCATCTCGTCGGTCTCGCCGAACAGCTCGCGCCGCTCGCTGTGACCGCAGATGACGTACTCCACGTTCAGCTTCGCCAGGAACGCCGGCGACACCTCGCCCGTGTACGCGCCCTTGTCCTCCCAGTGGCAGTGCTGGGCGCCGACGTGGAAGCCCATCTTGTCGGTCTCGATCACCGTCTGCACGCTGCGGATGTCGGTGAACGGCGGGTGGATGGACACATCGGCGACCTCGAAGTCGTCCTTGCCGACGAGGTACGTGAGCTTCTGCAGCAGGGTGATGGCCTCGTAGTGGTTGAGGTTCATCTTCCAGTTGCCGGAGATCAACGGCTTACGCATTGGGGGCCTCTCGCAGCGCGGCAAGGCCGGGCAGGTCGCCCAGCTCGAGCAGCTCCAGCGACGCGCCACCGCCGGTGCTGACATGGTCCACTTCGTCGTCGAGGCGGAACTGGGCGAGCGCCGCGGCGCTGTCGCCGCCGCCGACCACCGTGAAGGCCTTCGTGTCGGCCATTGCCTGGGCGACGGTGCGGGTGCCGGCCGCGAAGCGGTCGTCCTCGAACATGCCCATCGGGCCGTTCCAGAACACGGTGCGGGCATCCATGATCACGTCGCTGAACGCGGCGGCGGAGCCCGGGCCGATGTCGAAGCCCTTGGCGCCCTCGGGCAGGCGGGTGCCGAACGTGGCGAAGTTGCCGTGTGCGTCGACGCCGACGATGTCCTCCGGCAGGTGGATGGTCTTGCCGCTCTTCGCGGTCTCGTCGAGCAGGCGCTTGCAGGTGTCCACCTGGTCGGGTTCGAACAGCGAGTCGCCGATCGGATTGCCGAGCGCCGCGAGGAACGTGAAGCACATCGCCCCGCCGACCACGAGTGCATCGACGGTGCGCAGCAACGCCTCGACCACGCCGAGCTTGTCGCTGATCTTCGAGCCGCCGAGCACGGCCACGAACGGGTGCTTCGGCTCGTTGCGCAGGCCGAGGAGCACCTCGACCTCCTTCTGCAGCAGCAGCCCCATCGCACTCGGCAGCGTCTTCGGCGGACCGACGATGCTGGCGTGCGCGCGGTGGCAGGCACCGAACGCGTCGTCGACGTACAGGTCGATGCCGTCGACCAGCGTCGCCACGAACGCGGGATCGTTGCCTTCCTCGCCCGCGTCGAAGCGCAGGTTCTCGAGCAGCTCGACACCGGGCGCGAGTTCGGCAAGGCGGGCGCGCACCGGGTCCATCGAGTACTTCGGATTCGGCTGGCCCTTCGGCCGACCGAGGTGCGAGCAGGTGACCACCTGCGCGCCGCGCTCGGTGAGCCAGTTGATCGTGGGCAGCGCAGCGCGGATGCGGAAGTCGTCGGTGATGACGCCACCGTCCATCGGGACGTTGAAGTCCGTCCGGACGAGCACCCGCTTGCCGCTGACGTCGCCGAGGTCGGCGAGCGTGGGGATGCGGCTCATGTCAGGTCACTTCTTCTTGTGGTGCTTGGCGACCTTGCCGCCCGCGTACAGCGTGGTGTCGACGAGGCGGTTCGAGTAGCCCCACTCGTTGTCGTACCACGACAGCACCTTCACCATCTTGCCCATCGCCATCGTGAGGCCGGCGTCGAAGATGCTGCTGTGCGGGTTGCCCTGGATGTCGCTCGACACGATCGGGTCCTCGGTGTACTCGAGGATGCCCTTCAGCGAGCCCTTGGCGGCCTTCTTCATCGCCGCGTTGATCTGGGCGACGGTGGCCTCGGTCTTCAGCATCGCGGTGAAGTCGACGACCGAGCCGGTGGGCACGGGGACGCGCAGCGAGGTGCCGTCCAGCTTGCCCTTCATCGAGGCGAGCACCAGCGACGTGGCGCGTGCGGCGCCGGTGCTCGTGGGCACGATGTTGATCGCGGCACCGCGCGCACGGCGCAGGTCCTTGTGCGGGCCGTCCACCAGCTGCTGGTCGCCGGTGTAGGCGTGCACCGTCTGCATCAGGCCCTGCTCGACGCCGAACGCGTCGTCGAGCACCTTCACGATCGGCACGAAGCAGTTCGTGGTGCAGCTGGCGTTGGAGATGACCTTCTGGGTGGCGAAGTCGAAGTCCTTGTGGTTGACGCCGTACACGAACGTGGCGTCGGCACCGTCGCAGGGTGCGGACACGATGACGAGCGGGGCGCCACCCTCGAGGTGGTAGGCAGCCGTGTCGCGCTTGGTGAAGATGCCGGTGCTCTCGATCACGACGTCGACGCCGAGGTCGCCCCACGGGAGGGCCTTCGGGTCGCGCTCCTGCAGCACGCGCAGCTCGTCACCGTCGACGGTGATGCCGCCCTTCGACGCCTTGATGCTCTGCGGCAGCACGCCCAGCACCGAGTCGTACTTCAGCAGGTGGGCCATCTGATCGAGCGAGCCGAGGTCGTTCACGGCGACGATGTCGATGTCGGCGCCGCGCTCCTTCACCGCCCGGAAGAAGTTGCGCCCGATGCGACCGAAACCGTTGATACCCACGCGAACCGTCATGGCTGCGTCCTTTCCACTCAGCAGGGGTGTGCGACCCGAGACTACCCCCACGTGGGTCAGCGGCTCAGATCTCGATGCGAGGCGCGCACGGCGTAGCCGTGCAGGCGCAGGCGCGCCGCCACCTCTTCCGCCACGGCGACGCTGCGGTGCCGTCCGCCGGTGCAACCGATGGCCACGGTGAGGTAGCTCTTGCCCTCCGCCTCGTACGACGGCAGCAGCGAGAGCATCAGCCCTTCGAAGCGGTCGAGGAAGTCGCTCGCCTGTGCCCGTTCGAGCACGAAGTCGCGCACTGCCGGGTCGTGGCCGGTGAGCGGGCGCAACGCGTCGTCCCAGTGCGGGTTGGGCAGGAAGCGCACGTCCATCACGATGTCGGCGTCGATCGGCAGACCGTGCTTGAAGCCGAAGCTCTCGACCGCCACCTGCAGGCGGTGGTCCTCCACGCCGTCGTCGAACGCGGCGAGCAGCTTGGCCTTCAGCTGGTGGATGTTCAGTTCGGTGGAGTCGATCACCAGGTCGGCGGCCGCACGCACCGGTTCGAGCTGCTGGCGTTCCAGGCCGATGGCTTCCACCAGGCCTTCGGCGGCGCTGTCGAGCGGGTGTTTGCGTCGGGTGGCGTCGTAGCGCTTCACGAGCGCGGTGTCGGACGCGTCGAGGAACAGCACGCGCACGTGGTGACCGGCGCTGCGCAGTCCCGAGGCTTTCGGCAACAACTCGGCCTGCTGCCGGCCGGCGACGAGCGCCAGGCGGTCGATGTCGCTGCCGGGTTTGTTGACCAGTTCGACGATCGTGTCGATCAGCGTGACCGGCAGGTTGTCGATCACGTACCAGCCCATGTCCTCCAACACCGCCGCGGCCGCGGACCGGCCCGCGCCGGACATGCCGGTGATGAGGAGGATCTCGGCCATCTACCGAACCGTACCCTCGGCGACCTTCCGCGTCCGGAGATAGAGGAGGCGGGGAATCGTGGACGCCGCCGCATACTCCTCGGCCTTGGCGAGGAAGCCGGCGGGCGGCGCCGGCTCCTCCATCCGTTCGAGCAGCAGGCCGTTCGCGGAGAGCGTGTTCACGTAGCGGCTGAGCGGGCGGTGGATGAACGGGATGAACACGTCCTTCTCCACCTCCTCGATGGTCTCGTTCTCCACGAGGTACTCGCCGATGCGCCAGTACTGCTCGGGCGGGTCGAGGAACTGGTCGTCGATCCAGCCGCTGTTCGGCGTCTGCAGCAGCGGGTGGTTGAGGAAGAAGCAGAACCGGCCGCCGGGCTGCAGCACCCGGGCCACTTCGGCGATCGCGTCGTCGACGTCGCGGATGTGCTCGAACACGAGGCAGGCGACGACGGCATCGAAGCTGTGGTCGGCGAACGGCAGGGCGGCGGCGCCGGCCCGGGCGACGTTGCTGCCGCGGTCGTTGGCGACGCGCACGCAGTTCCACGTCGGGTCGATGCCGATGACCTCGGCGCCCAGCCGCGCGGCCAGACGGCTCACTTGGCCGTCACCGCAACCGACGTCGAGCACCTTGGTGGCGCCGGCGAGCTCGCGGGCGGCGAGCGGAAGGATCTGCTCCTCGTACTCCGGGTCGGCTCCGTCGGTGAACCCGTCGATCCACCATTCGGCGTGCGTCTCCCAGAGGTTGTCGGCCATGGTCGAGAGCGTAGGCTCGTCGACGTGACGATCAGCTTCCGTGCCCTCGAAATCCCTGCCGACCAACTCGCCGAGAAGCCGCTCGGGCAACCGTCGGCCGAGCCGCTGACGGGCGAGATCCTCACCCGTGCGAAGGTCTTCCTCGACATCGAGCAGATCACGTCGGGCACCTGGGAGTGCGAGCCGGGCGCGTCGCGGTGGGAGTTCACCACCCGCGGCGAGGTGATCTACGTGCTCAAGGGCCGGATGACCGTGCAGGAGGACGGCGGCGAGGCCGTCGAGCTCACCGAGGGTTCCAGCTGCATCTTCCCGATCGGCTGGAAGGGCGTGTGGACGGTGCACGAGACCCTCCGCAAGGTCTTCGTGGTGTACCGCCCGTGAAGTTCTCGGTCTGGCCCTCGTACGACCGCACCTGGGACGAGACGCTCGCCGTCGCCCAATGGGCCGAGCAGGCCGGGATGGACGGCTTCTGGTACGCCGACCATCTGATGCCGTTCCGGCCGTCCACGTCGCCCGACGACGGTGACGCGTTGGAGTGCTGGACCGTGCTGGCGGCCGTCGGCGCGGTGGTGCCGCGGGTGCGCCTGGTGTCGATGGTGTCGCCGGTGACGATCCACCACCCGGTGCTGCTCACCAAGCGGGTCGTGACCGCGGATCACGTGTCGGGCGGCCGGGCCGTGCTCGGCCTCGGTGCCGGCTGGCAGGAGAACGAGCACCACGCGTACGGCTTCGACCTGCCCGCCCCCGGGCCACGCGTCGACCGCTTCGAGGAGGCGATCCAGGTGGTGCGCGGCCTGCTGACGCAGGAGCGCACGTCGTTCGACGGCCAGTACTACACGGTGCGCGACGCTCCCCTGGCTCCCAAGCCGGTGGGTCCGCTGCCGCTGCTGGTGGGCACCGGCTCACCGCGCATGTCGCGCATCACCGCCCGCTGGGCCGACGAGTGGAACACCTGGGGCGACCCCGACGTGGTGCAGCAGCGCACCGACCAGTTCGTCGCCGCCTGCGAGAAGGTCGACCGCGACCCGTCCACGGTGCGCCGCTCGGCCCAGGCGCTGGTGTTCCTCGGCGATCCGGGCGAGTTCCTGGCGCCGGGCCGGTCGCTGCAGGGCGGCGACCAGGCGTTGATCGACGCACTCAACCGCTACGCCGAGCAGGGCGTGCACGAGTTCGCGATCCCCGACTTCACGCTCGGCGACTCCGCCGAGGAACGCATGGACGCCTTCCGCCACCTGGCGGAGCGCATCCTCCCCCACGTCGCCTGACCGCCTTCAGGCCGGCGGGTGGAACTTGGCGTGGATCGCTTCGGCGACGGCGTCGGGCAGGAACGTGAGCGCGCGAAGGTCGTCGAGTGAGGCGTTCTTCACCGCGGTGATGCTGCCCATCGACTGCACGAGCTTCTTCCGGCGCGCCTCGCCGAGTCCGGGGATGTCGTCGAGCGAACTCTTCGTCATCCGCTTGCCGCGCAGCTCGCGATGGAAGGTGTTCGCGAACCGGTGTGCTTCGTCGCGGATGCGCTGCAGCATGAACAGCGCCTCGCTGCCACGCGGCACCTCCACCGGGTCGCCGCGGCCGGGCAGGTAGACCTCCTCGAACCGCTTGGCGAGCGACGCGATGGGGATCTCGTCCTGCAGGCCGAGCGAGCGCACCACGCGGTCGGCGACGGCGAGCTGACCCTTGCCGCCGTCCACCAGCAACAGCTGCGGCGGGTAGGCGAACTTCTTCGGACGGCCGCGGCCGCCGGTGTCGGCCAACTCGTCGTCGAGCGGTTGGTCGCGTTCGTTCAGATACGCCTGCAGGCGACGGGTGAGCACTTCCTCCATCGCCGCGTAGTCGTCGTTGCCGGGCACGTCCTTCACCTTGAAGCGGCGGTACTCGCGCTTGTTCGGCAGGCCGTCCTCCAGCACCACCATCGACCCGACGTAGTCGGTGCCCTGCAGGTGCGCCATGTCGTAGCACTCGATGCGCAGCGGGGCCTCGGGCAGACCCAACAGGTCCTGCAGTTCGGTGAGCGCACGGCTGCGAGCGTTGTGGTCGCCGGCGCGGCGCAGACGGTGGCGGATGAACTCCTCCTGCGCGTTGCGGGTGACAGTGGCGTGCAGCTCGCGCTTGTCGCCGCGCTGCGGCACACGGATCTGCACGTGCGAGCCGCGCAGGTGGGTCAGCCATTCCTCGTACGTGGCGGTGTCGTCCGGCTCCACCGGCACGAGCACCTGCTTGGGCACGCCGGCGGGCGGTTCGTCGCCGTACAGCTCTTCGAGGATGCGGTCCACCAGGCCGCCCGGCGTCAGCTCCTCCACCTTGTCGAGGATGAAGCCCTTGCGGCCCATCACCCGCCCCTTGCGGACGAAGAACACCTGGACCGCCGCCTCCAACTCGTCGTCGGCGATGCCGACCACGTCGATGTCCTCGCTGCGCTCGGCGACCATCTGCTGCTTCTCGATCGCCTTGCGCACCGCGATCAGGCGATCGCGCACGCGAGCGGCACGCTCGTACTCCAACGCGCCCGCCGCCGCGGCCATCTCGGCCTCGAGCCGCTTGACGATCTCGTCGGTGTCGCCGTCGAGGAAGTCGCACAGCTCCTGCACCAGCACTCGGTACCCGAACTCCTCGATCTCGCCCACGCACGGGCCGCTGCACTTCTCGATGTGGTACAGCAGGCACGGTCGGCCGAGGCGTTGGTGCTCGTTGAACTTGCCGGGGCTGCACGTGCGGATGGGGAAGCTGCGCAGCAGCAGGTCGAGCGTGTCGCGGATGGCGTAGGCGTGCGCGTACGGCCCGAAGTAGCGGGTGCCCTTGCGCTTGCGGCCGCGCATCACCATCGCCCTCGGGAACTGCTCGTCGAGCGTCACGGCGAGGAACGGGTAGCTCTTGTCGTCGCGCAACCGGACGTTGAAGCGCGGCCGGTGCTGCTTGATGAGGCTGTACTCCAGCATCAAGGCCTCGACCTCGTTGCGCACCTCGATCCATTCGACCGTCGCTGCGGTGGCCACCATCTGGGCAGTCCGTGGGTGCAGGTTGCGCGGGTCCTGGAAGTAGTTGCTCAGCCGCTGACGCAGGCTCGACGCCTTCCCGACGTAGATGACCCGGCCGTCCTTGTCCTTGAACTGATACGAACCCGGGGTCTCGGGAATCGTGCCGGACGGCGGGCGGGCAACCACATGCCCAGGATAGGGTTGACCACGTGCCTGGCCGCTACGAGTTCAACATGCCCGGCCGCCGTGAACGTGACGGATGGTTCAAGGTCGGCAGCATCGACGTCACGACCACCGCCTTCATGGTGCTCGCCGGCGTCGCCTCCATGTTCTGGTACGCCGTCGACCAGCAGTCGCTGTCGAAACTGGTGTACGTGGGCGAGTTCGTCCGCCAGGGCGAGCTGTGGCGTCTGGTCACCTGGCCGTTGGTCAACCCGCCCGAGAGCGTGTGGGTGGTGCTGACGCTCGCCTTCTTCTGGTTCGTCGGCCACGCCATCGAGGACCGCATCGGCCGCAAGAAGTTCACCGTCCTGGTGCTCCTGTGCACCGTGCTGCCGTCGCTGCTGGTCACGATCATCCCGTTCGCCAACAGCGCAGGTGCCTACGGGCTCGGCCTGCTGGGCATCGCGTTCCTCGTGGTGTTCGCGCTCGACAACCCGGGCGCAATGTTCTTCTTCGGCATCCCCGCCTGGGTGATCGCTGCGGTGTACGTCGGTATCGACGTGCTGTTCAACCTCGGCAACCGCCAGTACGAGCGCCTCGTCCTCGAGCTCGCCATCATCGTGATGGCCCTCGGCGGCGCCCGCCAGTACGGCATGCTCGACGACCTGCAGTTCATCCCCCGCTTCGGCGGTGGCGCCCCCAAGGCGAAGGCCGCCAAGCCGGCGCGCTCGAAGAGCGCCAAGGGCGGCGGCGACGTGGTGGCCGGCCCGTGGGGCCCGCCCACGACGCAGCACTCGGCGATCGAGGAGCTCGAGCTGAACCAGCTGCTCGACAAGATCAGCGCGCAGGGCATGGACGCGTTGAGCAAGACCGAGAAGGCCCGCCTCAACGAGCTCAGCAAGAAGCTCCGCGGCCGCTGATCACGCCGCCGTGGCGGCGTTGCGCAGGCGTACGGCCTGCAGGTAGCCGAGCACCAGTAGCACGCCCGCAAGCATGGTCGCCGCGTCGGCCAACAGGTGGAAGCTCCACGCCTGCTTGATGAAACCCGACGCGAAGGCGGCGATGCCACCGCAGAAGCTCATCGTCAGGTCGGCGGTGCCCTGCACCTCGACGCGGGAGTGCACCGGGACGGCACCGGTGAGCATGCTCGAGCCGGCGATCAGGCCGATGTTCCAGCCCATGCCGAGCAGGAACAGGCCGACGAAGATCAGCCACGGCACGTAGCCTGCGACGGTGGCGACGACGCAGCCGAGCCCGAGCACGACGGCGCCGACCATCACCGCGCGCACCTGGCCCACCTTGGCGACGAACCGGCCGACGAACGGCGCGAACGCGTACATGCCCGCGATGTGCAGGGCGATGACGTAGGCCGACATGTCGGCGTTGCCGTGGTCCTTCATGTGCGACGGCGTCATCGTCATCACGGCCACCATCGTCGTCTGCGAGATCACCATCGCCGCCAGGCCCAGCGGCGCGAGGTGACTGACGCGGATGACACCCGCCGAGAGGCGCACCTGGCGCATCGGGCGCACCCGCTCGGCGTTCGGGTCGATCTGCCCGGCGACCGCCAGCGGGTCGGGCCGCAGGTACCGGTGGACGATCAGCAACGAGACGACGAGGAACAGCGACGCGAACAGGAACGGGCCGATGAACTCGTCGAGCCCGATGGCCTTCCCGGCCCGCTTCTCCCACGGGGTGAGGATCGGCCCGAAGATCGCGCCGAGGGTGCCCACCACCACGACGCTGGCGATCGCCTTGGCGCGGTCGTGGTCCTCCGCCAGGTCGGCCGCCACGTAACGGCCCTGCAGGGTGGCTGCCTGGGCGCCACCGAAGCACACCATGCCGAGGAGGAACAGCGGGAACCAGCGCGCCTGCCCGCCGGCGGCGGCGATCGACGCGCCGATCGCTCCGAGACCGAATGCCACCATCAGGCCGGGGCGACGACCGCGGCGGCGCATGTACGCCGACAGCGGCACGGCCAGGAACGCCGCACCGAAGGTGAATGCGGCGCCACCCGAGCCGGCGAATCGGTCGTTGCCGTGCAGCAGATCCTTCGCCAGCAGCGCGCCCACGGCGACGACGCCGGCCACTGCCGCCTGCCCGGGCACCTGCGCGAACCGCAAGGTGCGCAGGGTGCGCAGCTGCAGTTCGGGCTGCGACGGCGCGGCGGCCGTCGCGGTCACTCGAGACCCAGCAACGGGCGCAGGAAGCGGCCGGTGTGGCTGCCCTCGGTGCGGGCGATGTCCTCCGGCGAGCCCTCGGCCACCACCATGCCGCCGCCGCTGCCGCCCTCGGGCCCGAGGTCGATCACCCAGTCGGCCGTCTTGATGACGTCGAGGCTGTGCTCGATGACCAGCACGGTGTTGCCCTGGTCGACCAGCCGCGACAGTACGGTCAACAGCCGACGCACGTCGTCGAAGTGCAGACCGGTGGTCGGCTCGTCGAGCAGGTAGATGGTGTGGCCGGTGCTGCGCTTGGCCAACTCGGTGGCCAGCTTCACACGCTGTGCCTCGCCGCCCGACAGCGTGGGCGCCGACTGGCCGAGGCGCACGTAGCCGAGGCCGACGTCGAGCAGCGTCTGCATGTAGCGGGCGATGGCCGGCTGGTTGGCGAAGAAGTGCACGGCCTCGCTGATCGGCATGTCCAGCACATCGGCGATGTTCTTGCCCTTGAACTGGATGTCGAGCGTGTCGCGGTTGTAGCGATCGCCCTTGCACACCTCGCACGGCACGTACACGTCGGGCAGGAAGTGCATCTCGATCTTGATCGTGCCGTCGCCCGAGCACGCCTCGCAGCGGCCACCGGCCACGTTGAAGCTGAACCGGCCCGGCATGTAACCGCGCACCTTCGCTTCGGCCGTGGTGGCGAACAGCTTGCGAACGTTGTCGAACACGCCGGTGTAGGTGGCCGGGTTGCTGCGCGGGGTGCGACCGATCGGCGACTGGTCCATGTCGATCACCTTGTCGAGCAGGTCGACGTGCTTGATCGTCTTGTGCTTCCCGGCCGCCATCTTCGACGAGTAGATCTTCTGCATCAACACGGGCAGCAGGATGTCGCGCACCAGTGTGCTCTTGCCGCTGCCGCTGACGCCGGTGACGGCCACGAAGCAGCCGAGCGGGATGCGCACGTCGATGTTGCGCAGGTTGTGTTCGCGGGCGCCGACGATCTCGAGCCAGTCGATGCCCGGCGAGCGGCGCACCTGCGGCACGGGGATCGACTTCCTGCCGGACAGGTACTGCCCGGTGACCGAGTCCTTCGACTTGAGGATGCCCTTCACCGGGCCGCTGTAGACGACGGCGCCGCCGTGCTCGCCGGCACCCGGGCCGATGTCGACGATCCAGTCGCTCTCGCGGATCGTGTCCTCGTCGTGCTCGACGACGATCACCGTGTTGCCCAGGTCGCGCAGACGGTGCAGCGTGTCGATGAGGCGACGGTTGTCGCGCTGGTGCAGACCGATGGACGGCTCGTCGAGCACGTACAGCGTGCCGACCAGACCGCTGCCGATCTGGCTGGCCAGGCGGATGCGCTGCGCCTCGCCACCGGCCAGCGTGCCGGCGGAGCGTGACAGGGTGAGGTAGTCGAGGCCGACGTCGAGCAGGAACCCGAGGCGGGCGTTGATCTCCTTGGTGACGCGCTCGGCGATCATCCGGTCGCGCTCGTTCAGTTCGAGCGCGGCGAGGAACTTCGACGACTCGCCGATCGACATGTCGCTGACCTCGGCGATGTGCTTGCCGTTGACGAGCACGGCCAGCGTGGCGGGCTTCAACCGGGCACCACCGCACTTGCTGCACGGCACCTCGCGCATGTAGCCCTCGTACTGCTCGCGCGACCAGTCGCTCTCGGCGCCTTCGCGACGGCGGTTGAGCCACGGGATGATGCCCTCGTAGGCCGTGTTGTATTCGCGGGTGCGGCCGTAACGGTTCTTGTACTTCACCTTCAGGTTGCCGTCGACACCGTGCAGGATGACCTTCTGCTGCTTCGCCGTGAGCTTGCCGTACGGCTTGTCGAGGTCGATCTCGTAGTGGTCGGCGACGGCTTCGAGCATGCGCGTGAAGTACTGCGTGTGGCTGCTGCGCCAGGGGGCGATGGCGCCGCCGTTGATCGACAGGTCGTGGTCGGGGATCACCAACTCGGGGTCGACCTCGAACGTGGTGCCGAGGCCGTCGCACGTCTCGCACGCGCCATAGGGCGAGTTGAACGAGAAGTTGCGCGGCGCCGGCTCGTCGTAGCTGGTGCCGCACTTCGGGCACGCGAGGTGCTGGCTGAACGTCAGCGTCTCGCCCTCGATCTCGCCGTCCTTGGCGACGATCTCCACCTCGGCCACACCGTCGGCCAGCTTCAGCGCGGTCTCGAGCGAGTCGGTGAGCCGGCGCTCGATGCCGGCACGCAGCACCAGGCGGTCGACGACGATCTCGATCGTGTGCTGTTCGTAGCGGGCGAGCTTCTCGTCGCGCTTGAGGAACTCGGCGATGTCGACGACTTCGTGGTCGATGCGCGCTCGCACGAAGCCCTGCGAGGCGAGGTCCTGCAGCAACGTGTCGTACTCGCCCTTGCGGCCACGCACCACCGGGGCCAGCACCTGGAACCTGGTGCCCTCCTGCAGCAGCAGGATGCGGTCGACGATCTGCTGCGGGGTCTGGCGCTGCAGCCGGGTGCCGTCGTTGGGGCAGTGCTGCACGCCGATGCGCGCGTAGAGCAGGCGCAGGTAGTCGTAGACCTCGGTGATGGTGCCGACCGTCGAGCGCGGGTTGCGGCTCGCGCTCTTCTGGTCGATCGAGATGGCCGGCGACAGGCCTTCGATGACGTCGACGTCGGGCTTGTCCATCTGGCCGAGGAACTGGCGAGCGTAGGACGACAGCGACTCGACGTAGCGACGTTGGCCCTCGGCGTAGATGGTGTCGAACGCGAGGCTGCTCTTGCCGCTGCCGGACAGGCCGGTGAACACCACGAGCCGGTCACGGGGGATCTCGATGTTGACGTTCTTCAGGTTGTGCTCGCGTGCACCGCGAACGACGATCTTCGCCTCAGGAGCCGGGGGCATGGCGTCGAGGCTAGCACCGGACCCAACATCGACGAACAAACGTTCCCCTTCAGAAGTCGGCCCCGATGCCGATGAATGATGCATGACCAACGGTTGGGGCCACGACACCAACTTCACCAGGGCGTCATTGCGCGTCCTGGAGCACCTCTCGGTCGCGTCGGGCCTGCCCACGTGGTTGCTCACCCGCACCAACGGCGGGGTCGGGCAGGTGCTCGCGGTGGTGGACCCGCAGGGTGCCATCCGCATCCACCAGTCGGTGGCCACCGATGTCGGCGCCGCAGCCGCGTGCCGCGTCGCCGTGCCGATGGTGCTCGGCGACGGTCGCACCTTCGGTGAGCTGGTCGGCTACGGCCACGTGGCGCTCTCCCCCGCGGACCTGATGTCGATGCAGACCACTGCCGAGGTGCTGGCCAGCGTGCTCGGCGCCCTTGCCGACAGCGAGCGGTCGCTGGCGGTCGAGCGCCGCGCCGCGGACCGCCTGGGCACCGAGGTCGGTGACCACCAGTCGGACCCGCTCACCGGTCTGGCGACGCGTGCGTCGTGGGAGCACCGCCTGCGCAACGACGAGCGGTTCTGTGCCGAGTTCGGCGAGAACGCCGCCGTGTTCGTGCTGGAGATGGACGATCTGAAGCGCAACAACGCGCTCCACGGCCACTCGGCCGGCGACGAGCAGTTGCGCACCGCGGGCCAGTTGGTCCGCGAGATCCTCGGCGACCACCACTACGGCGCGCGCATCAGCGGCGACCGCATCGGTGTGCTGCTGGTGGGCGTGCAGGACCCGGAGATCTCCGAGGTCGAGCGAGCGCTGCGCCAGACCTTCGCCGCGAGCGAGATCTCGATGCTGCTCGGCTTCGGCATCCGCCACCCCGACACCGGGCTCGACGGCTGCATCATCGAGGCGGCGGAGCAGCTCGACGAGCTGCACGTCACCCGCACCACGTCCGCCAACGACGCCAACGAAGCTGCCGCGGTGCTGGAGGCCATCGAGCTCGGCGCCATCAAGGCGTACTTCCAGCCGATCGTCGACCTGCGCACCGGCGCCGTGGTGGCCATCGAGGCACTGGCCCGCTGGCAGACCCGCGACGGCGTGCGCGAGCCGGACCAGTTCCTCCCCGTGGTGCAGCAGGCCGGGCTGATGGGCGCATTGTTCGACTGCATCCTCGACGACGGCCTGGCGCACCTCGCCGAGTTCCGCCACATCGTGCCGAACCTGCAGCTGGCCGTGAACTTCGAGTTCGACAGCAAGCCGGACTCCAGCCTGGTCGACAGCATCGCCGGCCTGCTCGACAAGCACCGGGTGCCGGCGTCGGCGCTGTCGATCGAGCTCGGCGAGCGCCAGAGCTTCGACCTGCCGGCCGACATCCGCAAGGAACTGCTGGCCGTCGCCGACCTGGGCGTGCAGCTGGTGCTCGACGACTTCGGCACCGGGTTCGCGTCGCTCGAGACGCTCACGTCGTTGCCGATCAGTGGCGTGAAGCTGGACCGCCGCTTCACCAGCCAGGTGGTCAACGGCGACCGCGAGCCGGTGGTGGTGAAGGCGATGATCGCGATGGCGGCGGAGGCCGGCCTGACCGTGATCGCCGAGGGCATCGAGATGCAGCTGCAGTGCGACCGCCTGGTGCGGATGGGGTGCCGACTGGGCCAGGGCTACCTGTTCGCCCTGCCGCAGCCCGCCGACTCGCTGAGCGCCGTCCTCAGCGCCCCGCTCGTCAGCACCTTCTGACCCAGCCACCCCACCGCCTCCACGACCCGAGGCTCGTTCTGGAGGGATCCACGCGCCACAGGGTCGCACGGATACCTCCAGAACGGTTCACCACCGCTGCCGATAGGTTCCGCCACGACTTCCCCGTCATCGTTCGAACCGATCGCACGAGGGTTGTCCATGGCCGAGCTCACCGCCGCGGCGCTGCAGGTGCTGCAGCGCCAGAAGAACATCATCACCGTCGCACAGCTTCGGGAGGCTGGAGTGCCGCGTTCGCTCCGCGAGCGCCTCGTTGCGTCGGGCGCGCTCCAACATCTCGGCCACTGTGCCCTCGCCGTACCCGGCGGGGCGTGGACGCTGGAGCGCCGAGCGATCGCCCTGTGCCTTCAACACCCCCGCGGCTACATCACGGGACCGACCGGTGGGAAACTGGCAGGACTGAACAAGATGCCTCGGTTCAGCGCCATCTGCCTCGGTGCGCCTCATGGCTACCGGACCGAGGTCCCACCTGGCGTGCAGCTCCGCCAGACCAGAGTGCTGCCGGAGGAACACCTCCGTCGTCTCGACAACGGCATCACCATCGCAGCGTGGCCACGTATGGCGTTCGACCTGGCCACCGACTTGTCCCGGCATCAGTTGATGTCGGCGATCGATCAAATGATCCACCTCGGACACACCGACATGCCGGCCCTCGTTGCGGTCGCCCGGTTGTTGTGCGCCAGAGGACGGCCAGGGTCCAGCGAGTTCGCCTCCGTCTTGCTCGAGCGTGGCGGCCGAGCCGCAACCCACTCCGATCCGGAGCTGGTCATACTCGAAGGGCTGCTACGTCGAGGCGTCCCCGTGGTCCCACAGGTCGGTGATCTTCAGCTCCCCAATGGACGACGAATCGAGATCGACATGGCTGTCGAGGAGGTGCGCTGGGCCGTCGAGGTCGATATTCATCCGAGCCACATCGAACTGCCAGGCACGGCTCGTGACAAGCAACGCGACCGACAGTGCCACCTCATCGACTGGGAAGTGGAACGCGTGACCCCGCTGGACATGCTCGATGTCAGAGCGATCCTGGATGAGCTCGAACAGCTGTACCGGGCTCGCGTCGCGAACCTCGCACGCCGATAATGGAGGGATCCGTGAGCTACAGGGCCGCATGGATCCCTCCAGAACGTCGGATGAGCCCGGAGTCCGCCGACCGATCCCCTACTGGGCGTCGCGGAGTTCGCGGCGCAGCTCGTTCACCTCGTCGCGCAGACGGGCGGCGTACTCGAACTTCAACTCGGCGGCGGCCTCGTGCATCTCCTCCTCGAGGGTCTGGATGAGGCGGGCGAGTTCCTGCTGCGGCAGCGTGCGCAGCTCGCGCTGCACCTTGTCGCGCTCGCGGTTGCGCCGTTGCCCCTTGCCCGGGACGGGCGCGGTGTCGTCCGGGCGCAGCAGCGACAGGATGTCGCCGACGGCCTTGCGGATGGTCTGCGGGTTGATGCCGTGCTCGGCGTTGTACGCCAGCTGCCGCTGACGGCGTTCCTGCGTGGTGGTGATGGCCGCGTGCATCGATCGGGTCACCTGGTCGGCGTACATCACCACCTGGCCGTCCACGTTGCGGGCGGCACGGCCGATCATCTGGATCAGCGACGTCTCGCTGCGCAGGAAGCCTTCCTTGTCGGCGTCGAGGATGCACACGAGGCTCACCTCGGGCAGGTCGAGTCCCTCACGCAACAGGTTGATGCCGACCAGGACGTCGAACTCGCCGAGCCGCAGCGCGCGCAGGATCTCGATGCGCTGCACCGTGTCGATGTTGCTGTGCAGGTACCGCACGCGCAGGCCCTGCTCGAGCAGGTAGTCGGTGAGGTCCTCGGCCATCTTCTTGGTGAGCGTGGTGACGAGGATGCGGTCGCCCTTGGCGATGCGCTCGTTCACCATCTCCATCAGGTCGTCGATCTGACCCTTGGTGGGCTTGACGATGACCTCCGGGTCCACCAGGCCGGTGGGGCGGACGATCTGCTCGACCACCTGCGTGCTGTGCGACACCTCGTAGTCGCTGGGCGTCGCCGACAGGAACACGCACTGGTTGATGCGCTCGAGCACTTCCTCGAAGCGCAGCGGCCGGTTGTCACGTGCGCTCGGCAGTCGGAAGCCGTGCTCGACCAGTTCGTCCTTGCGGCGCAGGTCGCCGAGGTACTGGCCGTGCAGCTGCGGCACGGCCACGTGACTCTCGTCGATGACCATCAGGAAGTCGTCGGGGAAGTAGTCGAGCAGTGTGAACGGCGGCTCGCCGAACGAGCGGCCGTCGATGTGCATCGAGTAGTTCTCGATGCCGTTGCAGTAGCCGACCTCC
>JBMOGW010000004.1:0-37707 GCA_049318165.1 Ilumatobacteraceae bacterium
GTCAGCGCGACCAGTTGCCGGGCGGCGCGTGCACGAGGTCGCAGAGCGCCCGGTACGTGGCGTCGTAGTTCACCCGCCACCCCCGGAAGTCGTGCCACGCCTGATCGAGATCGGCCTTCAACGGCACGCCGTTCGCCGCGAGGTCGGCACAGAGCTCGTCGAACTCCTGACGAGTGACCGTGATGGGGTGGTCCGCTCCGGGCTCGTCCGGGTAGTCGATGCGGAAGTAGTCAGCGATCCGGCGCAGCGTGAAGAAGCCGGTGCGGATCATCACGTCGGCGCGGGCATCACGGGGAAGATCCAGCGTGCTCGCCGTGATGGCGGCCGTGTCGAGCACGCAGCCCGCCGCGGTGATCCAGCTGCGCTCGGGGTGCGGCGCTCGGAAGAACGCCAGGGACGGATGGCTGGTGTGGCTCTCCTCCACGTCGACGAACCACTGCTCCCACCGCTCGAAGACATCGTCCGCCAGCCGGTCGAGCCAGCCGATGCGCTGGTAGCGGATCAACAGCTCGGCGGTGGACGGCGGCAAGCCGGCACGCACCTCGAGCATCCCCACGAGCGCTTCGCGTCGGCTGAACGCGCCGTAGATCGTCGGCAGGTAGGAGATCATCAACGTGACGAGGCCGAGGCCGATGCCGGCCTCCACGAACGACACCACGACGCGCCAGGTCGTGTCGGGTCGGTCGAAGCCGAGTGTGAACAGCGACGAGCCACTGATCGCCAGCGCCTCCGACAGCGGGTGCACACCGGTACCCCAGAAGATGCCGGTGAAGCCGACGCCGATGAGTGCCACCCAGACTGCCGGCAACGTGATCAGCGCCACCGGCGCGTACGACGACAGGATGCGGTCGCGTTCGCCGTACGTGCGGCCGCCGTGGGCCCACTGGTTGAAGACCCATCGCCACGCCCGGAAGTGCTTGCGGGTCAGCCAACTGGCGTAGCCGCGCGGCACCACCACGGTTTTCAGCGCCGAGATGAGCACCGCCACGACGAGCACGATCCCCGTCGCCGTTGCCAGGACCTGCAGCGCCACCACCCCGCCACTCTGGCACAGCCCGCGAGAGCGACCGTTCGCCCGCGTCATGCGCTGGGCGCGATGCCGTCAGACGCGGGTGGCCGCCTCGGCCTGGCGACGTGGGACGCGGATGACGTAGCGCTCGTCCGGCGCCACCGAGCCACCGGCGTTGGTGTTGGCCCACATGTTCAGGCCGTTGTCCTCGTGTTCGACGATCTCGGCGTCGATGCCGGCGGCCACCAGCCGGTCCAAGGCACGCTGCGCCTCGGCCATCGAGCACGGCCTCGGTACCCCGAGCACCACGGTGCGCCCCCGGCGCAGCGCCGGCACCACACGGATCACGACGATGATCACCGCCCAGACGGCGAGCATCGCGAGCAGCATCCAGCCGATCGTCACGTGCATCACTGTGCTCCGTTCAGGGTGCCGGCGTCAACGGTCGGGAACCGTGTGACACCCCTCTGGTTGAGTGACGGCATGACCTCCGCACACGAGAACAGCCAGCGCCCCGAACAGCTGGAACTGCTCGGCGAGCTCACCTTGCCCCTGCAGTTCCGCCTCGACCGCCAGACCCGCGAGCGCGGCCTGGCCCACGTCGCCGCCATCAAGGCCCAGCTCGCGGCCCGCGCCGCGGCACGCAACCAACACCCCGGCCGCAGCCAGGCCGCCTGACACTCGTCCGCTCGTCCGCTGCGTGTCACACCGCCGAGCGCCGCCGACGCGGCCAGCGATGTGACACCGACGGGTCTCGCCGTCGTCGGCGTGTGACTCAGTACGCGGAGGGCGACAGGCTGCGGACCGCGTCCCAGTACTTCAGGTCCGGATCCAGCGGCAGGATCGCCAAGCTGCTGGTGGTGACGCCGTTCTCGAAGTAGCGGTCGATCGTGGCCCGGCACTGCTCGGGCGAGCCGTGCACCACCAGCTCGTCCACCAGCGAGTCGGGGATCGCCGCAAGGGCAGCCTTGCGATCGCCCGCCTTCCATGCGTCCCACATCGGCTGCAGCGTCTCGCCACGGCCGAGCCAGTCGTGGAACTGGGCGTACACGGGCACGTTCAGGTACGCCGCGATCGCGAACTTCGCTGCGCCGCGCACCGCCTCGGCGTTCTCGCTCGGGCAGCAGAAGATGCGGCAGACGATCTCCTTCGGCTGGCCGCCTGCGGCCTCGTCCACCACGCCGACCACCTTGCGGACGTCGTCGGGCGACAGCCAGTTGATGATCGCCCCGTCGCCCTCGCGGGCAGCGAGACGCAGCATGCCTTCGCGCAGCGCGGCCACGAGGATCGGCGGCTGCTGCTCGGGCCGCACGCCCAGCTTGAAGCCGTTCACCTCGAACGTGTCGTACTGCTTCGACACCTTCTCACCGCTCAAGGCATCGCGCAGGAAGCGCACGACGTCGCGCACCTTCTTGTACGGCTCGACGAACGGGACACCGTTCCAGCGCTCGACGATGACGTTGCTGCTGCTGCCGATGCCGATGGCGAAGCGACCCGGCGCCGCGTCGGCAAGGCTGGCGACGCTCTGTGCGAAGCAGGCGGGCGACCGGGTGTAGGCCGGGATGATCGCCGTACCGAGACGCAGGCGCGGCTCCCATGCCGCCGCCATCGCGAGCGGCGTGAAACCGTCGGCGCCGTCGCTCTCGGCCGACCAGATGTCGGTGTAGCCCATGTCGGCCAGCTCGGCCAGCTTGTCGCGGTGCGTGTGCAGCGGCCCGGGCAGCGGCACGGTCATCCCCGGGCGCTTCGGCAGTGCGGTCATGTCGGTTCCCCCTTCTCCGCCGCGGGCAGCAGCCGCGCGGTCTCCTCACCTTTCCAGAAACGGACGATGCAGCTCTGACTGGCCGTCGCCAGCAACGTGCCGTCCTGGGCGAACATGTGCACCAGACCGTGACCGAACCCACGCTGCACCGCGTGCACGCGGATGTCGAGCAGCACCCACTCGGTGGGCACCAGGTGCACGACTCGCAGCGTGTTGTCGAGGCTGTTGCCGCCGCCACGCACCCCGAGCGTCTGACCGACGCCCATCGGCACGAAGTCGCCCAGCACGGCGAGCGCCGCGGCGTCGACGCCGTCGATCACATCGGGGATGCGTGCCCACATCAGCACCTGGCCGTCGCCCGGCGTGCCGTCGAGTTCGTCGAACGGTCGGCCCTTCGCCAGGCGCTGCTCGAGCTTGTCGTTGATCGTGCCGTCCACCGGGCCGCGGAACGGTCGCTCCGGGCACTGGTCCGGCGGCGGCACGTCGGGCATCTGTTCGAACTGGCCGTGGATCTCGAGCGGTCGGTGGCCGAGCGCGGCGTTGACGGTGAGGATCTCGCGGTTCCCGACGTGGCACACCGCACGGGCCTGCGTCATCTGGTGACCGGTGACCGCGAGCGTGACGTCGATGTCCATCACCTCACCCGGCTTCGCGTAGCTCAGGTACTGGGCGGTGGCCCACACCGTCTCGCGCTCGCTGGTGCCCTCCAACGCGGCGATCGCCGCGCCCAGACCGGCGCCGCCGAACAAGAAGTTGCCGGTCGTCGCCACCGACTGCGTGACCTCCATCGACCAGCGAAACGGGTTGTGGCTCTGGCGCAGACCGAGGAACGAGCGGGAATCCATGACGATCCGACTCTAGGTGGACCAGCGTTCCCACCCCATACGGAGGATGGGAGCACGGCACGGGCGCACACTGGCGGCATGGAGTTCGCGATGAAGTACGACGGCATCGGCACCGCAGTGATGACCCCACTCGGCGCCGGTCGGTCGCGCAGCCGCGTGACGGTCCTCGAGGACCGCATCGAGGTGCGCCAGGGTTGGGCGTTCACGGCCGACGTGCCGCGCTCGTCGATCACCGGCGTCCGCCGGGACGAGCGGTCGACCATCTCCCGCGGCGCGCACGGCTGGCGTGGCCGCTGGTTGGTGAACGGTGCCGGCGACGGGCTGGTGGTGATCGACATCGCTCCCCGGCGCGGGCCAAGGTGACCGGGGTGCCGGTCTCGCTGCGCGAGCTGACGGTGAGCGTCGAGGACCCGGACGCGCTCGTCGCCGCACTCAGCTGACGGGAGGTCCGTCGGCGGCCCGGCGATTCAATCGGCACCGCCCGAGGCGGCATCGGGCTCGACCCGCTCGAAGCGGCTCCAGCGATGCAGCCCGAAGGCGGACTCCTCGTGCCAGGCGCGCACCAGCTCGACCGGGTGCGCAAACCGCGCATCGAACTCGGCCTGCAGCCGTTGCTGCACCTCCGGGGCGCCCACCCGGTGCCACTCGTCGAGGTCGTCCCACACGAACACCAGCGTCACCACACCAGGGTCGCTGTCGTCCAGCCAGACCTCCTTGTAGCGGAACGGGATGCGGTCGAAGCCGTCCAGGAACGCCTCGCCCAGCGTGAACACCTCGTGGTCGACCCGCAGGAACTCGTCGAGGTGCTCGGGGGCCACACGGAACATCAGCACCTCAACGGGCAGACGCTCGTTCGACGTGTACCGGAACTCGGCGGGCATGGAACGGACGCTACGTGGCCCGCCGACGGCCCGCAGTACTGTTCGCCGCATGGGGAACACACCGTGGCAGGGCGACGCCTGCTCGCTCGTCGACGAATTCCGCGCCGGTCGCCGCTCGCCGGTGGAGGAGCTGCAGGCCACCCTCGACTCGATCGAGGCGAGCGACCTGAACGCCTTCTGTTTCATCGACCGCGAGCAGGCCGAGGCCGCCGCTCGCGCCGCCGACGTGAGCAAGCCGTTCGGCGGCGTGCCGATCGGCGTGAAGGAACTCGACAAGGTGAAGGGCTGGCCCGACACCCATGCGTCGGTGCCGCTGAAGGACCAGGTCGCCGACTGCACCGCCACGATGGTCGAGCGCATTCGCGACGACGGTGGCGCAGTGCTCGTCGGCCAGACCACGGCGAGCGAGTTCGGCGGCGTGAACCTCACCCGCACGGTGTTGCACGGCACGACGCACAACCCGTGGCAGCACGGCACGACACCGGGCGGCAGTTCGGGTGGCACCGCGGCGGCGGTGGCCGGCGGCATCTGCACGCTGGCCACGGGTGGCGACGGCGGCGGCAGCATCCGCATCCCCGCCGGCTTCACCGGTCTGGTGGGTCTGAAGTCCACCATCGGGCGCATCCCCCGCGGCCCGCAGGCCACCTACGGCAACCTCACGGTCACCATCGGCTGCCTCTCGCGCTCTGTCCGCGACACGGCGCGCTGGTTCGACGTGGCCAACGGCTTCGACGCCCGCGACCCGATCAGCCTGCCCCGCGTCGAGGGCTGGGAAGCCGGGCTCGGCACCCACCTGCACGCACTGCGCGGCACGCGGGTCTGCTTCTCACCGAACTGGGGCAACGCCACGGTCTCGCCGATGATGTGGGAGCTGCTGCAGGCGGCCGGCATGGACCTGGTGCGCGACACCGGCATGCACATCGTCGAGGACGTCGACGTCACACTGCCGCGCATGGGTGCCGCGTGGTCGCTGAGCGGCAACATCGCGATCGAGGCACAGCTCGCCGACGTGTGGCCCGGCTGCGCGGACGACCTGACCCCGGAGATCCGCTTCGGTATGGAGATGGCCGTCGGCAAGTACGACGCGGCGGCCAGGGCCAAGATCGAGCGCCGCCGCATGGAGGTGAACGAGGCGATGGCCCGCATCTTCGACCCGGTCGACGGCGTCGACTTCGTCATCACCGCGAGCAACCCCGATGTGGCGTTCGACGCCGACGGTCCGCTGCCGGGCGTGTTCGGCGGCATCGACGCCGGCCCGGGCAACAACGGGCGGCTGACGTTCCCCGCCAACCTGCACGGCAACCCGGCGATCTCCATCCCCGCCGGCACCCTGGACGGGCTCCCCATCGGTCTGCAGGTGGTCGGACGGCACTTCTCGGAGGAACTCCTGCTCGACCTGGCGCTCACGGCCGAGCGCAACCGCCCGTGGCCCCTGGTGGCCCCGGGCAGCCCGCACTGACGAATGGCCTCCACGTCCATCGGCACCACATCGGGCATGACGCCGTCCCCGATGACCTCCAGCCAGAAGCTGCTGGCCATCGGTCTCGTGCTCGGCGTGACGCTGGTGGCGTTCGAGGTCACCGCGGTCGTCACCGCCATGCCGACGATCACCGACGAACTCGGTGGCGATTCGCTGTACGGCCTGGCCATGGCCGTCTACACGCTGGCCAACATGGTGGCGCTCGTGGCGGCTGGCGAGATGGCCGACAAGCGTGGCCCGGCGCTGCCGTACGTGCTGTCGATCTCGCTGTTCATCGGCGGGCTGGTGGTGGCCGCGGCGGCGCCGACGATGGTGCTCGTGGTCATCGGGCGCACGCTGCAGGGTGCAGGAACAGGCGGTCTGCAACCGATCGCGTACACACTCGTCAACCGGGCCTTCCCCACCGAACGCCAGCCGAAGATCTTCGCGATCCTCTCCGCCGGTTGGGTACTGCCGAGCCTGTTCGCCCCAGCGATCTCGGGGTGGGTGGTCGACAGCTTCGGCTGGCGATGGGTGTTCCTCGGCATCATTCCGGTGGCGATCGTCGTCGCCGGCCTGGCCGTGCAGCCGATGCGTAAGTTCGGGCCGATCGGGCGTGGCGAGCCGCGCAGCCGCATCCCTCAGGCGATGGTGGCGGCGGCTGGTGTGGGCGTGATGGCGACGGGCCTGCAGCTGGCCAACCCGATCGGCGCGGTGGCGCTGACGGTCGTCGGCGCGGTCGCCGCATGGCGAGCCCTGAAGGTGCTCCTGCCCGACGGCGTCGCCGTGGCCCAGGCCGGGCTGGCGGCGATCGTCGCGGCGCGCATCCTCGCGACCGCGACGTTCATGGGCGTGGATTCGTTCGTGCCGCTCGCAGCCGACCGCATCCACGGCGCTCGCCCGCTGGTGCAGGGCTTCGTCATCATCGGTGCCGCCGTCTCGTGGACGCTCGGCCAGTGGTGGCGGGCGAAGCGACCGCCCGTCGATCCGGCGCGTGCGGTGCGCAACGGCTTCCTGATCCTCGGGCTCGGCGTGGCGCTCGTGACGCCGGTGCTCTGGTCCGGATGGCCGTTGTGGGCCACGTTCCTCGCGTGGTGCGTCGGCGGCTACGGCATGGGTCTGCTGTTCAACCCCACGACGGTGACGGCGATGCAGTTCGCCACCGCCGGCAGTGAGGGCAAGGTCAGCAGCCAGGTCACGTTGGGCGACGCGCTCGGCTTCTCGTTGATGGGCGGCGTGGGCGGTGCCACCGTCGCCGTGGCCGACCGCACCTCGATGTCGATCAGCACCGCGCTGGGCATCAACTTCGCGATGGCGTTCGGCCTGGCGATCGTCGGTGTCGTCGCCGCGTCGCGCATCCGGGCACCGCGTCAGGCGGGCTGATCGCGCACGATTCGCCCGGCACGTACTTCCAGCGTGCGCGTGCGTGCCACGTTGGCCAGCAGCGACCGGTCGTGGCTCACCAGCAACACCGTGCCGGGGAACGTGCCGAGCGCCTGCTCGAGCTGTTCGATGGCCGGCAGGTCGAGGTGGTTGGTCGGCTCGTCGAGCACCAGACAGTTCGAGCCCTTCGCCATCAGCAGGGCCAGCACGAGCCGCGTGCGTTCACCGGGCGACAGTGAATCGGCGGCGCGCTGCACGTGTTCGGCGCCGATGCCGAACTTGGCGAGGAGGGTGCGCGCGTCGGGCACGGTCAGTCCGGTGGCGTTCATGAACGCGGCCAGCACGGTGGGCGCGTCCGACAACTGGTGCCGAGCCTGCTCGAGCCGGCCGACCACCACGCCCGGGCCGCGCCAGTGCACACCGGAGGCGACCGGTTCCTCGCCGAGCAGCGCGCGCAGCAGCGTGGACTTGCCGGCGCCGTTGGGGCCCTCGATCACGACCTTCTCGCCGTAATCGATCTGCACGTCGACAGGGCCGAGCGTGAACGTGCCGTGCTGCACCGTCGCTCCGTCCAGGCGTGCCACCACCGCACCGCTGCGCGGCGCGTCGGCGATCACCAGCCGCAGCTGCCACGCCTCGCGCGGCTCGTCCACCACCTCCAGGCGCTCCATCGCCTTCTCGGTGCGGGCAGCCTTGCCGGCCAGCTGCTCGCTCTGGTTCACCTTGAACGCCTTGATGAACTTGTCACCGTCGTCGGGCTTCTTCTTCGCCTTCGACAGGCCCTGTGTCGCCCATTCGCGTTCGCGCTGCGCACGGCCCGCCAGCGACGAGCGCTTCGCGTCGTACTCCTCGTAGGCCTCGCGTGCATGCTGCTTCGCCAGTTCGCGCTCGCGCACGAATGCATCCCAGCCGCCTGCGTACCGGGTGGCGGCATGGGTGAACTCGTCCAACTCCACCACGTGCGTCACCGTGCGCCGCAGAAAGGTGCGGTCGTGGCTGACGAGCACACAGCCGAGCTGCAGTCCGTTGACGAACGACTCCAGGCGGGCGAGCCCGTCGAGGTCGAGATCGTTCGTCGGCTCGTCCAGCAAGAACACGTCGAACCGTGCGAGCAGCAGCGCCGCCAGGCTGACGCGGGCGGCTTCGCCACCGGACAGCGACGGCATCATCTGATGCAACAGCCCCTCCCGAAGTCCGAGGTCGGCCCACACGTCGCCGATGCGCGGCTCGAAGTCTGCGGCGCCGAGCGCCAGCCAGCGGTCGAGCGCATCGCTGTACGCGTCGTCGGCGCCGGGCTCCCCCGCCGCCAGCGCGGCGGTCGTCGCGTCCAGGCGAGCGGACGCCTCAGCCACGCCGGTGCGTCGCTCGAGGTGGGCCAGCACCGACTCGTCGCGCCGCTCTGGTTCCTGGGGCAGGTAGCCGACGTTGGCGCCGGCAGGCGCGAGCTGGACGGTGCCACGGTCCGGCGGCAGCTGACCGGCCAGGACACGGAGCAGCGTGGACTTGCCGACACCGTTGGGGCCGACCAGCCCGATGCGCTGGCCGGGGTCGACGGCGACATCGACGTCGACCAGCAGATGGCGGGCGCCGAGCGCCAGGGAAAGGCCGCGAGCGTGCAGTGCAGCGGACATGAGGGACCTCCAGGGGACTTCGAACGATACGGCGGGTCGGTCCACTCACTGGCGCATCCCGTCATCATGCCGCATCGGACGGGCGCGCTCGCAGAACTTCAGTTCGGCGGGGGGTGCGCTCGCAGAACTTAAGTTCGGCGGGCGGTGCGCTCGCAGAACTTCAGTTCGGCGGGTCAGCCGGTGGTGGGGAGGGTCTGCCGGAGGGTCAGCACGTCGGCGAACAGGTCGCCGTGCTCTTCGACGCGCCCGAGCACCTGCTCCCAGTCGAAGCGCAGTTCGGGACCACCCTCGGCACACGCGGCGACCTCGTCCCACGACACGGGCGTGCTGCACGTCGGTTCGGGACGCGCGCGCATCGAGTACACACCGATGGTGGTCTTGTGGCGGGCGTTCTGGCTCCAGTCCACGAAGATCTTCCCGGGCCGCACTGCGCGGGCCATTTCGGTGGTGATGCGGTCGCGGTGCTGGTGCTCGAGCAACTGGCCGACCGCGAGCGCGAAGTCGGCGGCACGCTGATGCGTGCACGGCGTGTTCAGCGGCACGTAGAGCTGCAGGCCCTTCGAGCCCGAGGTCTTGCACCAACCCTGCAGCCCGACGCCGTCGAGAATCTCGCGCACCCAGAGCGCCGTCTCGCAACACTCGCGCATCGCGGCCGGCAGCCCGGGGTCGAAGTCGAACACGACGGCACGCGGCGACTCGAGGTCGGACGACAGCGCCATCGGAACGTGCAGTTCGAGCGCGGCCATGTTGGCGGTCCACACCAGCGCGGCGGGCTCGTCGAGGCTGCAGTACGCCACGTCGCCGTTGCGGTCGCCGGGGCCGATGGCCGTGTGCAGCCACTGCGGGCGGTGCTTCGGGCAGCGCTTCTCGAAGAATCCGTCCTTCTCCACGCCGTCGGGGAAGCGCTTGAGCGTGATGCACCGACCGGCCAGGTGCGGCAGCATCACCGACGCGATGCGCGCGTAGTACTGGATCACCTCGCCCTTGGTGGTGCCGGTGCCCGGGTAGAGCACCTTGTCGATGTTGCTGAGCGTCAGCTCGCGGCCGTCGACGACGACCGTCGTCACGCGGACTTCTTCATCTGCCGCGGCGCAGCCTTCTTCGCCGCCGGCTTGTCGGCCGCCTTGCCGGTCGGCTTCGCAGCAGCCTTCGCAACCGGCCGGGCCGATTTCGTCGCGGCTGACGTCGTCGGGGCCGACTTCGTCGCGGCCTTCTTCGGCGCAGCCTTCTTCGCGGGGGCCGCCGCTGCCTTCTTGGGTGCGGCCGGCACGACGAGGGTGCTGTCGGGTCCGCCGGCGGGGTGGCGCCCGCGGGCCTCCTTCGCGGCTTGCACACTCGCCTCGAGCGCGGCCATCAGATCGATGACGGCGGGTGCCGTGGCGACGACGACGGGCGCCTCGAACTCCTCGCCTGCGGCCTTCTTGTCGATCAGGCCGAGCACCTGCTCGCGGTAGGTGTCGTGGAACTGGCTCGGGTCGAATGCGGCGGACAGCGACTCGACGAGCGACTCGGCCATCGCGACCTCGCGGTCGGACACCTCGATGTCGTCGACGCCGTCGAGGTCGTCGATGGACGCAGTGGGCACCACCTCGTCGGCGAACACCATCGTGCTCATCATCATCGTGCCGTCGACCGCGCGCAGCGCGGCGACGTACTGCTTGTTGCGCATCACGAAACGACCGATGGCCACCTTGTTGGACGCGGCCATCGCACGGGTGAGCAGCGCGTACGGCTTCGGGTTCTTGTCCGGCGCGACGATGTAGGGCGCGTCGAAGTACACCGGGTCGATCTGGTCGAGGTCGACGAACTGTTCGAGGTCGATGCTGTGCGTGGCAGTGGGGATGAACGGCTCGAGCTCGTCCGGGTCGACCACCACGTAGCGCCCCTTCGACACCTCGTACCCCTTCACGATGTGCTCGTCCGGGACCTCCTCGCCGGACTCGGCGGACACCTTCCTGTACTTGATGCGCGCCATCGACCGCTCGTCCAACTGGTTGAACGAGACCGACTGCTTACGCACCGCGCTGTACAACTTGACGGGGATCGCGACCAGCCCGAAGCTGATCGTCCCACTCCACACGGGTCGGGCCATGTGTTCGGTTTACCTCACGTCGGGGCTGAGGAAAACACCTCATCCCGAGAAAATCGCGCGGAACGTCACCCGGCGAGCACGGCCCGAGCGACGAGATCGGTGCCGAACGCAGTGAGGATCGCCAGGTAGAGCAGGCCAGTCGCCGCCATGACCGCAGAGTACGACCGCTCCTTCAGCGCCGCCTTGGTGACCACCACGAGCACGATCGTCGTGACCGCACACGCCGCCCAGAACCAACCCAACTGGCCGCTCCAGCCGTCGTCCACCGACCCGCTGAACACCGCGAACATGCCGACCGGCAAGAGCATGGCCACCACCTCGACGGGCCAGATCCAGCCGAGCGCACGTACCAGCTCATTGAGGTGGCGGCGGGGCAGACCCGGCTGCACCAGGTACCAGTGGCCCAGCAACATCGCGTCGGTCACCGCACCGAGGAACAACGCACCGCTGAACGTGCGGATCAGCGACACGACGGGATTGGCCCCGGCGTCGCTGGCAGCGTCGAGGGCGGCGGCCACCAGGCCCGGCACGGCGAGGATCGGCGCCACCAGGTCGAGCACCGGCGGGAACTCCTTGCCGGCGGCCTCACCCTCGGCCCGTTCGGCGACGTCGCGGTCGATGCCGGTCATCGCGGCGACCCGTTCGCTGCGCCGGTCGTGCTCGGCCTGCTGGCCGGAGACCCCGGCCTTGCGGCGCACGATCGACACCACCAGCGCGAACCCGGAGGCCACGACCACGGCGATCGCGCTCGCCTCGCGCAGCGGGACCAACCCGAACCGGAACCCGCACCACGCCCCGAGACCGGCCAGGAGCAGGTACGTCCCGCGCAGCAGCCAGCCGTAACCGAGTCCGACTTCCCGGCGTCGGGTGGTGAACCACAGGAAGAACAGGCCACCTGCCGCCCACTGGAGGAGCACCGTGGCGGCGTCGAGGCGGATCACGGACGGAAGGTTACGAAGATTTTCTCCCACGCCACCAAACGTTCAGCCAACAACCGTCGTGTCTCGTTCGATGCTGTGCAGGAACTCCCGTCCCGCTCACATCGACCATTGCGTGATGACGTCAGCAGCCCGCGCCGACGTGACCACGCGGTGGTGAACCACTCAGCACGCCACCGACGACCCAGCCAAGCTCCCGCCCGCCAGGTGAAGGTCGTCGGTGGCGTCGAGCGTTTTCCTGGATGAAGCCGCGGCAGGTGCCGTCACATCCGGTCGGACTGGCCGTACGCTCGTGCGTCGTGTCCGCCACACAGAGGCCACTGCGCCGGCTCCTGCCACTCACCTTGCTCGCCGGCCTGCTGCTGGCAGCGTGTGGCACGGGCGAACGCCCGTACTTCAGTGAGGAGCCTGCATTCCCCGCTGGCGAGATGACGGGCGACCCGGCGATCGATGCGGTGCTCGGGAAGCTCGACAACGCCACGTCAGGACCCGCCACTGCGTCGTACGAGGTGCTCACGAAGTACGGCAACACCACTCACCCTGCGGTGGTGGTGCTCGACCCGGGCAAGCGCAGTGTCACGATCGGCAACGTGCACTACATCCAGACCGAGGCGCTGGCGGTCACGTGCACGGAGGACGGCAGCCAGCCGTGCGTCGACGGGTTCGACCCCCAGCGCATCAGCGACACGGGCATCACCTACGACTTCTACGCCTCCGACACTGCGAAGCGCCTTCGCCGCGATGCCGACGCCAAGATCGGCCCTGCGACGGCGAGCACGGCGACGGTCGCCGAACAGCAGACGACGTGTGTCGAACTGCCGCTCACGGGCGGCACTGCGGTGTACTGCGTCCTCGCCAACGGCCTCGTCGCGAAACTGGACGACGGCGACGTGCTGATCACGATGGTGCTCTTCGGTGACACCGTCGACCCGAACAACTTCGTGCCACCCGCCTGACCCGTCCCGGCCCGCGCGGATCGCCGGACCTCAGCGGACGGCCACCGTCCGCGTGTCGATGCCGCTGCGCAGGATTCGCCCTGGCCGGGCGTCGAGCAACTGATCGCCCTCCACGCACGGCACACCGTTGACGAGCACGTGGTGCACGCCCTCGGCCTCGCCGTACACGCGACCGGCGCCACCCGGCAGGTCGAACTTCATCGACACCGGGCCGGGGCCGATGGTGGCCGGGTCGAACACCTGCAGGTCGGCCCACCGACCAACCTCGACTCGACCACGATCGTGCAGGCCGTACAGGTCGGCCGGAGCGCCGGTCAGATAGTGGACGGCCTCCTCCAAGGGCAACAGGTCGCGCTCGCGGACGGCGCGTGCCAGGAGTGTGGTGCAGTAGCTGAAGCTGTCGATCATGTCGAGATGCGCGCCTGCGTCGCTGGCGCCGACGACGGCACGATGGTCGCGCCACACTTCGACGCGTCGGGCCCAGGTCGCGTCGTCCTGTCCGCGGTCCTGGGTGGCGATCACGGTGCGCAAACCGTCAGCGATCACGATGTCGCACAGCACGTCCCACGGGTCGCGCCCGAGCTCACGAGCGATGTCGCCGATGATGCGGCCCTGGTGCGGCTGCCACTCGGCACTGAACGTCTCCAGCACCCAGTAGCCGGCCCAGTTCGCGATCGACCGCTGCACCCCGTCCGTCGACTGGGCGAGGCGGTTCCACTCTGCACGCATCGCCGGGTCGCGCAATTGGCGCAGCTTCTCGTCCACCGGCAGCGCCATCAGCGCGTCCCAGCCGTGGAGGATGTCGAGGATGAAGCCGCTCGTGAAGTTGAGCCGTAGGCGGAACGTGTCGGGCAGCGTCAGCGCCAGCACCCGGCCTCCCTCGGCGGCGGCGATGTCGAACCCGGCCAGCTGATGCTGCACCAGCTCCCAGTTCTGCGCGTACACCTGCAACAGGTTCCAGTTGAGCGGACGGTTCGCGGCGGCACTCATCCGGCCCATCAGGCGGAAGGTGTCCTCTCCGAACTGACCGACCGCAGGAATGAACTCCAGCTGGGTGCCCGGGAACTCGCTGACCACCGAGCACAACTCGATCAGCTCCTCCGCACTCGCCGCACGCGAGGGCACCGGCTGCCCGAGGTGATCGTTGTGACTGGGTGACCAGGTGCTCGTGAAGCCCATCCCTCCTGCCGCGAGGCCGGCCCGCAGGAGCGCCTTCATCTGCGCCAGCTCCTCGGGGGTCGCGTGGCGTTGGGTGGCGTCGTCGTGCATCACCACGCGGCGCATCGCCGAGTGGCCCACCATGAAGCCGGCATTCGGCATCAGCGTGCCGTCGAGGGTGTCGAAGTAGTCGGCCGACGAGGTCCAGTTCCACGGCACGCCCTGCTGCAGGCTCTCGAGCGGCATGCCCTCCACGCGGGCGAGCATGCGCATCAGATAGTCGGCGTCGTCGGCACGCACCGCGCCACCCTCGACCGCCGTCAGCGGGGCGATGCTGAAGCCGCAGTTGCCGCCCATGACGGTGGTGACACCGTGCAGCGGCGACGGGCTGAGCGTGGAGTCCCAGAACGCCTGCGCGTCGTAGTGGGTGTGGATGTCGATGCAACCCGGCGCGACGACGAGGTCGGTGGCGTCGATCGTGCGCGTCGCCGCCTCGTCCAGGCGACCGACGGCGACGATGCGGCCGTCCTTCACGCCGACGTCGGCGCGCACGCCTGCGGCACCTGTCCCGTCGACGACCGTCCCCCCGGAGACCTTCAGATCGAGCATCGCTCCCCCATTCACTCGTGGCCGACGGCCGTGACGTCAGTCGGCGAACCAGCTGCCGTGGAATCCCCTCGGCACCCGTTGCGGCAACGGTACGACGGCGAGCGGTGCCGTGGACATGTCGGAGGCGTCGAGGACGACGAACGAGGAACGCTCGGTGCTCACGTCGTGCACGAACGTCACCAGGCAGCCCTCGTCCTCGTCGGCCGCCGCATGACTCGGCACGAACACCGGCTCGCCGCTGATCGACGAATCGCCGAACGAGTGGACGGTGCGCGACCCGGTCTGCAGGTCGTACTTCACGACGCCGCTCGGCGCTTCTGACCGGCGGTCGTTCGGGTCGAGCGGCGCGACAGCCCAGCCGTAGCGGTTGCGCAGGCCGCACCGGCGGTCGTCGATGCGCGGGAAGGCATGGTCGACGTCGTCGAGCAGTTCCTCCTTCACCTCGCCGGTCTGCAGGTCGAAACGCCAGCGGTGCATCAGGGACGGTTCGAACTTGTCGCTGCCCGCCGCCCACATCGTCTCGTGCCGACCCGCATCGAGCCACACGTAGCGGCCGTCGGGACCGTCGTCCCACGCGTTCATCACGTGGAACACGTAGCAGAGCGACACGTCGAACCATTGCGGTGCTGCTCCCTGGCGCGCACGGTCGCGATGCAGCAGACCGATGCGCGCCCCGTGGTCGGGCCGCCAGGTGAATGGCATGCCGCCCGACATCGCGAGCCCGAGGTCGAAGACCACCGGGAGGTCGAGGAAGATCGCGTAGTTGCGGCTGATGGCGAAGTCGTGCACCATCGTCGGCCCACCCACCTCGATCGGCTGACTGTGCACCAACGCGCCGTCGCGGTCGAGCACGTGGTAGGTGACGAACGGAGCGTGCAGGATCTCGTAACCGAAGAAGTGCATCTCGCCCGTCTCCGGGCAGACGTGCGGATGCGCCGTGAACGGAGTACGCAGCGCGCCACCGAAGTCGCACGGGCCGAGGGTGTCGAGTTCGGCGGTCACCTCGTTGGGCAGGCTGCCTTCCTCCAGCGCGAAGATCCGGCCTGCGTGGCGCACCACGTGCGTGTTGGCCAGGCCGACCGTCAGGTCGGACGCACCGGTCTCCGGGTCGCGTCGCGGGGCACCCGCGAGCGCACGGGTGCGCACCCAACGGTTGCGGTACCAATCGGCCTTGCCGTCGCGCAGGCGCACACCGTGCAACATGCCGTCACCGGCGAACCAGTGTGGCGACCGACCCTTCTTCGGGTTGGCGCCGTTGCGCACGAACGTGCCGTTCAGGAACTCGGGAATGCGACCCTGCACCTGCAGATCGAAGGCCTCGATCTCGGTGTCGATCGGCGCGTAGCTGCCGCGCAGGTGGAAGGGCAGGCGAGCCGTCCCGGGTTCGTCGAGTGCGGTCATCGCGACAGCATCGCGCACCCGCGACGGGCGGTGTTCAGCCGAGCACGACGAGCGAGTGGTCGGCGTGGTTCATCGGCAGCGGGCCGGCGTCGGTGGCGACGACGATGTCCTCGAGGCGCATGCCCCACTTGCCGGCGACGTAGATGCCCGGTTCGACGCTGAACGCATGGCCGGCGGCGATGGGCAGCTCGTTGCCCTCCACCATGTACGGGTCCTCGTGGGCCTCCATGCCGATGCCGTGCCCGGTGCGGTGGATGAAGTACTCGCCCCACCCCGCTGCCGCGATGACGGCGCGCGAGGCGCGGTCGACGTCCTGGCATGCAGCACCCACGACGCCCGCCGCGACGCCGGCGGCCTGCGCCTCGTGCAGCACCGCGTAGGCCTCGGCCACCTCGGCCGGCGGCGCACCGAGCGAGACACAGCGCGTGATGTCGCTGCAGTAGCCGGCCATCGTGCCGCCGAAGTCGCACAGCACCAGCTCGCCGTCACGGATCACCCGGTCGCCCGGGTGATGGTGCGGCGACGCAGCGTTCTCGCCCGAGGCCACGATGGCGAAGTTCACGACGTCGTGCCCCTCGGCGATCAGGCGTGCCGAGATGTCGGCGCTCACGGCAGCTTCGGTGCGGCCCACGAGTGGGATCTCACCGGCGTGCAACTGCGCAGCGACGCGGTCCGCCGCAGCACCGGCCGCCTGGAGCGCGGCGACCTCGGCCGCGTCCTTGCGCATCCGCAGATCGTTCATCACCGTCGTCGAGCGCAGGTACATGGTCCCGTCCGACGGCCAGTGCCCCAACAGTTCGACGAGGAACCGCGCCCACATCGTGTCGCCCACGGCCACGCTGCCCGGTCGGCCGATCAACGACGCGACGATCGCGATCGGGTCGTCGGTCTCGTTCCACGGTCGCAGCGAGAACGCGCCAGGCCGCTCGACCACTCGCGGCGCCTCGAGCCGCGGGATGACCAGCGTCGCGTCACCGTCCCTCGGCACCACCAGCATCGTCAGCCGCTCGAGCGGCATCGCCTCGTAGCCCGTGAGGTACGGCAGGTCGCTGCCGACGGACACCAACAGTGCATCGACGCCGTTGGTGTCCATGCTCGCCCTGGCGCGGGCGAGGCGATCGACGTAGACGGCGGTCGGGGTCTCGGAGGCTCGTGTCACCCGACCATTCTGCCGTCGCCGCGGCACGTACGCTCGGCGTGTGGTCCCACGCCGTGCCGCCGTCGCCTCGCTGCTCGTCGCAGTGCTGTTGGCCGGTTGTGGGCTGGATCCCGGGGTGCGCGTCACCGAGTCGCGCCCCGGCACCGGCGGTGGGTTGTTCACGCAGGACGGCAGCGACTCGGGGCCCGAGATCAGCGAGCCGGCCTATCAGCTGGCCGAGGGCGTGGTGGACTTCGGCGAGCGCGGCCCGGCCCACCCGGAGTACGACGCCTTCCTCACCACTGCGTTCCAGGACATCGAGTCGTTCTGGGCCACCGCGTTCCCCGACACCTACGACTCGCCGTGGGAGCCGCTCGAAGGCGGCATCTTCGCCGCGTACCCGGGTCGCGAGTCGGCGATCCCAGGGTGCGGATCGCCGACCTCCAGCTACGAAGACGTCCAGGTCGGCACGGCGTTCTACTGCATCGACGGCGACTTCATGGCCTACGACGACGACGACGGACTGCCGGCGTTGGTCGACGAGTTGGGCAAGGAGGCCGTCGCGATCGTGCTCGCCCACGAGTTCGGCCACGCCATCCAGTCCCGTGCCGGTGAGTGGGATCAGCCGGGAGTGCTGAAAGAACAACAGGCCGACTGCTTCGCGGGCGCCTGGGCAGCCCATGTCGCGGCCGGTGAGAGCGGTGCGATCCGCTTCGACGACGCCGATGTCCGCGCCGGGTTGATCGCGATGATCGAGGTGCGCGACCCGATCGACGGCCAGGGGCTGGCGGACGAGATGGCACACGGCACCGGCTTCGACCGCGTCAGCGCGTTCAAGGACGGCTTCGAGGGCGGTACCGCGCGATGCGCCACCTTCTTCACGGAGGGCCGAGAGCGCACGCTGATCGACATCCCGTTCGACCCGACCGACACCAACGCCGGCAACCTGCCGGTGATCGACCCCGCCCCCGATCCGACGACCGGGCCGAACGACGTGATCACGCTGATCCCTGCGAGCCTGGACTTCTACTGGTCACTGCTCACGGCGCAGAACCAGGTGACCTTCACCGCGCCGGCGTTCGCGGCGTTCCGGTCCGACGGCCCATATCCGTCGTGCGGCGGCCTCGAGGGCGATCAGTGGGTGGGGCAGGTGCACTACTGCCCCGAGGACGACGTCGTGCACTGGGATCAGGACTTCGCGGTGGCCCTGCTCGACCAGGCGTTCACCGGCGACATGACCATCGGCTACCTGTTCGCGTCCGCGTACAGCGACGCCGTGCTGCACGCGCTCGGCAGCGTCACCACCGGCGAACAGCGGGTGCTGTACGCCGACTGTCTCACCGGCTCGTGGGTGCAGTCGATCGTGCCGCCGATCCCCGCCGACCGCGAGAACCAGCTCGGCCTGTCGGCCGGCGACCTGGACGAGGCCGTGGTGGTCGCCATCGCCACCGCCGACGAGCACGCCGACACCGACGTCAACGGCAGCCCGTTCGAGAAGATCGGCGCGTTCCGCACCGGCGTGCTCGACGGCATCGACCGCTGCAACGCGCGGTACGGGTCGGGCTGACCCTCCGCCGAACACCGGCGCGAGGCGTCCTGACCGTTCGTCAGGGTTTCGTCGTGGAGGTCGTGGTGGCCGCAGGCACGGAGCCGCTGGGCGGCACCGACGTCGACGTGGTGGTGGTGGTCGACGGCGGCTTCGGCTTCGTGGTCGTCGTGACCGGCTTGGCCGTCGTCGTGGGCGGCTTCACCGTGGTCGCCGTCGTGGTCGCCGTCGTGGTCGACGTCGACGAGCTCGTGGACGTGGTGGCGTCCGGGTTCGCGTAGTTGAACACCGGCAGCATGTCCCGCTTCGACTGCTGCTCGGGTTCCTTCTTGCCGTCCCACACGAAGACGTAGTCCTTGTTCTTCACCAACGACGGGAAGTACTCGGCGATGAACATCGGCAGGCGGATGCAACCGTGGGACGCCGGCTCGCTGGGCACGTTGCGCGCCCCGTGCACGGCGATGCCGTAGTTGAAGTAGACCGGGTTGTACATGCCGCCGAGCGGGCCCTGGCGGTTGCCTTCGACGCGTCGGTAGAACTGGAACACGCCACCGGGGGTCTTCGAGACGCCGCAGACGTCCTTCTTCACCGGTTCGGGCAGCGGCTGCCCCAGCTCGTCGGTGTCCTGGGTGATGATCTCGCACCACGTCTCGCCGGTGCCGGACGAGATGTGGGTGATGAGCGTCGGCTTGGCGTCGGTGAACACGATCGCCGCCTGCAGATCGAGGTAGATCTCCATGTGCGTCGCGCCCGCGGGCTGCGGCCGACGCGGCTTGAACTGGATCGGGTCCTGCATCAACTGCCAGGTGCTGTTGTCGAGCACGCCCGTCTGCTGGTCGTACCTGCGCTGCAGCACCAGCCCCTCGAACGCCCACAGCGCCTGCTCGGTGCCGGTGCCGAACTGGCCGTCGATGGGGCCGGGATCGAAGCCGAAATCCTTGAGGCGCTGCTGCATCGACTTCACCTCTGCACCGAAGCTGCCCTTGCGCAGATCCTGCGACAGCTGCGTCTTCGGCGTGGCCGGGTCGGAGTTCACCACGACCTGCGGCTGCGTGCTGACCGGGACGGTGAGGCCCGAGGCGTCGACCGACCCCGGGTTCCCGCCTGGCGGAGGGGCCCCCGTGGACGCCGAGTCACTGCCCGAGAACCCGGCGAAGACCACGATCGCCAGCACTCCGGCGGCGGCGATGGCCGGCGCCCACCGCTTCAGCGGCGTGACCTGGGACGATGCGCCACGGGGTCGCGGCGTGGAGGGGCGAGGGGTGTTCACGATCTTCGGCACCGGCGGCGCGCAGCGCCGTCCGTGGCGTGAAATCTACCAACGCGGTGCCGCTGCCCACGGTCGCGGACGACGCCACCGCGTGACGCTCCGTCACCACGCCACCACGTTCGGGTGAACGTCCCGTGGTGACCCCCCTGATGGTCGTAGGCCGCGTGGCCCATTCGGGCCCGTCGCGCTGGTCTCTTGGTCCTCGGATCCCTATGTTCGCTGCACGGGAGAAGTTGAGACGGGGTTTGGTACATGCGTTCATTTCATGCACGGCGGGTCATCGGGACGATGGTGGCGGGCACGCTCCTCACCAGCACGGTGATGGTGGCGATCGGTGGGCAGCAGGCGGCAGTCGCCGTCGCCGCCCGGCCGACGGCACCGCAGCGGATCAACCTGACACTCCAGGATCTGGAGTTCATCCTCGCCCAGATCCAGATCGGTGAGGCCCACCCGTTCGGGCAGGACCTCATCTGCACGGCGCCGGATGCGCTGACGAACCCGGTGGCTTGCACGACGTCGATTCCGAACGTCAACCGCCAGTTCGGCCTGCGCCAGACCGACGGCCAGCACAACAACCTCGTCGACGGCCGGTCCACCTGGGGCTCGGCCGATCAGACGTTCCCCCGCATCACCAAGGCCGTCTACAAGGACGCCGACGGCCTGACGTTCGACCCGGACGGCCCCGGCGGCCTGTCGGTCGGCGACCCGACCTCGTACCAGCAGAACTCGGGCATCGTCGCCGACGCCCAGCCCCGCGTGATCAGCAACCTGATCAGCGACCAGACCGAGCACAACCCGGCCGCCGTCGCCGCCGCCGCCGAGACCCAGGGTCACGGCTTCGGTGCCACCAGCTTCCTGGTGGACCACGACCGCAACCCGGACACGCCGAAGATCCTCCAGTACTCGATGCCCAACGTGGCACCCGACGCCGGCTTCTCGGCGTCGTACAACTCGCTGTTCACGCTCTTCGGCCAGTTCTTCGACCACGGTCTCGACCTCGCCGCCAAGGGCGACAGCGGCACCGTCTTCGTGCCCCTGCAGCCGGACGACCCGCTGTACGTGCCGGGCAGCCCCAGCAACTTCATGGTGCTCACCCGCGCCACCAACGGCCCGGGCCCCGACGGCGTGCTCGGCACCGACGACGACGTCAAGGACGCCACCAACCAGGTGACGCCGTACATCGACAACAACCAGACGTACACCTCGACCCCGTCGCACCAGGTGTTCCTGCGTGAGTACGCCCTCGACACCAACGGCCTCCCGGTCGCGACCGGCCGCCTGCTCACCGGCGCCGACGGCGGCCTGCCGACGTGGCAGGATGTCAAGGATCAGGCCGAGAACCTGCTGCGCATCCACCTCGTCGACACCGACGTCAACAACGTGCCGACCGTCCTCACCGACGTCTACGGCCGGTTCCTCCCCGGGGTGACCGGCTACCCGCAGCTCGTGATGCCCAACGGCACCTTCATGGACGGCGACGCCTCCACCACGGTCTCGCCGTCCGAAGTCGGCTCGGTTCGCACCGGCCACTCGTTCCTCAACGACATCGCCCACCACGCCGCCCCCGGCACGTGGGACCACGACCACAACCCTGGCACGCCGGCGATCGCCCAGACGGCGGACACCGACCCGGCCACGACCGACGACCATCTGCCCGGCACGTACGACGACGAGATGCTCGGCGCCCACTACATCTGCGGCGACGGTCGGTGCAACGAGAACATCGGCCTGACGGCGATCCACGACGTGTTCCACTCGGAGCACAACCTCCTCGTCGAGCAGCTCGAGGACTTCATCCCGACGCTGCCGAACGCCTCGCCGGCGTCGCTCGTCAACTGGCTGCTCCCCGACGGCTCGTGGAACGGCGAGCGCATCTTCCAGGCCGCCAAGTTCATCAACGAGATGGAGTACCAGCACATCGTGTTCGGCGAGTTCGCCCGTGCGATCCAGCCGAACGTCGACCTGTTCGCCGGCTACGACCCCAGCAAGAACCCGGCGATCACCGCCGAGTTCGCGCACTCCGTCTACCGCTTCGGCCACTCGATGCTGACCGAGACGATGGCCCGCACCAATGCGGACGGCACCACCAACGACATGTCGCTGCTGGACGCCTTCCTCAACCCGACCGCCTACAACGACGGCGGCAGTGCCGGCCGCCTCAGCAACCAGCAGGCGAGCGGCTCGATCATCCGCGGCATGGTGAGCCAGCGAGGTGAGGAGATCGACGAGTTCATCACCGAGGCGCTGCGCAACAACCTCGTCGGCCTGCCGCTCGACCTCGGCACCCTGAACATCACCCGCTCCCGCAGCGAGGGCATCGCCCCGCTCAACGAGGTGCGCCGCGAACTGTTCGGCAGCTCGCTGCCCGGCGCCGGCGGCAACACGCAGCTGAAGCCGTACCACGACTGGGCGGACTTCGGAATGGCGCTGCGCCACCAGGCCTCGCTCGTCAACTTCATCGCCGCCTACGGCACGCACCCGACGGTCCTCTCGGCCACCACGGTGGACGACAAGCGCGCTGCGGCGCAGGACATCGTCGACCTGGTGACGCCCGATGCGCAGGACTTCCTCGACGGCGCCGGCGACTGGGCCAACGTGGACGGCCGCAGCATCACGGGCCTGGAGGACGTCGACATGTGGATCGGCGGCCTGGCCGAGGCCCCGCCGCTGTTCGACGGCATGCTCGGCAGCACCTTCAACTACGTCTTCGAAACGCAGCTCGAAGCCCTGCAGAACAACGACCGCGTGTACTACCTGGCCCGCAACGAGGGCCTGCCGCTGCTGACCGAGCTGGAGGGCAACATGTTCTCCGACCTCGTCCGCCGCAACACCGACGCCGTGAACATCCCGGTGATGACGTTCACCCGCGCCGACTACACGTTCGATCTGGCAGCGCAGACGAACCCGAGCGGCATCGTCGACGACCCGAACACGCCGTACAACGAGCCCAACCTCGACGGCGTCTCGAAGATGGTGCGCATGTCCGACGGCACCATCCGCCTCACCGGCAAGGGCACCACGGAGAACCACACCACCTGGCTCGGCACCAACGCTGACGACAAGGTGCGCTCGGCCGAGGGCGACGACTCGCTGTGGGGCAACGACGGCAACGACCGCCTCGAGGGCGGCATCGGTGCCGACATGATCGAGGGCAACGACGGCAACGACATCCTCACCGACGTCAGCGGCGTCGACGTGATCTCCGGCGGCAACGGCAACGACGTCGTCAGCCCCGGCAACGGCCTCGGCGACATCATCCTCGGCGACAACGGCGACGACGCAGTCGTCGGTGGCGTCGACGACAAGGAGGACTTCCTCGGCGCCGGCGACGACATCCAGTACGGCAGCCAGGGCATCGACTCCGTCGTCGGTGGCACGGGCCAGGACTGGGTCGAGGGCGGTCTCGGCAGCGACGGCCTCTCCGGTGACAACCTGCTCGAATTCCCGGTGTCCGACGGCGAGGACGACGTGCTCATCGGCGGCCCCGGCGGCGACGGCTACCACTCCGATGGCGGCATGGACATCATGGCGATCGGCGACGGTGTCGACACCGTGGTCGCCGGCCTCGGCTTCGACTTCGCCACCTACTCGCGCTCCACCGCCAAGGCGTTCGGCGACCTGTCGCTGCCGCCGCTGGTCGGTGGTGGCGCCGCCAACCCCCGCGACCGCTTCAACCTGGTCGAGGGCATCTCCGGCAGCCAGTTCGACGACGTGCTGCGCGGCGACGACCGCCTGCGTGCGATCGGCCACGAACTCACCCAGGCGAGCCTCGACAAGATCGCAGGTCTCGAGGACCTGCTGAACCGCGCCGGCGAGCTGTCGGTCCCCGGTGCGCTCAACCGGTTCGCCGGCGACGACATGGTGTTCGGCGCCGCAGGCGCCGACGAACTCGAAGGCGGGGCCGGCGATGACTTCATCGAGGGCGACGCGTCGCTCGACGTGCACCTCGAGTGCGCCCTGCAGGACGGCACCCCCGTCATCGCCCAGAGCGTGCAGGACATCCAGAACCAGCTGCTCAACGGTCAGATCGACCCGGGCACGTGCGACATCAAGCGCGAGATCAGCTTCGACAGCAGCGGCGATGACACCGCGATCTTCCGCTGCCCGATCGACCAGTACGTCGTGGGCACCTTCCCCGACGGCCGCACGATCGTCACCCACATCCCGCCGAAGGCCGGCGGTGGCGTGGGCGGCGGTGGCGCCGCGGCCGGCGGTGTGGTCACCAACTGCGCCCCGGGCGGCGGTGGTGGCGGCGCGGTCGCCGTCGGCGGTGGCGTGAACACCGGCGAAGGCACCGACACCCTGCTCGACGTCGAGTTCGCCAAGTTCGGCGACGGCACCATCGTCGACCTGCGCCCGCAGGCCCAGAACGAGAGCCCGACCGGCACCGCGACCATCGACAACCTCTTCCCCGTCGTCGGTGACACCCTCAGCGTGATCGCCAACATCGTCGACCCGCAGGGCTTCGACCCCGCCTTCGCCAACGTCCTGTGGCAGACCTGGGACGGCGTCACCGTCGACCCGTTCGCCCAGAACGAGCCGGTGTGGCAGTTCGCCGACGTCGCCGACACGTACACCGTCAAGCCGACCGATGTGGGTCTGCAGATCCGGGCGATCTACCAGTACCTCGACAACCTCGGCAACAGCGAGGCAGTGCCGGCGGATCCGACCGCTGCGGTCACGTCCGGCGTGCTGCTGCCCCCGTCGGCCACGCTGGAGCTCACCGCTCCGGCGACGATCGACAGCCGCACGGTCACCCTCTCGGCGACGTTCCTCGACGGCAACGGCCTGCCGATCAGCGCCCCGGTCGACTTCTTCGTCGACGACGTCCCGGCCGGCACCGCCGCCACCGACCCGGTGACCGGCATCGCCACGCTCGACGTGCTGCTGACCAACCCGACCGACACCGTGGCGACCTTCACGGCCGTCGCCGTCGACCCGGCGCCGCTCGACGCGCAGTTCACCACCATCTCGTCGCTGCCGGCCGTCCGGTTCCTCGGCTACCCGGTGGTCACCGTGGATGCGATCGCCCCCACCGTCGAAGGCACGACCGGCGACGTCACCCCGGCGACGGTCACCTTCACGCTCGACCGCCCGGCGGTCGTCGACCAGTCGATCACGTGGACGGCCACGGGCGCCACGGCGACCGACGGCACCGACTTCGCCACGGCGGGCGGCACGACCGTGATCCCGGCGGGCTCGAGCAGCGGCACCGTCACCGTCGACGTGCTCGGCGACACCCTCGTCGAGGGCGACGAGACCTTCGACGTGACGATCACCGACTCCACGACGACGGAGCTCGGCGTGGCCATCACGCAGACGGCGACCATCACCGACGACGACCTGCCGACGCTCACCCTGGGCGCCGACCAGGTGGTCACGGAGGGCCCCGGCGCCACCGTCACCTTCGACCTCACCCTCGACCAGGCGCCCGTCAACCCGGTCGCCGTCGACTGGGTGCTCGTCGGCGGCACGGCACTGCCGGGCAGCGACTATGTGGATGCCACCGGCACGGCGGTCTTCGCCCCCGGCCAGACCACGGCGTCGATCATCGTCACGGTCGTCGACGACAGCACCGTCGAGTTCGACGAGAACTTCTCGGTGCAGCTCGGTGTGGCGACCGGGGCGAACGGCCCCGCCAGCGCCACGGCCAACGCACTGGTCCAGGACGACGACGTCGCCGTCCTGTCGGCCGGTCCCGCCGTGTCGGTCATCGAGGGCAACGTGAACACTCGCAAGCCGATGAACTTCACGCTGCATCTCGACCGTCCGAGCGTCCACCCGATCAGCGTCAGCTACCGGGCGGGCGGCGGCACCGCCACCCCGCGCACCGACTTCGTGGCACCCACCACGGCGGCAGCCACCGGCACCGTGACCATCCCGGCCGGGGCGACCAGCCTCACCGTGCCGGTGACCGTGATCGGCGACAACACGATCGAGCCCAACGAGACGATCGTCTTCTCGATCACCGGTGTCACCAATGCCGTCGTGTCCACCGTGTCGAGCACCGGCACGATCCTGGACGACGACACGCCGCCGGCGGCCCGCATTGCGAATGCGTCGCACGTCGAGGGCAACGCAGGGTTCTCGTTCCTCACCTTCACGGTCACGCTGTCCCGTGCCCCGAGTGCGCCGGTGAGCGTGCTGGCCACCACCGGCAACGGCACGGCTCGCACGACGGCCGACTTCACGGCAGTGCGCACCACGGTGCGTTTCGCCGCCGGCCAGACCACGGCCACGGTCCAGGTGCCGATCGTCGGCGACCGCGTGCGCGAGGCGGACGAGCAGTTCGTCGTCCGTCTGTCGCAGCCGAACGGCGTGACCATCGCCCGCACCACGGCGACCGGCACCATCGTCAACGACGACTGATCGTCCCAAGATCCCCCACTCGGTCGAACCAAACCCCTCGACCGGGCGGCAATCGTCAGGGCCCGGCAGCACCCGGGCCCTGACATCGCCGCGTCAGGGCTCGGGTGAGGAACGCCGACCGTCTCGGCGACCGGCTCGGCGGCCGGCTCAGGCAGCGGTGCGGTCGAGGGGCCGGATGCCCTTCAACTGCGTGCGCAGCGCCAGCATCTCGCTGACGATCGTCTTGATCACACCGAACGAGGCGAGCGTGCTCTCGCCGCGGGTACGCGGGAAGTAGTCGACGCCGAACTGGATGACCTCGAAGCCGAGCTTCTTGGCGCTGATGATCAGTTCCGCATCGATGAACGAGCCTTCGCTCTGCAGTTGGATGTGGTCGAACACCTCGCGTCGGCAGAGCTTGAACGCGAAGTTGATGTCGCGCATGCGCACGCCGAACAACGAGCGGATGAGCAGGTTGTAGAAGAACGTGTAGATCGCACGCGAGCTGCCCTCACCGGTGCGGTCGTGCCGGTAGGCGCTGACGATGTCGGCCTCGTAGTAGCGCAGCAGGCGGACGGCGTGGCCCACCTCGGCCATGTCGAACGGCAGGTCGGCGTCGGTGTAGAGCACCAGGTCGCCGGTCGCCGTTGCGAAGCCCGTCTTCATCGAGCCGCCGAGCTTGCGGTTCACGGGGTGGTGCACCACGCGCACGTGCGGGTCGTTCGCGGCCAGTTCGTCGGCGAGCTCCGGCGTCTGGTCGGTGCTGGCGTCATCGACCACGATCAGCTCGTAGTCGAGGATCTCACCCTTGGCGACGAGCGCCTCGCACTCCGCCTTCGCGTAGCCGACCGCGCGATGGATGTACGCCTCCTCGTTCCACATCGGGAAGAAGATGCTCAGCTTCTGGAAAGGCGTCGGAGTCACCCGCCTGACCCTAGCCGCTGTTGATGTGGGGTCTCCGGGTGGGTCGGTTACCCTCCACACCGAATGGAGCCGACCCCCGAACCCGTCATCGATGCCGATGCACGTCGAGCCGACGATCCGTCGACCGTCATGCCGACCGACGGTCCGGACCCGGTCGAAGACTCTCCTGCACCGCTCCCCGAGCCGCCGACCGACCGGGCCGACATCCGGCCGCTGCGCCCGCTGCGACCCGGCCAGCTGACGCCGAACTGGACGACCGTCTTCTGGCTCGGCTGGGTGCTCGTCGCCGGCGGGTTCGCCGCCGTCTGGTACAGCGCACGGGTCACCGGTATGGCCACGTGGTGGCTGGGGCCGCAGGCCGCGCCGCGCTCACCACTGATCAACATCCTCCCGTTCGTCGTGCCGATCACCCTGACAGCGATGGCCCTGACCCACCGCCGGTTCATGCCGTTCTGGGGCATCCTCGGCGCCGCGCTCACCGCGCTCGTCGCATGGGGCGACGTCGGCGGGCCTGCGCGCTACTTCGTCGTCGAGTTCGCGCTCGCCGCCGGCGGCCTGCTCGTGTCGGTCGCCTCGTTCGGCGGGATGCTCCGCCCCGCGTCGCCCGAGGACGTCTCGCCGCTCTGATTGCACAGGTTCGTCGGTAGCGTCGTCGCTCTATGTCGAAGGTTCTGACGTCCCTGCCCGTGGGCGAGCGGGTCGGCATCGCGTTCAGCGGTGGTCTCGACACGTCCGCCGCCGTTGCGTGGATGCGCGAAAAGGGTGCCCACCCGTACTGCTACACGGCCGACCTCGGCCAACAGGACGAGGACGATCTGCCTGGCGTGCCCGGTCGCGCCATCGAGTACGGCGCCGAGGCCGCCCGCTTGGTGGACTGCCGCACCGAGCTGGTGCACGAGGGTCTCGTGGCGCTGCAATGCGGTGCGTTCCACATCACCACCGCCGGCAAGACGTACTTCAACACCACGCCGCTCGGCCGCGCCGTCACCGGCACGCTGCTGGTGCGCGCGATGCAGGAGGACGGCGTCGACATCTGGGGCGACGGCAGCACCTACAAGGGCAACGACATCGAGCGCTTCTACCGCTACGGCCTGCTGGTGAACCCGAATCTGCGCATCTACAAGCCGTGGCTCGACGAGCAGTTCGTCAGCGAGCTCGGCGGCCGTGCGGAGATGAGCGAGTTCCTCACCGAGCGCAATCTGCCGTACCGCGCCAGCAAGGAGAAGGCGTACAGCACCGACGCCAACATCTGGGGCGCAACGCACGAGGCGAAGCTGCTCGAGGAACTCAACACCGGCATGGACATCGTCGAGCCGATCATGGGTGTCGCGCACTACCGCGACGACGTCCAGATCGCTGCCGAGGAGATCACCGTTCGGTTCCACGAGGGTTGGCCGGTCGCCATCAACGGCGAGGAGTTCGCCGACCAGGTGGCGCTCGTACTGAAGGCCAACGAGATCGGCGGCCGCCACGGCCTGGGCATGAGCGACCAGATCGAGAACCGCATCATCGAGGCCAAGAGCCGCGGCATCTACGAAGGCCCCGGCCTGGCGCTGCTGCACATCGCCTACGAGCGCCTGGTGACCGCGATCCACAACGAGAACACCATCGAGAACTACCGCACGATGGGCCGCCGCCTGGGCCGCCTGCTGTACGAGGGCCGCTGGTTCGACCCGCAGAGCCTGATGCTGCGCGAGCCGCTGTTGCGCTGGGTGGGCGCCGCCGTCACCGGCGAGGTGACCGTGCGTCTGCGCCGCGGTGACGACTACTCGATCCTGAACACCGACGGCCCGCACCTGACGTACGCTCCGGAGCGGTTGAGCATGGAGAAGGTGGAGGACGCCGCGTTCGGCCCGCTCGACCGAATCGGCCAGCTGACGATGCGCAACCTCGACATCGACGACAGCCGCGCCAAGCTCGACGTGTACCGCAACGCCGGCACCCTCGGCAGCGGCGGCCTGATGGCCCTCGAACACGGCGACTGATCAGAGGCGGCGGAGCAATGCCGTGACGAGGTTCGTGCGCGGGACCATGGTGTCCACCAGCACGTACTCGTGATCGGCGTGCGCGCCGCCACCGACGGCACCCATGCCGTCGAGCGTGGGCACACCCACCGCAGCAGTGAAGTTGCCGTCGCTGCCACCGCCGACGGCGACGCCCTCCAGACCATCGATGCCCACCTCGGTGGCGGCCTCGAGCGCGAGGTCGAACAACCGGCCGGCCGAGCCGACGGGCATCGGCGGACGGTTGAGGCCGCCGAGGATCTCCACGCGCGCACCGGGCAGTGACGGCTGCAGCTCGGCGAACGCGGCAACGAGACGCTCGTCCTCGCCGGGCTGCTCGACCCGCACGTCCACCTTCACCCGCGCCTCGGCAGGCACCACGTTGTCGGCCGTGCCGGCGGTGGCGACCGTCGGTGTGACCGTCGTGTTGGCGTCGGGGTTGGCGAACGTGGTGATGCGCGGGATCAGCTCGGCTGCGGCGACGAGCGCGTTGACGCCGTTCCACGGCTCGAGCCCCGCGTGAGCGGCCTTGCCGTGCACCACGACCTCGAACGTGCCGGTGCCCTTGCGGGCGATCTTCAGCGCGCCACCATCGGCGCTGGCCTCGAACACCAGCACGTGACCGCTCGCCAACGCGCGCCGCTCGATGAGTTCGCGCGACGCGTCGCTGCCCACTTCCTCGTCGGCGGTGATGAGGATCTCGATGCCACTGCGGTCGTCGAGACCGGCGACGGCGTGCACCGCCTGCACGATGCCGGCCTTCATGTCGAACACGCCGGGGCCCGTGGCACGACCATCGCGCACCGCGAAGGGCCGTGCGGCGACGCTGCCGACGGGGAACACGGTGTCGTGATGACCGACGAGCAGCACCTTCGGCGTGCCACCACCGCTCCACAGCACGTGCGGGCCGGCAGGCGACGGAATGATCTGCGGCGCGCTGCCGAGGCGGTGCTCCATCACGCTGGCCACTGCCGCAGCGGACAGCTCGAGCAGGTCGAGGTGCAGCGACGTCGACTCGGTGTTCACCAGGAGTTCGAGGTCGGCCAACAGGTCGTCGAGCGAAGTCACCGCCCCATTGTGGCCCGCCGACGGATGAATGCCAGACTCGATCCATGGGGAACCCGCGTACGGATCGAATCGGAACTGGCGCGCCTCGGCGCGTCGTGGCGTTGGCAGTGGTCGTGTGCACCGCACTCGCCGCGTGCAGCGGCAGCGACGGCGCCGCGCCCACCTCGCCGGCGAGCACGACGGCAGCGCCGACCACCGAGGCACCCACGACGACCGTGGCGCTGGCTGCGGCCACGTACACCGTGCAGCCAGGGGTCGAGCAGCTGACGGTCACGGGCGCCGAGCCCGGTGACGCGCTGCAGGCCTACCGCGCTGACGAACAGGTGGCGGAGGGCACCGTCGACGAGAACGGCGCGCTGCTGTTCCGAAGCCTCGAGCCGGGCGACGGCTACACCGTGCGCAACGCCACCGCCACGAGCGACGCCGTCGCGGTGTTGGATGCGACCACCCCACCCGACCCGGCGCTCTACGCCGAGCAGCAGACGCTGCTGCCCGCCGGCGGCTTCGGCTACGTCACCACGCGCGACGGCACGACCCTCAGCGCCAACGTCATCCTTCCCGGCCCGCCCGACGGCGGCCCCTACCCCACCGTCGTCGAGTACAGCGGCTACCAGCCGAGCGACCCCGACAGCGCGCAGCTCGCCGCCCTTTACACCGCGCAGGGCTTCGCCTACGTCGGTGTCAACATGCGCGGCACGGGGTGCAGCGGCGGTTCGTACCGCTTCTTCGAGACCGCCCAGTCGGTCGACGGCTACGACGTCATCGAGGCCGTGGCAGCGCAGCCGTGGGTGAAGGACCACGAGGTCGGCATGGTGGGCATCAGCTACCCGGGCATCAGCCAGCTGTTCGTCGCCGCCACAGAACCGCCGAGCCTCAACAGCATCACCCCGCTCTCGGTGCTCGACGACAGCTATCGCAGCACCCTGTACCCCGGCGGCATCCTCAACACCGGCTTCGCCGTGGACTGGACGTCGCAGCGAGTCGAGCAGGCCAAGCCGTACGGCCAGGAGTGGACCAAGAAGCGCTCCGACGCCGGCGACACCCGCTGCGCCGACAACCAGTTGCTGCGCCTGCAGAACCCGGATCTGCTCGGCGAGATCCGCGACAACCCGTTCTACTCGAACCCGCTCGGCGACTCGCTGGCGCCGATCACGTTCGTGGACAAGATCACGGTGCCGGTGTTTCTCGCCGGCGCCTGGCAGGACGAGCAGACCGGCGGCCACTTCCCGGCGATGCTCGACCACTTCACGGGCACCCCGCACCTCTACGTGACGCTGACCAACGGCCTGCACACCGAGAGCCTCAGTCCCCCGGTCGCCCAGCGATACATGGAGTTCCTGCAGTTGTACGTCGGCAAGAAGGTGCCCGACCTGTCGGCAGGCCCGCTGATCGCGTCATCGCTCGGCGGCGCCATCTGGGGTGTGACGACGTTCGCTCCCTTCGATTCGCGCTTCGACGGCATGACCTACGAGCAAGCGCTCTCCACCTTCGAATCCGACAAGCCGGTGCGCGTGTTCTTCGAGCAGGGCGGCAACCCCGACTTCTCGCCGGGCACCCCCGAGCCGCACTTCGTGCGCGAGTTCGACCAGTGGCCGATTCCCGAGGCGATCACCACACTGTGGGGCCTGGGCGACGGTGGCGCCCTCGTGCCGGACGAGCAGGGCACGGGCAGCAGCTCTGACGAGTACACGGCGAAGCCCGACGCGCTGCCGCCGACCTTCTACACGGGCGACGGCAACGGCATCTGGCGCGCCGACGTGCAATACGACTGGCAACCCCTGCCGAGCGGCACAGGGCTGGGCTACGTGACGGCGCCGCTACAGCAGGACACCACGGTGATCGGCGCAGGGTCGGTGGACCTGTGGCTGACGTCGTCGGCGAAGGACACCGACCTCGAGGTGACGATCAGCGAGGTGCGCCCGGACGGCAAGGAGATCTACGTCCAGAGCGGGTGGCTGCGTGCCAGCCAGCGGGCGCTCGACGAGTCCACGTCCACCGACCTCGTCCCGACGTACACGAATGCTGAAGCCGACGCCGCCGATCTCCCTGCCGGTGAGCCGACGCTGGTCCGCGTGGCGTTGTTCCCGTTCGCGCACCCGTTCCGCGCCGGCAGCCGTCTGCGCCTGACGATCGACGCACCGGGCAACAGCCGCGGCATCTGGAAGTTCGAGACGATCTCGAACGGCGAGACGGTGACGATCCTCCACGACAAGGACCACCCGTCGCGTTTGCTGCTGCCGGTGGTCCGCGTCGACGTCCCTGCCGACGCGCCGCCTGCGTGCGGGTCGCTGCGCGGCCAGCCGTGCCGCGACTACGCCGCGGCAGCCAACGGCGGCTGACGCCCCTGAGCGGGCCGAACCCAGCGGGCCGGCCTGCCGCCCAGCGGGCCGGCTCACAGCAACCTCCCAGGAATGCCCAAGCCGCTTCACATCGGCGAGGGGGATCCTGACGACATGAGCATCACCGACATGCCCCTCGGCGGCGACCCCGTGGTCGACGTCCTCGACGTGCTGGAATCGCCGACCGCTCCCGCGCCGGACGACGGCGCGACCGACGACGGCGGCACGAGGTACAGCGACCCGCGTTGGGTGAAGCCCGCCGTCGCCGCACTGCTGCTGGCGACCGGCGTGCTGTACATCTGGGGCCTCGGCGCGTCGGGTTGGGCGAACAGCTTCTACTCGGCGGCGGTGCAGGCCGGCACGAAGAGCTGGAAGGCGTTCTTCTTCGGCTCGAGCGACGCGGCCAACTTCATCACCGTCGACAAGCCACCCGCATCGCTGTGGGTGATGGAGCTGTCGGCTCGGGTGTTCGGCGTGAACTCGTGGAGCATCCTGGTGCCCCAGGCGCTGGAGGGCGTCGCCGCCGTCGGCGTGCTGTACCTGACGGTGCGCCGCTGGTTCGGCGTCGCGGCCGGCTTGATCGCCGGTGCCGTGCTGGCGCTCACGCCCGGTGCGGCGCTGATGTTCCGATTCAACAACCCGGATGCGCTGCTGGTGCTGCTGATGGTCGGCGCCGCCTACATGGTGACGCGGGCGATCGAGGACGGGGCGACCAAGTGGATGGTGTGGGCCGGTGTGCTGCTCGGCTTCGGCTTCCTCACCAAGATGCTGCAGGCGCTCGTCGTGATGCCCGCCTTCGCGCTCGCCTACCTGATCGCCGGCCCGCCGCAGCTGGGCAAGCGCATCTGGCAGTTGTTGCTCGGGGGCGTGGCGATGATCGCCGCCGCGGGCTGGTGGATCGCGATCGTCGAACTGTGGCCGGCGAGCAGCCGCCCGTACATCGGCGGCTCGACCGACAACAGCGTGCTCGACCTGGTGTTCGGCTACAACGGCTTCGGTCGCCTCACCGGCAACGAGACCGGCAGCGTCGTCGGTGGCGGCGGACCGGGCCAGGCCGGTGCTTGGGGCCCGACCGGTTGGCTGCGCATGTTCGGAGACAGCTGGGCGGGCCACGCCTCGTGGCTGATCCCTGCGGCATTGATCTTCTCGATCGTCGGGCTGGCCCTGGCGGGTGTGCGCAACCGGCACGACCGCATCCGTGCTGCGGTCATCATCTGGGGTGGCTGGCTGTTCATCACCGGCGTCACGTTCAGCCTCGGCAAGGGCATCATCCACGAGTACTACTCGGTCGCCCTCGCCCCAGCGATCGGCGCGCTGATCGGCATCGGTGGCACCGTGCTGTACCGGCTGCGCGACCACTGGTGGGCCCGCGCCACGTTGGCCGGCAGCGTGGTCGTGACTGCGTGGTGGGCGTGGACGGTGCTCGACCGCACGCCGGACTGGAACTCGTGGCTGCGGCCCGTGCTGTTGGCGGCGACCGGCGTCGCGATCGTCGGCCTGCTGATCGGCCAGGAGGCCGCGAAGTGGGGCGCCGGCGCCGCGCTGGTGGCGGCGCTGCTCGGGCCGACTGCGTACTCGATCTCGACGGCGAATCAGCCGCACACCGGCGCCATCCCCGGCGTCGGCCCCGCCGGTGGCTTCGGGTTCGGACCCGGTCGCGGCGGGCCCGGTGGCGGCCCTGGCGGCGGGTTCCCGGCCGGCGGCCTGCCGCCCTCGTTCAACGGCCAACCGCCGTCGTTCAACGGCCAACCGCCCTCGTTCAACGGCCAACCGCCGTCGTTCGGCGGCACGGGCGCCACGGGTCAGCTGCCGACCATCGGCGGCATCGGCGCCAACGGCCAGCAGGGACAGGTCCCCGGCGGCGGCACCGGAGGCTTCCCCAGCGGCGGCTTCGGTGGTGTCGGCGGCTTCGGCGACGTCGGCGGCCCCGGCGGCGGGATCGGCGGCCTGCTCGGCGCCGGCACGCCGAGTGACGAGGTGGTGCAGTTCCTGGAGGACGGCACCGACGGGTTCACCTGGGTGCTCTCCACGATCGGCGCGAACAACGCCGCCGGTTACCAGCTCGCGACCGGCGACCCGGTGATGGCCATCGGCGGGTTCAACGGCACCGACCAATGGCCCACCCTCGAGGCCTTCCAGCAGATGGTGGCCGACGGGAAGATCCACTACTTCGTGGCGGGTGGCATGGGCGGTGGACCAGGCGGTCCCGGTGGCGGCAGCAGCACGTCGTCGGCGATCAGCAGCTGGGTGCAGGCGAGCTTCCAGACGGTCACCGTCGGCAGCACCACCTTCTACGACCTCACGCAGCCGATCGGCTGAACGCGCCAGGTTTCCTGGCCCTGCTCGAGGCGTCCGTGCGCTCCACGGCGACACGGCCGCCTCGGGGAACGATCCGGCGACGGTGCCGCCCTGCGTGCTCCAATGACGGGGTGGACCGCCGCCGTGACGACCTCGCCGAGTTCCTGAGGACCCGCCGCGACGCGCTGACCCCTGCCGACGTCGGCCTGCCCGCGGGCCGCGGCCGGCGCACCAAGGGTCTGCGCCGTGAGGAGGTGGCGCTGCTCGCCGGCGTGTCGGTCACCTGGTACACGTGGCTCGAGCAGGGCCGGCCGATCAACGCGTCGGTCGATGTCCTCGACGCCCTGTCGCGCACGCTGCGCCTGTCGGAGGCCGAGCACCAGCACCTGCTGACGCTGGCCGACCGACCGCATGACGAGCAGCTGGCCGACGTCGACGAGGTGCCCGACGCGCTGGTGCGGCTGATCGCCTCGATGGACCCGTCGCCCGCCTACGTGCTCGGGCCGCGATGGGAATTCGTCGCCTGGAACCGAGCGCAGGAACGCCTCTACCCCGCCATCGAGCAACTCGAGGGCGACGAGCGCAACCTGCTCTGGGTGATCTTCGCCGAGCCGTCGGCTCGGCGGCTCGTGGCCGACTGGGAGCGCCAAGCGCGCACGATCCTCGCCGAGTTCCGCGCCGGCACCGCCGGCATCCGCGCCGACCCGCTGGTGCGTCGCCTGGTGGACGGCCTGTGCGCGGCCAGCCCGGAGTTCGCCGAGTGGTGGCCGCAACTCGACGTGGCCAGCTTCCACACGCGCATTCGCCGCTACACGCACCCGTGGGCCGGCGAGTTGGCGTTCGAGTACCAGCAGCTGACGCCGAGCGAGTGGCCGAACCTGCGGGTCGTGTGCCAGCTGCCGGTGCCCGGCGACGACAGTGCCGAGCGCCTCGCCGCCTGGCGCAACATGGCCTGACCCGCTCCTCTCCGGCTTCTCGGGCTGATTCGTCCCAACTCGCCTTCTCGGGCTGATTCGTCTCGAAAAGTGCGACGCACAGCGATGAGAACGAGCGCACGTGCCCCGGATCGAAGCGGTTCGGAACTGGGATACGGTCATCGCGACGAGCACGACCGGAAGGGGAACCCCATGGGACTCGGTGACGAGAAGTACGTGGTGATGACGACCTACAAGAAGGCCGGCGATGCGGTCGCGGCACCGGTGTGGATCGTGGAACTGGCCGACGGCAGCCTCGGTTTTTGGACCAGCTCCGGTTCGGGCAAGGCCAAGCGCCTCGCGCACACCTCGAGGATCCTGCTGCAGCCGTCCGACGCCCGCGGCAGGCTGAAGGAGGGCACGTCGCCCACCGAGGCCACGGCCCGGTTGGTGGCGGCAGGCGACCCGCTGTTCGACGAGGTCAGCCAGAAGGTGAAGGCCAAGTACGGGTTCATGACGGTCATCACGAAGGGCCTCGGCACCGTCGGCGGCATCGTGAAGCGCAATCGCATCCCCTACGGCGACCGCGCCGTCATCATCACCCTCGCCTGAGCCCGGCGCGCAGAACTTACGTTCGGCGAGAGGCGCCGATAGCCTCGGGTCTTCGTGAGCAACGAGGCGATCCAGGAGGCCGGCAAGCGGCGGACGTTCGCCATCATCAGCCACCCCGACGCGGGCAAGACGACGCTCACCGAGAAGTTCCTGCTCTACTCCGGCGCGGTGCAGGAAGCCGGCGCGGTGCACGCCCGCGAGGGCCGTCGATCGTCGCGCAGCGACTGGATGGAGATCGAGCAGCAGCGCGGCATCTCGATCAGCTCGACCGTGCTGCAGTTCCCGTACCACGGGCACACCATCAACCTGCTCGACACGCCCGGCCACCGCGACTTCAGCGAGGACACGTACCGCGTGCTCGCCGCGGTCGACGCCGTGGTGATGGTGCTCGACGCAGCGAAGGGCATCGAGAGCCAGACGCTGAAGCTGTTCCAGGTGTGCCGCTCACGCGACCTGCCGGTGCTGACGTTCCTGAACAAGTACGACCGCCCGGGGCGCGAGCCACTGGAGCTGCTCGACGAGATCGAGTCGCAGATCGACCTGCGGCCCACGCCGGTCACGTGGCCGGTCGGCAGCGGCGACGAGTTCCGCGGCGTCGTCGACCGTCGCACCGGCATGTACACGCGGTTCACCCGCACTGCCCGCGGTGCGTCCGCTGCGCTGGAGGAAGACCTGCCGCTGGACGAGGCCGCACAGGAAGGCGGCCGCGCCTGGCAGGCCGCGACGGACGAGCTCGGCCTGCTCGACGCCATCGGCGCCGACGTGGACCTCGAGTCGTTCCTCGCCGGCCAGAGCACACCCGTGTTCGTCGGCTCCGCGCTCACCAACTTCGGCGTGCGCAAGCTGCTCGACGCCGTCGTCGAGCTGGCGCCGAGGCCGGCACCCCGCGCCGACGTGAAGGGCGAGCCGCACCCGCTCGACGCGCCGTTCAGCGCGTTCGTGTTCAAGGTGCAGGCCAACATGGACCCGTCGCACCGCGACCGCATTGCGTTCGCCCGCATCTGCAGCGGCACGTTCGAGCGCGGCATGAGCGTCACGAACACCCGAACCGGTCGCGACATGACGACGAAGTACGCCACCACCGCGTTCGGTGCCGACCGCGAGACCGTCGACATCGCCTACC
>JBMOGW010000005.1:0-37166 GCA_049318165.1 Ilumatobacteraceae bacterium
CGGCGACGGTGTTCATCGGCAACCTCAACTACGTCGCGATCGCCGTGCTCGGCGGCCTGAAGGTCGCCAACGGCACCCTCGGCATCGGCGACGTGCAGGCGTTCATCCAGTACTCGCGCCAGTTCGCGCAGCCGCTCACGCAGACCGCGTCGATGCTCAACGTGCTGCAGTCGGGCATCGCCTCGGCCGAGCGTGTGTTCGAACTGCTCGACGCTCCCGAGCAGTCGCCCGAGCCGGCGGTCGACCCGAACACACACCTGGCGCATGCCGAGGCCCGCGGTCGCGTCGAGTTCCGCGACGTGTCGTTCCGCTACCTGCCCGACGTGCCGCTGATCGACGGCCTGTCGCTGGTGGCAGAGCCGGGTCGGACGGTCGCGATCGTCGGGCCCACGGGCGCCGGCAAGACCACGCTCGTCAACCTGATCATGCGGTTCTACGAGCTGAACGGCGGCGAGATCCTGCTCGACGGCCGCAACATCGCCGAGATGCGCCGCGACGAGCTCCGCGACCAGATGGGCATGGTGCTGCAGGACACGTGGCTGTTCGGTGGCACCATCCGCGAGAACATCGCCTACGGCAACATCGACGCCACCGAGGAGCAGATCATCACCGCGGCGAAGGCCTGCTACGTCGACCGCTTCGTGCACTCCCTGCCGGACGGCTACGACACCGTGCTCGACGACGAGGGCACCTCGGTGAGCGCCGGCGAGAAGCAGCTGCTCACCATCGCGCGTGCCTTCCTGTCCGATCCGGCGATCCTGATCCTCGACGAGGCGACCAGCTCGGTCGACACCCGCACCGAGGTGCTCATCCAGCGCGCGATGGCGAAGCTCCGTGGCGGCCGCACCAGCTTCGTGATCGCCCACCGCCTGTCCACCATCCGCGACGCCGACACGATCCTGGTGATGGACGCCGGCCGCATCGTCGAGCAGGGATCGCACCAGGAGCTGCTGCAACGGCAGGGCGCGTACTTCCAGCTGTACAACGCTCAGTTCGCGGGCGCGGCCACCGACGTGGCCTGACTAGGGTGCGCGGCATGGCCGACGCGTTGCACGACACGAGCTGGGTGCTCGACGGACCGTTCGATCTGCCGGACGGCGTGGAAGTGGTGATCAGTTTCGACGACGGTTCGGTCGTCGGGTTCTCCGGTTGCAACCGATTCCGCGGCACCTACCGCGTTGATGGCGAGTCGCTCGAACTCGGGGCGTTGGGCAGCACGATGATGGCGTGCTCGGAGGACGCCATGGAGGTGGAGCGCGAGGTGCTGCGTCGCATGGCGTCGGTCAGCCGATTCGTCGTCGGCCCCAACGGGCTGGCACTCACCCTGGGCGAGGACGAGGTGCTGCTGACCTTCCGCGCGCAGGGTTCGGACGGGCTGCTCGGCGACTGGGCCGTGAACGGCATTCACCATCCACAACGGCACGCGATCCTCTCGGTCCGGGGCGACCTGCAGCTCACCATCGAGGACGATCGCATCAGCGGCAACGCCGGGTGCAACCGGTTCTCCGGTCCGCTCGCCACCACCGACGGCGGGTTGCAGATCGGCCCGTTGATGAGCACGCGGATGTTCTGCGAGGACGAGGAGGCCGGCAGCGGCCCGACGATCATGGAGCAGGAGTCCGCGTTGCTGGCCGCGTTGGAAGGCGCGACCGGCCACCGGTTGGAGGGTTCGCGGCTGACGCTCACCCGGCCCGACGGCGGCATCGCGGTGTCGTTGCACCGACCCTGAGCCAACACGTCGGTCCACGCGTGTTCGACCGCATCGTCGTCGCCGACTGGAGCGCGAACGGCACGCCGAAGTCCGGCCCCGACTCGATCTGGATCGCCTGCCGCGATGCGGACGGACGGCACCTGCCCGTCGAGAATCCGCGCACCCGCGCCCGGGCCGTCGACCTGCTGGTCGAACGGCTCGACGTGTCGGGACGCGTCCTGCTGGGGGCCGACTTCTGCTTCGGGTACCCGAGCGGCTTCGCCACCGCAGCCGGGCTGACGGGCACGGCCTGGGCGGCGACATGGTGCCACCTGCACGACGCGCTGGACGACGACGATCGCAACCGCAACAACCGCTTCGACGTGGCCGCCGACCTGAACGAGCGGCTCGGCGCGCTGCACTTCTGGGGCGCACCCCCACGACGCGCCGGACGATGGCTGACGACCACCAAGCCGGCGTGGACGCCCGATCACCTGCCCGTCCACCGACGGACCGAACGAGCGTTGCACGACGACGGGCATCGCCCGTTCTCCGGCTGGCAGTTGTTGGGCGTCGGAGCCGTCGGCAGCCAGTCGCTGACCGGCATCGCCGCACTCGAACGCCTCCGACGACACCCGCGCCTGGCACATCGAGTCGTCGTGTGGCCGTTCGAGACCGGACTCGACGTCGCGGTCGCGTCGGACGCGATCGTGGTGGCGGAGGTGTGGCCGAGCTCGGTGTCGTTCGGGCACGTCGATCACCCGGTGAAGGACGCGCGCCAGGTGATCGCGCTCGCCGACGCACTCGCCATGGGCGACGCCTCGATGTTCCGGCCCGACGTGCCCGTGGACGCCGTGGAGGCCGTCGTCACCGAGGAGGGCTGGGTGCTCCGCCCGTAGCGAGGGGCCGATCGCGTCGCGGCTCGACCGCCGGCGATGGTGGTCCGGCCGCGCCGAGAACAGGGGATCAGGCGGGTTCGACAGTGACGAAGGTGTCGTTGAAGCAGGCGCCGTTGACCAACGCGTCGCCGGTCGACGGCGTGAGCGCGTTGACACCGCGGCCGTCGCGGTGATGACGCAGCCAGACCCCCTTGGCCATCCACGCCACGCCAGGCCGGGTGTCGTCGCGCACCTCCAACGGCACGACGATGCTGCCGACCTCGCTGGTGACGCGCACGTCGGCACCGGCCGTCAGGCCACGGGCCGCTGCGTCGTCCGGGTGCAGGACGACCGACGGCGCCGGGCTCTGGAACTCGCCGAACATCGAGTTCACCAGCTTCGACGTGGCCGGCGAGATCAGGGTGAGGGTGCCCTCCGCACGGTCCGGCGACACGTGCCGGGCGAGACCGGCCACCGGGTCGACCAAGCGTGCGCGACCACCGGCCGGGTGCTCGTCGACGAACTGCCGCCCGGGCGGCACGGCGATGCGCGGTCCGGGGTCGGCGCACGCGGCGGCGACCGCCGGCACGTCCCAGTCCAGCCCGAGCGCGGCGGCCAGCGACGCCCCGAACTGGTCGTTCGAGCGACTCTCCCCCACGGGCTCGATCACCTTGCGCACCGGCGACACGAAGTACGAGCCGTAGCTCGACGAGACGTCGTCGATCTCGAAGCTGGTGGTGGCCGGCAACACCACGTCCGCGTAGCGGGTGGTGTCGGTGAGCACCTGCTCGTGCACGACCGTGAAGACGTCGTCGCGTTCGAACGCCGCGATCACGGCATCCGTGTCGGGGCACATCACCACCGGGTTCGCGCCCTGCACCACCAGCACCTCGCACGGGTCACCGGCTCCGGGCGCCAGCCAGCGGCCCACCTGGTGCAGCGGCACGGACCGCCGCTCGCGTTCACTGCGCACGCCCTCGGGCCACCGCCGCCGCGGCGAGATGGCCGAGGCCGACACGCTGCCGATGACTCCGCTACCGGGCACACCGAAGTGGCCGCCGAGCACCGGCAGGGCCAGGATCGCGCGGCACGAGGCCCCGCCGTTCGCGTTCCGCTCCGGACCCCAGCCGATGCGCAGCATCGACGGTCGCGTGGTGCCCCACCAGTCGGCGAGGGTACGGATGTCGTCCTCCGCCAGCCCGGTGACGGCGCCGGCCCGGTCGAGCGCCCACTCGCGCGCGTGCACGAGGAATTCCTCGGCGCCCTCGGCGTGCGCGGCGATGAAGTCGCGGTCGAGGTGACCCGCGCCCAGCCACAGGTTCGCGATGGCGTACGCGAGCGCGGCATCCGTCCCGGGCAGGATCGGCAGGTGCAGGTCGGCGCGGGCGGCCATGGCCGTGCGCCGCGGGTCGATGACGACCACCTTCGCGCCGTTCGCCTGGGCACGCTGCACCAGTGGCGGGAAGTGCGTGTTGCTGACCGTCGGGTTGGCGCCCCACACCACCACCAGCCGGCTGTGCTCGACGTCGGCAGGGTCGGCCGAGGGCATGCCGTCGAACACGCTGTCCCACGCAGCACCCATCGTGTGCGCACAGATCGTGTGCTCCACCACTGTCGCACCGAGCGATTCGAACAGCGCTTCGGTGAGGCTGTCGCGCTCGATGCCGGCGGCCGACGAGTTGTAGGTGAACGCCACGACGGCATCCGGGCCGGAGCGATCGATCGACGTGCGCATGCGGCCGGCGACGAGTGCGAGCGCGTCGTCCCACGAGGCCGGCGCGAACTCGCCCGACCCCTTCGGACCGGTGCGCACGAGCGGTGTGAGCACACGCTCGGGCGCATGGACGCGGCGGGCGTGCTTGCGCACCTTCGAGCAGATCCAGCCATCAGTGAAGGGGTTCTCGGGCGACGCGTCGACCTGCACGATCCGCCCGTCCTGCACGGTGACGGTGAGCGAGCAGGCGTCGGGGCAGTCGAGGGTGCAGGCGGTGCGCACGACCGTCGGTTCGGGGGCCAGGGTCATGGGCTGCGGTCTACTCGTTCGGCCGGAGGCAGGCAAGCGCGTTGCCGGTGGGCGCGGGCTCAACGGTCCGTGTTGACCACCGCCAACTCGCCGACGGAGAAGGTGGCCGGCGGGCTGGCCCACACGTAGTCGGGCAACTGCTCGGTCCAGCCGTTCGCCCAGAACGTGATCCGGTACGTGACCCGCGCCTGCACGACCACCTTCCCGGGACCACCGGGCGTCCAGCGGCACGGTCCGCCGATGCCGGGGCGGGCGGTCGCCGGCAACGTGGGCATGGCGGGTACGGCACCGCGACCCGAACGCACGGTCGCGCCGCGGGCGACGCAGGGTACGACCCCGTGGAAGGCAGCCGACGAGCCGGGCGGGGCGGGCGTGAAGTCCACGCGGACGTCCATCGCGACCGGCTGGGCGAGCAAGTACATGGTCCAGCCGCGCCAGCGAACCGCGCCGGATCGCTGCGCCACCCACGCCGGCGGCGTGATCGCCAGCCACGCAGGGAACCGTGTGATCAGCCCGCCCCAACGGTCGACCACCGGGTTGCGGAACACCACCGGGCGGATCAGGTGCAGTCGCTGGTACAAGGCGTCGAGTCGCTGACGTGGGTCGAGCATCGGGTCGCGGGCGCTCACGGCGATGATGCCGATCGCATGCTGCTCGGAGTCGCAGAACACGGTGAACCACCGCACGGCGTCCGCCAGCGGCCCGCGGCTCGCCGCCGGGTCCTCGGGCGTCGGCTCCCCGACCGCCACCGGCAGGCCCTCGATGAACATCCAACGCGTGCTCTCGACGGTCTGTCCGGCCTGCACCGGCTGCCCGTCCGACGTGGTGCCCGGGCCGGGACTGACGTACCGGCAGCGAGAGGTGCGGCCGCCATGGCTGCGGAACACCGACGACGAGGGGATCGTCATCGAGCGGGTGATGGTGCCGTCACCGTCCCGCACGTCCACCACCCGGACACCGTTCGCCAGCACGGGCGGCGGCGCCATCAGCAGCAGGGCGAGCATCATCCGAACCAGCACAGGTCCTCCCTCTGCTCGGCGGACCGCGCGGTCCATGTCCCTCCCGGCCGATCGGCGGCCATCGGCACCAGCCAGCCCAGGCGAGTGCCGTCCGGCGCCGTCCAGCACGCACCGACCATCGCTGTCGTGTCGCTGCGATCGTCGCCGAGCACCTGCAGCCGCACCACCGTCCCGTCGGCCACCGCGGCGGTGCCGTCGCGTAGGGCGCCGACGAGGGACCGCAAGTAGCCGTCGACCACCGGCAGCGCGTCGGCGCCGAGCGTCCAGGCCACGCCGGCCGAGAGGTCCTCGACAGTGGGAAGGAACGCATAGACGGCGGCGGGGACGTCGAGCCGGAAGGTTCGACCGGGCAGGGTGACACCCGGGATGGTTGCCACGGGCCGCCACGGCCCATCGTCCGACAGCGTGACCCCGGCGGGCGTGACGTGCCCGGACGGTGGCAACGAGATGCCCGTGGGCGGGGGCTCTGGCCGTGCGGTCGTCGCCGGGACCGCGGTCGTCGGCGGGACTGCGGTGGTCGTCGGGACCGCGGTGGTCGTCGGCGTGGCCGCGACGGCCGGGCCGGTCGTCGTGGGGATCGCCGCCGGTGCCGCCATGCCGCCGCCGCACCCCGCCAGGGCGCCGACCGCGACGCAGCAGGTCGCGAAGTGGGTGTGTCGCATGCATCGCCTCCGTGAGGTCGACGGGCTCGTGGCCGAGGAAGCCGACCCGACGCGTCGCCATGCACACTGGGCACATCGGATCCGGTGCTTCGGCAAACATCGTCCGCCCGGCGGACGAGTTCGTCCACCTGACATAGGTCACACGGATGACCAGCACCTAATCTGCTCAGCGATGATCGCGGTGGTGGCAGTACGAGACGGGCAGCTCCCGTCGGGCGCGGACGAAGCCGTCGCCGAATGCCACGGCCGCGCGCTGCTCATCGGCTCCGGCTGTGGCGAGGCGGTGGCGGCGCTGCACGGCGTGGCCCGCACCGTCACGATCGTCGAGATGGGCGCCTTCCGCCCGGGCGCGTGGGCCGCGGTGCTGGCGCCACTCCTCGCGCACGAGGCAGCGGTGGTGATGCCGGGGTCACCCGACGGCCGCGATCTCGCGCCCCGCGTCGCCGCGCTGCTGCACCGGCCGCTGTACGCCGGCGCGCTCGCCGTCACCCCGGACCGGGTGGAGCTCACCCGCAAGGGCGGCACCGAGATCCACCAGACCCACCCCGGCCCGGAGTTCGTCGCCACGCTGCAGCCGGGCGTGCGCGGGACGGCACCCGAGGTCGAGGCGGCTGCCCCGGACATCACCGACGCCACGCCGACCGTGTTGCCCCGGCACGACACACGCGATGCCAGCGTGCTGGCGGTGCTGCCGCCCGACCCGGCCACCGTCGACCTGTCGGAGGCACCGCGCATCATCGGTGGCGGCGCAGGCCTCGACGACGAGTCACGGCTGCAGCAGCTCGCTGCCATCGGTACCGCCATCGGCGCCAGCATGGGTGCGACACGCGTCGTCACCGACCGCGGCTGGGTGCCCCACGAACGCCAGATCGGCACCACCGGCGTGGTGGTGAGCCCCGAGCTGTACCTCGCCTTCGGCGTGAGCGGGGCGGTACAGCACACCAGCGGACTGGGCGACCCCGACCACATCGTCAGCGTCAACGTCGACGGCCACTGCCCGATGATGCAGCTGGCCGACCTGGCGATCGTCAGCGACGCCAACGAGACGCTGGACCATCTGCTGCGCATCCTCGGTGTGGAGCCCGCATGAGCACACCCGACGTCGACGTCGTCATCGTGGGCGCAGGCCCGGCGGGCTCGTGCGCGGCGATCGTCGCGGCGCGCGCCGGACTCGACGTGGTGTTGCTCGAGCGTGGCCCGTTCCCCGGCAGCAAGAACATGTACGGCGGCGTCGTGTACCCGCGCATCCTCGACGGGCTGATCCCGAACTGGTGGGAGGAAGCGCCGATCCAGCGTTGGGTGACGCGGCGCAGCACGATGCTGCTCACCGACACGCAGGCGCTGACGGTCGACTTCCGCAGCGAGGCCTGGGGTGCGCCGCCGTACAACGGCGCCACGGCCTTCCGCCCGGACTTCGACCACTGGCTGGCCGGCCACGCCGAGGCCGCCGGCGCACAACTGCTGGTGGAGACGACGGTGGTCGGGCTGATCCGCGACGCAGGCGGCCGTGTCGTCGGCGTGCGCACCGACCGACCCGACGGCGACCTCACCGCACGCGTGGTCATCGCCTGCGACGGTGTGAACAGCTTCCTCGCCAAGGAGGCCGGGCTGTACACGCACACCGACCCGAAGCACTTCACACTCGGGGTGAAGGAGACGCTGGCGCTGCCGAAGGAAGTGATCGACGAGCGCTTCGGTGTGCGTGAACGCCACGGCGTCGACATCGAGATCCTCGGCGGCACGGGCAAGGTGAACGGTGGCGGCTTCCTCTACACCGGCCTCGACACGCTCGCCGTCGGCGCCGTGCTGAAGCTGCCCAAGCTGGCGGCACAACAGCAGCGACCCGAGCAGATCATCGCCGGGCTGAAGGCGCACCCGGCCATCGCCCCACTGGTGCAGGGTGCGGAGCTGAAGGAGTACAGCGCCCACCTCATCCCCGAGGCGGGCCTCGAGATGATGCCGAAGATGGTCGCCGACGGCATGCTCGTCGCAGGTGATGCGGCAGCACTGTGCCTCGCGGCGGGCATCTGGCTGGAGGGCGTCAACTTCGCGATGGCCAGCGGCATGTACGCCGCAGAGGCCGCGGTGGAGGCCGTCCAGCGCAACGACGTGTCGGCGCAGGGCCTCGCCGGATATCGCCGGCGGTTGGAGGACACCTTCGTGCTGAAGGACCACCGCAAGCTGCGCCGTGCCCCCGAGCTGGTGCTCAGCGACCGGGTGCAGCACCTCTACCCCGGCATGGTGGCCAACGTGGTCGAGCGGATGTTCCGCGTCGACAACCCGAACCCCAAGCCCGGGGTGCGGAAGATCCTCGACCAGGAGCGCCGACGCGCCGGTGTGCGCCGCCGCGACCTGCTGCGCGACGGGTGGACCGGCTTCAGGAGCTTCGGATGACCGACAGCACGATCTCGTTCCAGGAGCGGATGGCCACCGCCGAGTTCCGCGTGCACCACCAGGCGCACATCGTCGTCGACGGCAAGATCTGCGCCGACTGCAGCACGCGGGAGTGCGTCGTCGCCTGCCCGGCGAGCCTGTTCGTGCCCACCAGCGACGGGGGCATCGTCTTCAACTACGAGCAGTGCTTCGAGTGCGGCACCTGCTACATGGTCTGCAACCGCGAGGGCGCGGTGACGTGGCACTACCCGGAGGGCGGCCATGGTGTCGTCTTCCGCCGGACGTGATGCGATGAGCATCGTCGCCTGCCTGAAGTGGGTGAGCCACCCGGGTGAACCGCAGGACGAACGGTTCGCCGGCATGTCGCCGGCCGACCAGTCCGCCCTGGAGTTCGCGCTGCAGCAGGGCGATCGGCTCGGCGTCGGCGTGACCGCGATCACCGTCGGACCGTCGGGCGCCGACAAGGTGCTGCGCGACGCCCTGGCGTGCGGCGCAGCGCGAGCGATTCGCGTCGAGGCCCCGACCACCACTGCGGGCACCGACATCGCGACGGCGATCGCCGACCACATCGCCGGCGCCGACTGGGTGTGGTGCGGGGACTATTCGCTCGACCGTGGCGCCGGCAGTGTGCCGCCGTTCGTCGCCGCGCACCTCGGCGCCGAGCAGGCGCTCGGGGTGATCCACGTCGATCTCGAGGACGGCGCCGTGCGCGCCACCCGCCGCCTGGACGGCGGCCGCCGCGAGCTGCTCGAGGTGCATGCACCTGCCGTCGTGTCGGTGGAAGGGGCGACCGCCCGGTTGCGTCGCGCCGGCCTGCAGGCGCTGCGACGTGCCTCGGACGCCACGATCGACGTGGTGCCGGCGACCACGCCGATCCATCGAGCGGAGTTCATGGTGCGCCCCTACCGTCCCCGGGCCCGCGAGCTGCCCGCACCGGCGGGCGCGGCACCCCTCGACCGGCTCCGCGCCCTCACCGACGCGGCCGCGGCGTCGGCCGCCCGGGGCGAGCTGGTCACCCTGGCTCCGGCCGACGCCGCGGCGCGCATCGTCCAGTCGCTACGCGACTGGGGTTACCTCACGCCCTGAGGTACCCGTTGCGTCGGCGATGCCGGTGCCGGTGCCGGTGCCGACGGCGTCATGGTGAAGATGGCCACGGCTGGGCAACCAACGGAAGGCGACGAGTGCACCGACGAGCGTGACGCCCGCCGACACCCACGACCCGGCGTGGAAGCCCTTCATGAACGACTCGTTCACGGCGTTCTGGACGAGGGCCTGTGCGTCCGGGCCGAACTGTTCGCCGGCCGCCGTCGCCACCGCGGCACCCGCGCCCACCGACTGCTTCGCGGTGACCAGCGCCTCGGCGGGCACCGGCGTGCCGGTCAGCAACTCGCCGAGCTTGCCGGCATAGATCGACGCGAACAGCGAGCCGACGATGGCCACGCCGAGGGTGCCGCCGAGCTCTCGTGCCGTGTCGTTGACGGCCGAGCCGACGCCCGCCTTCTCCGGCGGTAGCGAACCCATGATCGCCTCCGTGGCCGGCGCGTTCACCAGGCCCAGGCCGCCGCCCATCAGCAGCATCTGGCCGACGATCAGCCAGTAGCTCGACTCGACGTGCAGCGTCGTGGTCCAGGCGAAGCCGACGGACATCGAGAACAGGCCCGCCGCGACGACCGGCTTCGTGCCGAACCGCTGCGCGAGCTTGGCGGAGATCGGGGCGGCGATGCCGGTGAACAGCGCGAACGGCACGGTGCGAACTCCGGCCTGCAACGTGTCGTAACCGCGGACGAACTGGAAGTACTGCGTCACCATGAAGATGAAGCCGAACAGGGCGAAGAACGCAAAGGTGACGCTGATGCTCCCCGCGGAGAACCGCAGGTTGCTGAACACCCGCACGTCGAGCATCGGGTGGTCCGAGCGTCGCTCCCACCACACGAACGTGGTGAGCAGTGCGGCGGCCGCACCGAAGGCGACGAACGACTCGACGCTGGTCCAGCCGTGGTGCGGGCCTTCGATCACCGCCCAGACGAGGGTGGACACGCCGAGGATGGACAGCACCAGGCCGAGCGGGTCGAAGCGGTGGATCGTGGTGTCCCGCGACGTGGGCACGCGGAGGGCGACGAGCACGACTGCGATGGCGACGAGCGGCACGTTCACGAGGAACACCGAGCCCCACCAGAAGTGCTCGAGCAGCAGCCCACCGGTGACCGGACCGAGTGCGATCGCCAGGCCGCTGGTGGCGGCCCAGACCGAGATGGCGACCGCACGCTCCTTGGGAACCGTGAAGACGTTGACGAGGATGGCCAACGTGGCGGGGAAGATGAGCGCACCGCCGATGCCCATCAACGCACGCCACATGATCAGCTGCTCGGCCGACCCGGCGAACGCCGCGCCGGCGGACGTGGCGGCGAACAGGCCGAGGCCGACGAGCAGGACGCCCTTGCGGCCGACCCGGTCGCCCAGGCTGCCGGCCGCCATCAGCAGACCGGCGAAGACCAGCACGTAGGCGTCGACGATCCACTGCAGCTGACTGGTGGTGGCGCCGAGCTCGCGGACGAACGTGGGCAACGCCACGTTCACGATCGTCCCGTCGACGACGATGATGAACACGGTCGTGCACAGCACGGCCAGCACGAGCCAGCGTGACGGCGCGGCGCCGTGTCGATCGTCGTCGGTGGCGGCGACCATCGCCGAGGCGGCCAGGTGCGGTGGCACCGAGGTGTCGGGGTGGTGATCCATGGGGGTACTCCGTGTGGGTGATCGGGGTGGGGTGATCGGGGTGGATGATCGCGGGTGGAAGATCGCGGACGGTGTGTCTCGTTCAGCACGACGCTATATCATTGTTATCACGATGTTGTACCAGCGCAACCCCCCAGCGCCACGATCCCGGCATGACGTCGGACACACCCCTCCCGACCCCCGATGGCGTAACGTGACCGACGTGACCACGGCACATGTGACGGGGCTCGACGAGGTGGGCGCGACGCTGTTGACGGCGGCGAGTCGCCTCCTCGCCGACGAGGGCCCCGCCTCGCTGACCGTGCGGCGCATCGCCGCCGACGCCGGAGTGAGCACGATGAACGTGTACTCGCGTTTCGGCGGCAAGCTCGGGGTCGTCGAGCACCTGTTCCTGCAGGGCTTCGGCCTGCTCGCGGACGCAATGGCGGCCGTGCCGCTCACCGACCGGCCCGACGACGACCTGCGCCGCTGCGGCGACGCCTACCGCGTGTTCGCGCTCTCCCACCCGACGCTGTACTCGGTGATGTTCGACCGCGTCATGGCCGACTACGAGCCCTCCGAGGCGGCGATGGCCGTCGCGTTCCACACGCTCGACCATCTCGCGCAACGCATCCAGCGCTGCATCGACGCCGGGCTGTTCCGCGAGGGTCCCGCCCTCCACTTCGCGGCCATCGTGTGGAGCACCTGCCACGGCGTCGTGATCCTCGAACTGCGCCGGAAGATGGACGACATCGTCGCCTGGGACGTCGTCTACCGCGACGCCTGCGACAACGTGGTGCGCGGACTGCGGCGATGACCGTGCACCTCGGCCGCACCACCTGGACCGAGCACCACCGTCGCGACCGGCCGGCGGTGCTGGTGGTGCCGATCGGCTCGTGCGAGCAGCACGGTCCGCACCTGCCGCTCGACACCGACACCCGCGTCGCCGCGGCGCTCGCCGAGAACCTGGCGAGCAAGTTCGACGAGGGCGAGCTGCTCGTCACGCCACCCGTCACGATCACGGCGAGCGGCGAGCACGCCGGGTTCCCAGGCACGCTCTCCATCGGCAACGAGGTGATGGAGCACCTGGTGGTCGAACTGGTGCGCAGCGCCGACTGGAGCCGCGGCGTGGTGCTGGTGAACGGTCACGGCGGCAACCGCGTGCCGGTCGAGCGGGCCGTCCGTCGGTTGCACGGCGAGGGCCGGAAGGTGCTGTCGTGGTGGCCGCGTGTGCCCGGCGGCGACGCGCACGCCGGCGACACCGAGACCTCGCTGATGCTCGCCATCGCCCCCGACCTGGTGCGCATGCACCGCGCCGAGGTGGGCGTCACCGCACCCCTCGGCGACCTGATCGACGAGATCCGCGAGGGCGGCATCGTCTCGGTCAGCCGCAATGGCGTCCTCGGCGACCCGCTGCGTGCCTCGGCGACCGCGGGGCGGACGATGCTCACCCGCCTGTCCATCGACCTGGTCGCGGCCGTCGACGAATGGCTGGAGTGACCCGCTACCGCACGGATCGCTCGTGGCGCGCGCCGGGCGACGGCCGTGTGGTGATCGCCGGCTCACCGCTGCGGCTGTTCCGTCTCTCGGCCGGGGGTGCGCACGTGCTCGCCGCGGCGCAGACCGGCGAGCAGCCACCGACCGAACTGGTGACCCGGATGCTCGACCGCTTCGTCGACGCCGGCGCGCTGCACCCGCTGCCGGAGGATGGGCCGTTCACCGCCGACGACGTGACGGTGGTGGTGCCCGCCTACCGGACGACACCGCACCCGCCCGCCGGTACGCGCGTGATCGTCGTCGACGACGCCAGCCCGGAGCCGCTCGCCGTCGGGCCGGATGTGACGACGCTGCGCCTCCCCCTCAACGGCGGACCGGCCGCAGCCCGCAACGCGGGCCTCGCCGAGGTGACGACGCCGCTCGTGGCGTTCGTCGATGCCGATGTCGTGCTTCCCGACGGGTGGCTCGACGGCCTGCTGCCGCACTTCGCCGATCCCCGCGTGGCGCTGGTGGCGCCCCGGGTGCGCGGCAGCGACGACCTGGGCGCACTGGCCGCGTACGAGCGCCGCAACAGTCCGCTCGACCTCGGTGACGAGCCGGCGCGCATCGCGGCGGGAACCCGTGTCAGCTACGTGCCCGCGGCAGCGATCGTGTGCCGGGTGGACGCGGTGCGCTCGGTGGGCGGCTTCGCGCCCGACATGCGTGTCGGCGAGGACGTCGACCTGGTGTGGCGACTGACCGATGCCGGCCACCGCTGCCGCTACGAGCCGACGGTGGTGGTGCAGCATCACCCCCGCCCCGACCTCACCGCGCTCCTTCGCCAACGCTTCGGGTACGGACGGTCGGCGGGTCCGCTCGCTCGACGTCATCCCGGTGCGCTCGCCCCGGTCCGCATGAGCGGATGGAGCGCCGGCGTGTGGGCCCTCGTGGCACTGCGTCGACCGGTGCTCGCGCTGGCGCTGGCCGCCGGCACGACGGTGGCGCTGCGCCGCAAGCTGGCCGACCTCCCGACGCAGGAGGTCGCCCGCCTCACCCTGCTCGGCCACCTCGGTGCCGGTGGCCAGCTGGCGCAGGCCACGACACGTGCCTGGTGGCCGGTTGCCGCAGTCGCAGCGCTCGTGTCACGTCGGGCACGGACGGCGTTGCTCGCGGCGCTGGCGGTGCCGCCGCTGGTGGACGCCGCTCGCCGTCGATCCACGGCCGCGATCGTCGACGCACCGCTGCGCTGGCTGGACGAGGGTGCCTACTGCGCCGGCGTGTGGCGGGGCGCCTGGGACGAGCGAACGGCCGAGCCGCTGCTGCCGTCGTTCAGCGCGTGGCCGCCGCGAGGCGACCGCTGATGTCGTTGCACTCGACGCAGACACTCTCGGGGATGACGCCGAGCTTCATCAGCTGACCGAAGGCGATGCAGCCGAGGCACAGCGCGAACACCGACTCGAGCGTCGCGGCGACCACCAGGCCGGCGATCAGCACCAACGACACCGTCGTGGCACCGAACGCGGTGGCCACCAGCGCGCCGCCGCTGAACACCAGGCCGACACCCTGTGCGAAGCGCTTGGGCGGGCCGGGCACGAAGCGGTGCTCGACGTGGATCCGCGGGGTGATCACGCGGGTGACGAATTGGCCGAGCGGGCTGAACCGGGGACCGGACAGCACGCGGGCCAGGAAGCCGTACGCCAGCGGCACGAGCAGCCACCACTCGCGCACCAGCAGGTACACGACGCCCTGGAGCACCACGCCGGCGGCGACCAGACGGGCCGAGGTCTCGTTCACCGGGTTGGGGAATCCGAACAGCCGACTGCGCATGTGAGTGATCGTAGACCGATAATCCCGATCGGACAACTCGGGATTCCCGCGATCCGGAGTGACCGTGTCACCGCAATGCCGGGTTCACGCCCCGTGTCAGGTCGCGGGCGGACCGCCAGCGATGGCGGTGGGGCCGCGACACGAAGCAGCGGCGTGGGTGGCACACCGGGCCACTACGGTGGCGGGGATGACGTTGCGGCTCACCGTGGACCGGGCGGCGTGGGAGCACCACGTCGAGGGCACCGCTGCGGCGTACGGGCACGGGCTCGTGCCGGTGGTCAAGGGCAACGGCTATGGCATCGGCCGGCGCACCTTGCACGAGTTGGTCCGCTCGGCCGGCGCGCCCATGGTGTGCGTCGGCACCGTGCACGAGTTGCACGACGTGCCGTCCGCGCTCACCCCGGTGGTGCTGACACCGACCCTGGCCGCGCCCAGCACGCGGCGCCCGATCCTCACCGTCGGCGCCCTCGCCCACGTCGACGCCCTGCGCGGCTGGGGCGGCAGCGTGGTGGTGAAGCTGCGCAGTTCGATGCACCGCTACGGCACCGCTCCGGCCGACCTGCAGGCGCTCGTCACCGCCGCACGCACCGCGGGGCTGACGGTGGAGGGCTACGCCGTCCACCTCCCCCTCGAGGGCGACGACGCCGCGCGGCTCGACGAGGTGCACGGGTGGCTCCCCCACCTCGAGCCCGGCATGCCCGTGTGGACCAGCCACCTGCTGCCCGAGTCGTTCCGCTCGCTGCGCGACGCGCACCCCGACCGCAGTTGGTACGTGCGCGTCGGCACGCGTCTCTGGCACGGTGTGCCGCGTGGCTCGTTCCTGCACGTCACCACCGACGTGCTGCAGGTGACACCCATGCGCGCGGGCGAGGTGGCCGGCTATCGCCACGCCACGGTGCCGTTCGACGGCTGGCTCGTGGCCGTCGGCGCCGGCTCGTCGCACGGGGTGGTTCCTCTCGACGACGCCGACCCGACGCGACGCAGCCCCTTCCACTTCGCGCGTCGGCGACTGCAACTGCTCGAAGGTCCGCACATGCACACCTCGCTGGTGGTCGTGCCCGACGGCGAACCGTGCCCGGCCGTGGGCGACGCGGTCGACGTGCAGCGGCCGCTGACCACCGTGACCGTGGACGAGGTGCACTGGGCATGACCGACCACGTGACGCCGAAGGCGCGGGTGGTCGACCTCGACGTCGTGCGCGCCGTCGCCCTCATCGGCGTGTGCCTGATGAACTACCACGGCTACCTCATCCTGCGCGGCGGCGACCCCGGTGACGGCTGGCTCGCCAGGGTGTTCGACCCATGGACCGGCTGGTTCTCCACGCGCTTCGCCGCCACGTTCGTGACGGTCGCGGGCATGGGCGTCGCGCTGATGACCAACCGCGCCGTACTCGCTCGGGACCGGGTCGCGATCGGCGAGCTGCGCTGGCGGCTGATCCGCCGCGGCGTGCTGCTCTACACGTTCGGGTTCTTCCTCGACTGGGTGTGGCCCGGCACGATCCTCTTCTACTACGGCGCGTTCTTCTTCGTCGCGGCGTTCCTCTTCACCCTGCGCAGCCGTTGGCTGCTCGTGATCGGCGCGGCCGCCGCGGTCGCGGCCGCCGGGCTGCAGTGGTGGGCCCTCGACCGGTCCACGACCGGGGACCCGCCGACCTGGTTGTTCGGCGGCCAGGCCGAAGACCGCTTCTCACCGCGGGACCTCGTCTTCGACACGTTCGTCCGCGGCACCCATCCGTTGCTGCCGTGGCTCGCGTTCCTGTGCATCGGCATGGTGTTCGGCCGGCGGTTGCCGTTCGCGCCCGTCCTGCGGGTCCAACTGCTGTTCGGTGGCGTGCTCGTCGCGATGGCCGGCTACCTGCTGTCCGCCTCGCTCCCGGTGCACCCACTGCTGCGCTCCACCCACCCGTTCGACCGCAGCCTGCTGTACACGGCGACGGCTGCCGCCACCGCCGTGGTGGCGGTGGTCGCCATCGGGTGGCTCGCCGAGGCGACGTCGTCGGCACCGGTCACCCGGCTGCTCGCCGTCGCCGGCCGTACGACGCTGACGATCTACGTGCTCCACGTGCTCGTGTTCAACCTGTTGGTCGACTGGCTCGACGTGGTGCAGCCGGGTGGGCTCGCCACCTCGATGGTGTTCGCGCTGCTGTTCTGGGTGCTCGCCATCCTGCTCGCCGAGATCTGGCACTGGCGCTTCCAGCAGGGACCGCTCGAGTGGGTGTACCGCCGCTTCAGCGACTGAACGCGTGGGTCAACGGATCTCGGCGAAGGTGTCGCACTGCCGCGGGTCGCGCGTGGTGAAGCCCTTCAGGAACCACGTACGGCGCTGCTCGGCCGAACCGTGCGTCCAGCGCTCCGGGTCGATGCGGCCGCTCGTCTTCTGCTGGATGCGGTCGTCGCCCACGCCCTCCGCGGCGCGGATCGCCTCCTGGATCTCGTCCGGGTCGTCGAGCAGACCGCGCCGGTTGGCGTCGCCCACCCATGCGCCCGCGTAGCAGTCGGCCTGCAGTTCGAGCGCCACGGAGTACTGGTTGGCCCGCTTCGGGTCGGTGCGCGAGGCGCGCTGCACCTCGGCGTTGGTGCCGAGCAGGTTCTGCACGTGGTGGCCGTACTCGTGGGCGAGGATGTACTGCTCGGCGAGGTCGCTGGTGGCGCCGACGAGCTGCTGCTCGATCTGCTGCATGAAGCCGAGATCGATGTACACGAGGCGATCCGCGGGGCAGTAGAACGGACCGGTTTCGGGACTCGCCGCGCCACAGCCCGTGGACATCGGCTGGTCGAACAGCCGGGTCTTGGTGTCCTGGTACTTCGTGCCGAACGCGACCGGCAGCGCTGCTGACCAGTAGTCCTGCACGTCGTTGGTGACACCGCAGACGATCTGCTCCAGCTCGGTGTCGCAGGCCCCGGACGCACCGCGGTCGGTGGCGCTGTCGATCGGTGCGGTGACGGCGTTCTGGCCGCCGCCGTTCAGCAGCTGCGGAAGGAACACGACGGCGAGAATCACCAGCAGGCCGACCAGGCCGCCACCGGTCTTCATCCCGCCCGGGATCGGCAGCCCGCCACCGCCGAGGCCGGGGAAGCCACCACCGGAACCGCCGCCGCGACCACGCGCATCGTCCATGCGGCTCGAATCGGTACTGCGGATCTTGGTCATCAGTCGTGCTCCTCCGACTGGGTGCCTCGCTCGGGCACGGGGACAACAGGGGCGGGCCGAGGGGCACGACGCGCACGGTGGATGCCGCGCACGCCGACCGCCCCGGCGCCGATCAGCGGGCCCTGCTCGCCGAGGCGCACCGGCGTGATGCGTGCGCCGCGGGAGAAGGCCAGCTTGGTGTGCTCGTCCATGGTCTCCTGGGCCGAGTTGAAGAACGTCGCGCCGAAGCCGAGTGCCACGGATCCGCCGACGACCACCAGGTCGAGGTCGAGCAGGTTGCAGACCGATGCGGCGGCGCGGCCCACCAGCCGGCCGGTGCGCTGCATGATCTCGTAGGTGGGCGAGCTGGGCGGCCGACCGGTGATGGCCTCCACCGCCAGGCCCGACGCCTCGGCCTCCAGGCAGCCACGAGCGCCGCACGTGCACCGCCGCCCGTTGGGTTCGACGATGAGATGGCCGATCCCACCGGCGTTGCCCATGGCGCCGTCGAGCAGTTGGCCGTTCAGCACGATGCCACCACCGACGCCGGTGGAGACGGTGATCGCCATGAAGCTCTCGCGACCCTGGGCGGCGCCGAGCCACCCTTCGGCGAGGGCGAGCGCCTTGGCGTCGAGGTCGCCGTACACTGGCAGCATCGTTGCCATGGTCAGGCGTTCACGCAGCGGAAAGTTGCGCCACGAACTGATGCTGATGGGCGACACCGTCTCGCATCCGGGACTGATCGGGCCGTCGCACCCCACACCGACGGCCACCGGCCGCACGTGGTGGTGACCGCGGGCCCGTTCGAGCTGCGAATCGATGAGGCCCTGCAGGATGGCGAACAGCGCGTCGGCCTGCACGTCGGCGTCGATGGCGGCGACGTCGCGGTCGATCAACTCGCCCTGCATCGTCACCAGGCCGACCGAGCACCGCGAACCGCTGACATCGACGGCCAGCACCACGTCGCCCACGGGGACGCCGCGACCACGCCGCGGGGCTGCGGTGTCCTCGGGTCCCCGGGCACGGTCCGGGGTCGGGTCGGTCACTCAGCGACCCGTCGGGCGTGCTCGACCAGGTTGATCTCGTACAACACGAGATCGAGCGCATCGGCGCTGACCATCCCGGAGAACCGCTGTGGGTGCTCGGGGGTGATGCACGACGACAACGGCTGGAGCAGCGTCCACGGCGTCGGGTGGCAGAACTGGACGACGCTGTAGCGCTCGCCGGTGTAGCCCGGCGCGGCGACCACACGATGGATGCCGGTCGGGATGACGCCGTTGGTGAGCCGCTCCAGCATCATGCCGGTGTTGATGATCACCTGGCCGTCCGGCGCGACGGCGTCCTCCCAGCGATCGTCGACGAGCACCTGCAGCCCCGGCGCGGTGGCCCGGGGCAGGGCCGTGATCAGGTTGATGTCACCGTGCGCGCCGGCCCAGACGTGTGTGCCGTCGGGGGCCTCGGCCATCGAGGGGTAGCGGATGGCCCGGGTGAGCGTGGCTCCGTTGGTCGTCATCTCGTCGAAGAGCGACTCGTGGCAGCCGATGCCCTCCGCGATGATGCGCAGGAAGCGTCGCTGCAACGACTCGATCGAGCGGTGGAAGGTGTTCAGCACTTCGGTGATGCCCGGCACGGCGGCCTCCGGCAGCACCTGAGGGCCGTAGCGGTGGGGATAGCGGTCGCGTAGCGGGTGCCCCACGGGCAGTGAGATGCCCCAGTTGAGCATCTCCTTCCAGTCCGGAACGTCGCTGCTGGCGGCCGTTTCGACGAGCAGGCCGGTGTAGCCGGTCTGACCGTGACTCTCCGGTGCCACGAAACCCTGCTTGACCTGCGCCGGCAACTCGAAGAACTGCCGGAGCATTTCGTACGTAGTGTCCAGCATGTCCTCGGAGAGATCGTGACGGGTGTAGACGAAGCCCGTCTGCAGGCTCCGGCGGACGCCGTCCACCACCGCCCGACGCTGGGCGGCATCGCCGCGCTCGAACGCCAGCAGGTCCACGTCCAGGATCTCGCTCATTCCCTCACGGTAGCGATTTCCAAGGATCGTCCAAGGCTCGGCCGGGATTCCTCCCGAAATCTGGCCGCTCGGCCAAACGTCGGGCACGCTGCCAGCGTGTCTCCTTCGTGGAATCCCTGGGGTTCATCGTGACCGAGTACACCGGCGTGGCGGACATCGTCGTCGTCGACGACCTCGACACCCTGTTCCGCGCCCATTACGGGCGCCTGGTGCGCGCGCTCACGCTCGTCGCCGGATCCCAGGAAGCCGCAGCCGACGCCGTCCAGGAAGCCTTCGTGAAGGCCCACCTGCACTGGCGCCGCGTGCAGCGCTACGACGACCCGGTGGGCTGGATCCGCCGCGTCGCCATCAACAAGATGCGCGATGAAGGTCGTCGAGCAGGGCGCAAGAAGAAGGCGGAGGAACGCCTGCAGGGCGAACTCCGCGATGACGAGGTGCAGTGGAGCGACGGCGCCGACGCCGCCACCCTGCTCGCCGAGTTGCCCCGCCAGCAGCGTCTCGCGGTGGCCTTGTTCTACGTGGAAGGTCTCAACGTGGCGGAAGTCGCCTCGACGCTCGAGATCAGTGAAGGTGCGGTCCGGTTCCATCTCCACCAGGGGCGCGCCCGCTTGCGCGGCCTGGTCGACGACCGGAGGGAAACCGCATGAACGACGAACTGCACGACCCCGAGCTGGAGGCGATGCTCGGCCTCGCCAGCGGCGCCTTCCCCGATGTCAACGTCGCCTACGAGTCCGTGCGCGGCCGTGTCCGCCAGGCGAAGCGTCGCCGAGTGATGGTCGTCAGCTCGGCCGCCTGTGCCGTGCTGCTCGCCGGTGGTGTGCTCGCAGTGCAGTTCACGGGCACCAGCAATGGTGGCACCGCGGTCGCCGACACGCCCACGGTCGTGGTCGAGACCTCGAAGATCACCGAGTCGACCGACGACGACACCACCGAGCCCAGCGCAACCACCGAGTCGTCGGAGGTCCCCGTCACCTCGGCGGTCACCGAGTCGACCGAGGCCGGCACCTCGTCGTCGGCGACACCGACCAGCGCCGGCAACAGCGAGGTCACCGTCACCAGCACCGCCACGTCGTCGGAGACCAGCACGCCGGGCCACGGCTCGACCGGCGCATCGAGCTCGCCCAGCACCTCGGTGGCCACCACCGAGACCAGCGCACCGAAGCCGAAGCCCACCCTGCCGCCCGGCCAGGTGCAGGTGCCCTCGAAGGGCGGCTCCGTCACGTACTCGTTCGTCGACGGCGTGCTGCAGCTGATCCGAACCGACCCCGCCGACGGCTGGACGGTCGATCCGAGCAGCATCGAGTCCCGGCCCGACCGCATCCGGGTCGAGTTCGTCCACGGTTCCGACGACGTGCGCTGGCGCATCGAGATCCGCACCGAGGGTGGCAAAGCCCCGGTCGAGACCTCGCAGCACGGCTGATCCGCCGCTCACCCCGGGCCTCGTCTCGGCCACATCGCCCCAGGTAGGCCCCAGGACGGGGGAAAATCCAGGGTTGCTCCGAGGTTCATCAAAGATTTGTCAAAGTCGCAAACCGCGCGGCCGTCCCGTGCGTGTCACCACTTGTTCGCATTCAGGAGGAACCCCCATGGCATTCGCACCCCGCCGTCGTCTCATCGTCATCACCGCCGCTTCGTCGGTGCTCGTCTTCGGCGCCGCCGGCTTCGCCGCGGCTGCCACGGGCGGCGGCAAGCCGAAGGTCCAGAACGTGACGACCACCAGCGACGCTGCGTCGACCAGCTCGTCGGCCGATGTCACGGTCACCACCGAGGCCGAGGCCGAGCAGGAGGACGAGGCCACCACGTCGAGCGTGGACGCCAGCAGCACCTCGGTCGATGATGCCAGCAGCACCTCGGTCGAGGATGCCAGCAGCACCTCGGTCGAGGACGAGGCCGGCGACGACCACGGCACCGACAACTCCATCGAGGACGAGGACGACGACGACTCGACCAGCACCTCGGTCGAGGACGAGGACGAGGACGAGGACGACGACTCGACCAGCACCTCCATCGAGGACGAGGACGAGGACGAGGACGAGGACGACGACGACGACTCGACCAGCACCTCGGTCGCCGGCGACACCGCGACGACCGCCACCACCGACAACAGCGGCAAGGGCGGCCACGGCGGCGGCGACGACGACTGACCATTCTGTCCGGTGGGCATCCCCGAGTGATCCCTGCGCCACGGTGCGGGGCACACTACGGGGATGCCCACGACGGACTGGAACCCGGTGCTGCGCGGTGAGTTCACCCAGCAGTACTGGCACAACCTGCAGGACTTCGTGGCGGGCGAGCGAGCCCGCTTCACTGTTTTTCCGCCCGAACCCGACGTGTTCGCGGCGCTGCACCTCACCCCGTACGCCACCGCACGGGTGGTGATCCTCGGTCAGGACCCGTACCACGGACCGAACCAGGCACACGGCCTGTGCTTCTCCGTTCGCAGGGGCGTGCAGGTGCCACCGTCGCTCCAGAACATCCGCAAGGAGCTGGTCGCGGACCTGGGCATCACACCGCCGCCGCACGGCAATCTCGAGGCATGGGCGCGCCAGGGTGTGCTGCTGCTCAACGCCACGCTGACCGTTCGCGCCGGCCAGGCGGCGTCGCATCAGGGCAAGGGTTGGGAGCTGTTCACCGATCAGGTGCTGCGCGCGGTGAACGCCAAGCCGCACCCGGTCGTGTTCATCCTGTGGGGCTCGTCGGCGCGCAAGAAGGCGACGCTGATCGACCGCACGAGACACACGATCATCGAGGCCCCACACCCCAGCCCCCTGAGCGCCCACCACGGCTTCTTCGGCAGCAAACCCTTCTCGAAGACCAACCAAGCCCTGACGTCACACGGCCTCGAAGCGATCGACTGGACCCTCCCCGACTGACCTGGAGCGACCCGGCCACTCCTCTCTCCCTTTCAACGACGAGCCGCCGCCACGCCCTGCGCCACCGCCGAGCGAAGGCGGGACGCAGGGGTCGTCGGCGACGAGCGTTGGCCGGAGAGCGAAGCGGTGCGAGGCGCCAGCCGAGCACGAAGGCGTGCGAGGAGGCGACGAGCCCGGAGTCCCGCCGAAGCGGGACTCAGCCGGCGGGCGACGGGAAGTCGCCGCGCTCCTCACCAGGCGGCGGCGTCTCGTAGATCGCCACCGCACCGTCGGGGTTGAACAGCTTCTCGTCCGTCGTCCACTCACCCGGCAGGTAGCGCGTGCCGCCGTCGACGTACATGTACATGCCCGTGCCCTGACGACGGATCTCGTCGGGTCCGGTGGCGGTGGGGTTCCACCAGAAGACCGTGGCGTCGTCGACACCCTGGTAGTCCTTCTCGCCGCCCCACAGGCCCTTGTCGCCATAGCTCAGCGACGGCTGGCTGATGGCGTTGCGGGTGGTCGGGTCGGCGGCGAACAGCCGATCACGGAACGTCTCCGGCGACAGGTTCGGTCCGACACCCTGCAGCACGGCGAACAGCAGCGCCGGGTTCGGCGCAATGACACCGATGCTGTCGTCGGCGGGCGGCGGGGTGCCGTTGAACCACACGTAGTCGGCGTAGGAGCCGCTCTTCTCCGGAACACCCCGGGCGGCCAACTGGGTGACGCCGAAGGCGTGGGCCCACTGCTGCTGGTCGTAGGTGCGGGCGAAGGCCGTCACGTCCACCAGCGTGCTGGCGGCGACGATCCACTCCGGGAAGTACTCCTGCGCAGTGGCCTCCTTGGTGAAGTCACGCGGGGCCACCGGGTCGCCGGAGAAGATGACGCTGGTGACGCCGGCGGCCTTCAGCTTGGTGATCACCTGGCTGGCCTGCTGTTGGATGGTGGCCGGGTCGAGCTGGTAGGGCACCACTTCGGCGAGCGGAGAGCCGAGGTCGCTCATGCCCTTCGCGAACGAGTCGGCCAGGTCCTTCGAGGCACCGCTGCTCTCGAGGTACACCAGGCCGAACGTGCGCGGCGTGGAGGTGAGGGCGTCGCCCGCGTGCTCGGCGTTCTTGCCCACCAGCTGCTTGCCGATGAACTCGAGCACATGGGTCTGCTTCTGCAGTGCGCTGCCGTCGAGACCCCAGACGTACGGGTCCCGCTCGTCGTAGAACGACGCCGGCTGACCCGGCGTGCAGCCGATGCAGAGCGTCTTGTTCTTCGCCAGCTCGTCGGCGAAGGCACTGGTGAGCGACGGGCCGCCGAGGACGGCGAACGGCTTGTACTGCTGCACGATCGCGGCGGCATCGGCGCGGGCCGCCACTTCGTCGGTGGCGATGCCGGTGCCCTCGAACGTGACGAGGTTGATCTTCCGGCCGTAGAGCTCGTAGTACGTCTCGTAGTACCGGACGATGTTCTTCATCGTCTCGAACTGCTGGGCGTTGGTGTCGTCGACGGCGATCGCGTCGGTGACGTACGAGATCACGGGGTCGGCGTTGGGACCCTCGTAGTACACGACGGTGATCTCGTCACCGGTCACGCCGGTGGCCGTGGCGCCACCGTTGTCGCCGGTGAACGGCGCGAAACACTCGGACCGGAAGAAGTCGGGCACGGCGATGCGACCCGTGGTGGTGTCGCAGCGCTCACCCCACTCGATCTGGTCGGTGAGGCCGAGCTCCTTTGCTTGCGACCAGCTCATCGGGAACGTGATCTCGGCCGGGCCGGTGGTGTCGGTGACACCACTGTCGGGCGTGGTGGTCTCGATGGCGGACGACGTCTCGGTCACCGCGGTGGTGTCGGAGCCGCCGTCGGCTTCGTCGTCACCGTCGCGTGTGGCGAGCAACACCCCACCACCGATGAGCGCGACGACGAGCACGCCGATGACCGGCCCCCATCGCTTCAACTGCCGGTTGCCGCCGTCGCCGGATGCACCCGATGCACTCGCTGCCTGCATGGCCTACCCCCTTGTGCCGCTGCGAGCTCGCGCCGCAGCATTGTTCCCCAAATAGCTCTCTATCACGTCCGGATGATCGAGGACGTCGGAGGGTCGCCCGGACGTGATCACGGCCCCCTGGTCCAGTGCCACCAGCCGATCACTGATCGACGACACGAGCGGAATGTCGTGTTCGATGACCAGCAGGCTGGCGCCCATCTCGTCACGCAGTCGCCGCAGCACGGGCGCCAGCGCCTCCACCTCACGTTGGGCGATGCCGCCCGACGGTTCGTCCAAGAGCACCATGACCGGTCGGTGCGCCACCAGGCAGGCGAGGTCGACGACGCGACGCGTGCCCGTGCTCAGTTCGCGCACGAACGAGTTGCGGTAGTCGCCGAGGTGCATCAGTTCGATCAGTTCGTGCACCCGCAGGGCCGTTCGTTCTTCGTCGTCGAACACGGCGGGCCAGCGGACGGCCGCCGCGAATGCGCTGCGATTCTCGATCCACCGTTCGAGCGCGACGGCCAGCGTCTCCTCCACCGTCATGTCGGGGAACAGACGCGCGTCCTGGAAGCTGCGCCCGAGACCGGCGGCGGCGCGTTGCTCGGCCGGCAGTTCGCCGATGTCGCGGCCGGCGAGCACCACGCGTCCCATGTCGAGCGGCACGAAGCCACTGATGAGGTCGAAGATCGTGGTCTTGCCGGCACCGTTGGGGCCGATCATGCCGACGATCTCGCGCTCGTACACGTCGAACGTGGCGACGTTGACGGCGCGGTTGCCGCCGAACGACTTCACCAGTTCGATCACCTGCAGCAGCGGCTCGCGCACCGGCGGCTCGAGCGGGACGCCCTGGACCTCGGCGACCGCAGCGTCAGCGACGTCGGCGACCACGCTGTCGAGCACCGGCTCGGGACCGTCGGCAGGCGCCGCGGCCGAGGCCGCACCGGAGAGGAACACCGAGCGGAGCAGGTCCTTGCGGTCGAGCAGCTCCGACGTCGGGCCGCTGAAGCGGATGGTGCCGCGCTCCATGAAGTACGCCCGCTCGGCGACGGTGAGCGCCACGTTGACGCTCTGCTCGACGAGGATCACCGCGGTGCCGGCCGCAGCGACACGCTGCACCAGCGGCAGCAGCTGGCCGACCACCACGGGTGCGAGACCCAGTGACAGCTCGTCGATGAGCAGCACCCGCGGCTTGGCGACGAACGCCATGCCGAGGGCGAGCATCTGTTGCTGGCCGCCGCTGAGGTCGGCGGCGGACTTGTCGATCTTGTCGCGCAGGATCGGGAAGAGGGCGAGCACTTCGTCGACGGCGGTCGCGACACCGTCGGGGTCGTCGCGACGGGTCCACCCGGCGAGCTGCAGGTTCTCGCGCACGCTCAACGAACCGAACACACCCTGGCCGCCGGGCATCTGGCTGATGCCGAACCCGGCGATCTCCTCCGGCGGCGCATGGGTGATGTCGCGACCGTCCAGCACCACCGCGCCACGGTCGGCCTCGACCACCCCGCTGATCGCCTTCAGCAGCGTGCTCTTGCCGGCGCCGTTGGTGCCGAGGAGCGCGATGATCTCGCCCTCCTTCACATCGATGTCGACGCCGAACAGCACCTGGCGGCCGGCGTAGCCGGCGTCGAGGTTGCGCACGAGCAGCAGGTCGGCCTGACCGTGGCGGCGCTGATAGAGCGCCTCGCTGCGGGCGGCCGAGGCCTGCCACACCTGGGCGATGTCGGCGTCGATGGTGTCCTTCGCGGTGCGCAGGATGAGGCTGCCGATGATGAACAGCGGCACCAGCGTGAGCATGCCCCAGCGGATGCCGATGTGGCTGCTGATCCAGCCGATGATCGGGAGGATGAACAGACCCGGGATGACCCACAGCGAGGCGACGCTGAAGCCGGTGGCGCGGGCGCGAGCGGGGATCGCCAACGACAGCGCGACGAGGATGCCGGGACCGACAACGGCGAGGGTGGCCGAGATGACGCAGTTGAGCGCCACGGCGATCACCACGTTGGGAGCCGCAGCGAATCCGATGGACGCCACGGACGTCAGCACCGCAATGTTGGCGAGGAACTTGATCAGCCCCCTCATGTCGCCCATGAAGTGCTTGGTGATGTAGCGGGTGCCGATCACCAGGCCGACCAGACCGAACGGCTCGGCGATCGCGGCGGCAATGCCGCGGGCACGCTCGTCGAGGTCGAACTGCTGCTCGTACAGCAGCGCGGCGAGCGTGACGAAACCGATCAACGCAGTGGCGAGGAACGGCAGGCTCCACCACAGGCGCTGCAGCGTGTGGATCTTCTGCACGGTGCGCCAGCTCTCGGCGAACGACGGCACGGTCTCCTCGGTGTTCGCCACCTCTTCGGCCGCACCGGCGGCCTGCCGTTCCCAGTGCCCGCGCACCGGTTCGCGCAGGCGCAGCGCGAGGAGGGCGAAGATCACGGTCGGGATGACGAACACGAGGAAGGGCACCCGCCACCCGAACGCATACGCCAGCAGGCCGGCGGTGATCGGGCCGACGAACGCACCGACGGCGTTGGCCGCGCGGTGGGTGCTGAACACCTTGCTGCGGCTGTCGATCGGGTAGTAGTCGGCCAGCAACGAGTTGTGCGTCGGGTCGATGACCGCCTTGCCGAGCGCGCTGCCGCTGCGGGCGATGGTGAGCACGATGACGCCGGTGGCAAGGCCGGTGAGGCCGGAGAACGTGGCCCACACGAGTGCGCCGACGATCGCCAACGGCACCCGCTTGGACCGGTCGGCGTACTGGGCGATCGGCACCTGCAGCGCGAGTGCGGCGATGGAGGCCAGGGCCACCAGGCTGAGCGCCCCGGTGTTGTCGAGGTTGAACTCGTCGCGGATGTTGGGCAGCAGGATGCCGAACGCGGTGCGGTCGAGTTCGTCCACCGCGTTCAGGCCGAAGAGGACGACGAGCGGGAACGCGGACTCACCCCCGCAGACGCCGCGCAACCACTCCATCGGGTGCGCCACCGCACGGAGGAACCGCTGCCACGTGTTCATCCCGCATCCTCCGCATGTTCGATCGACTCCGTGCCCCCGGCATGACCGGCCGCACTGAACTCCGGCGTGGCGGCACCTTCGGGCGAAGCCGCGACGCCACCGGCTGTGGCGGGGGCCTCGGCGGGCACCTCACCGGTGGCCTGGGTCAGCAGATGCGCCTCGTCCACGCGGTGGCCGGTCAGCAACCGCACCACGGTGTCGCGCAGCTTCACCCACAGGCTGCCGAGGCCGCCCGGCAGAACGAGCAGCACGAGCAGCACGCCGAAGCCGGTGGACAGCAGCTGCCACGCAGGGTCGGTGATGAACCAGCGCGTGCCGCGCAGGTACAGGGCGCCGAGGAACGCGCCGCCGAGCATGCCCAGTCCGCCGATCACGGCGCTGATGAAGACGTTGAAGCTCTCCTGCGTGGTGAACGCGGCGATGCTGAAGCTCTCGGCACCCTGTGCCAGCAGTGCGCCGCCGATGCCGGCGAGCACACCGCTGATGACGAACGCGGTCAGCTTGGCGCGCACCAGACCAACCGAGAAGCTCTGCGCGGCGCGCTCGTTCTCTCGGATGGCGACGATCACGCGGCCGGTTCTCGACCGGCGAATGCCGCGCAGCGCCAACATGGCGAGCGCGAGGACGACGATCGAGTACGTGTACAGGCGGGTGGGCGTGTCGATCGCCACCTTGCCGAACAGCGGCACGCGCCGGAAGCCGGACTCCGCCGCAGGGAACCAGTGGAAGAAGCGGTCGTTGAGCAACCAGTACTCGGTGGCGAGCGACAGTGCGAAGGTGGTGACGGCCAGGTACAGGCCGCGCAGGCGCAAGGCGGGCAGGCCGACGACGAACGCCGCGGCACCTCCCACCAGGCCTCCCACCAGCAGGCTGAGTGTCATGTCGACGTTCCAGCGCGAGGTGAGCGTGGCGCTGACCGCGGCGCCGATGCCGGCGAGTGCCATCTGGCCGAACGAGATCTGCCCCGCCCAGCCGGTGAGCACCACCAGCGAGAGACCGATGAGCACGAACGCGATCAGCGCGTTGGTCTTGATGAGCATGTCGATGTCGAGCAACGACGGAAGGGCCACGATGCCGAGCGCCGACAGCGCGATCAGCGTCCACTTCACGGTCGGCACCCAGCCCCAGCTCGCCAGTACGGGCGGGATGGGACGGACCGGCTCGGTGCCGCGCCAACTGCTGGTGGCGTCGTTGTCGCGGCGCAGCGTGCTGGAGCGCTGCGCGAGCAACGCGATGAACATTGCGCCGGCCATGATCGGATACGCCAGCAGCGGCGACTCGGCGTTCCAGTTGACTCCGGACTCGAGCAGCGTGAACGCCATCGCCGCACAGGCGATGGTGGGCAGTCGTTCGAGGCGGCCGATCACGAGCGCGGCGAGGGCCACGAGCAGCGCGGGCAATCCGGCGGCGTAGCCGAGCGGTACGCCGCTGATGCCGCTGCGCAGGAACAGCGCCAGGTAGGCGAGACCGGCGGCGATCGCCCACACCAGCGTGTTCAGTCGCGAGACGGGGATGCCGAGCATCGCGGCGCGGTCGGTCCGCTCGGCGCTGGCGCGGATGGCGATGCCCAGGCGGCTGCGGTTGAGGAACCAGGCGACGAACGCGATCGACAGCGGGCCGAGCACCAGGGCGATGAGGTGGTTGGCGTTGAGGATGTAGCTGCCGGGCTGGGCCTGCCAGAACTTCCACTGCCACGTCGGCGTGAACTTCCAGTCGACTGGCGGGTCGAGCCGCTCGCTCGCCAGGTTCTTTCCCCACCAGCGCGGGATGAGGATGCCGAGCACGATGAGCAGTTGCGTGATGCCGAGCGTCGCGACGGTGACGACCATGCGCGGCGAGTTGCGGAAGCGCCGGATGAACGCCAGCTCGACGACGGCTCCGAGGGTGAGCGCGATCGCCAGTCCGGCGCCCAGCCCGAGGAAGTAGGGCCATCCCCAGAAGAGCACGAACGATGCAGCGAAGCCGGTCGGCACCGTACCCAGTTCGGCCTGCGCGAAGTTGACGACGCGGTTGGCGCGGTAGACGAGCGCGAGCCCGATGGCGAGCATCGCGGCCAGCACGCCTTTCACGAGGCTCTCGATCCACACTCCGAAGGGCATCGAATAGTGCACGAGTTGGAGCAGCACGACACCCGCCACCGTGGCCCACGCCACGACGGACGGAGAAAGGATGCGGGCCCCCCAGCGACGCATGCTTGGACCGTAGCCGCGTCAGAGCAGGCCGCGATGCACGGACGCCAACTCCGATGCCAGGTGAACGCCATCGGTCGCGAAGAACACGTCGTGTTCTTCCACCGAGAAGCCTCGAGCGTCGAGCACCGGCACGATCGGGTGTGGTTCGGGCACCGAGCACACCACCTCGTCATCGGCCGGCAGCGCCGACAGGATCCCGTCCAGGGCACTGGCAGGGTCGTCGGTGACGAGTCGCAGCACGGTGTGGACACGACGCCCCGCGACGACGTCGGTGAGCACGACCGCGTCGCCGGCCACGACGGCACCGAGCCCGCGGCAGTACTGCACCAGGTCGAGTCGGTCGTGCCGCCACGGCGCCGGGGCGAGCGGTGTGGCCCCACCCGTGGCGAGCCCGCGCATCGTCAACAGCCGCCAGCGCGGCGCCAACCCCGCAGCGATGTAGGCCGCCTGCGCCGCAGGATGCGTGGAACTGCACGTCATCCGCCGCACGCTCCCGTCGAGCACCGCATGCAGCACGGCGCTGCCGACGCCGTGCCCGCGGTGGTCGGGGTCGACGAACAGATCGGTCACCATCGTGACGTCGCCGACGGCGACCGCACCTGCGAAGCCCACCACCGCGTCGTGCTCGTCCACGGCCACCAGCAGGCGGCCGTGCGCCGCCACGAAGTCGACGTAGCGTTCGTCCGCGTCCGGCGAACCACCGGCCGCAGCGATGCGCACGACGGCGTCGACGTCCTGCGGGCGGACGGGCCGGATGGTCGCCATCGTCCCAGCATCGCAGAGAGACTTGAGTCGCGGGCGCAGGTCGGTCAGGCTGTGCGGCGTGACGCGCACCCCTCCTGCTCACCTCCCTGGTGTCGCGCGCCGTTCCCTCGGCGTGATCGCCGCCATCGGCCTCGCCGCTGCGGTGCTGGCCGCGTGCAGCAACGATGTCGACCAGGTGCAGTCGGGGAGCACCACGACGACCTCCACCACGTCCACCAGCACCACGACGACGCTCGCTCCCACCACCACGACGACGCTCCCGCCCACCACGACGACCGAGCCGATCGTGACGGCGCCGGGCGTGGTGAAGGTGGCCAACTGCTCGGGCGTCAACGGCGCAGCGGGCCTGCTCACCGACGAGTTCGCGGCGATGGGCTTCGAGACACGCAAGGCCACCAACGGGGCCGGCATCGACGAGGACTGCCCGGAGAGCAAGATCTACGTCGTCGAGGGCAGCGAGGCCGTGGCCCGCTCGGTGAGCCGCCTGATGGGCGGCATCGAGGTGCTGCCGATGACCACTCCGGCGTGGATCTCGGGCGCCAACGAGGACCTCGCCGATGCCACGGTGCTGGTGATGCTCGGCCACGACCTCGCGGGCACGCGGCTCGCCGAGATCGCCGGGTGAGCCGACCGACCGTCTGGGTCCTCGGCGACCAGCTCCGTCGCGATCTGGGACCGCTCGCCGCCGCGTCGCCGGCCACCCACCGGGTGCTGGTGGTCGAGAGCGACGCCAAGCTGGACTCGATGCGCTGGCACGTGCAGCGCGGCCATCTGGTGGTGGCCGCGATGCGGCGGTTCGTCGGCGAGCTGCGCGCCGAGGGGTTCGAGGTGGATCACCGGCGTGCGCCGTCACTCGCCGAAGGCCACAGCGCGCACCTGCGCGAATTCGCGCCCTCTGCGGTGCACGCGATGGAGCCGGCGAGCATCGACGGCCTCGCCCTCCTCCGGCGGCTCGGCGTCGAGGTGCACCGCTCGACCCAGTTCCTGTGCCACCAGGACGAGTTCACCGCCTGGGCCGCCGACCGCCGCCAGTTGCGGATGGAGGACTTCTACCGCTGGCAGCGCCGCCGTCTCGACGTACTGATGGACGGGGATCAGCCGGCGGAGGGCCGCTGGAACTTCGACGAGGAGAACCGCAAGCCGCCACCGAAGGACGGGCTGAACCACTGGCCGGCACCGGTCGTCTCGCCGCTCGACGACCTCGACCGCGACGTGCTGGCCGACCTGCGCGGCCGCACCTGGGGTGCGGACCCGGACGGGACCTGGGCGACGGACCGTGCCGGCGCGCTGGCGCGACTCGACCACTTCGTGACCCGCGTCCTGCCGTTGTTCGGGCCGCACGAGGACGCGATGACGAGCGCCTCGTGGCACGTCGCGCACAGCCTGCTGTCGCCGTACCTGAACCTGGGGCTGCTCGACCCGATGGAGGTGGTGCGCGCCGCCGAGCGTGCGTACCGCAACGGGCACGCCCCGATCGCCGGTGTCGAAGGCTTCGTGCGTCAGGTGATCGGGTGGCGCGAGTACGTGTGGGGCGTCTACTGGTGGCGCGGCGCGGCGTACCGCCACGAGAACGCGCTCGACGCACGTCGTCCGCTTCCACCGGTGCTGACCGGCGCTCCGACGCGCATGCGGTGCGTCGCGCACACCGTCCAGTCGCTGCACGACCGCGGCTGGGTGCACCACATCGAGCGGCTGATGATCCTCGGCAACTTGGCGCTGCTGGCCGGGGTGGACCCGTGGGCGATGACGCGCTGGATGTGGGCGGGGTTCGTCGACGGTGCGGAATGGGTGATGTTGCCGAACGTGATCGGCATGGCGTTGCATGCGGACGGCGGGCTGATGGCCACCAAGCCCTACGCAGCCGGCGGCGCCTACATCGACCGGATGAGCGACCACTGCCGGGGCTGCTCGTTCGACCGCACCAAGCGCACCGGTCCCGACGCGTGCCCGTTCACCACGCTCTACTGGGACTTCCTCGACCGCCACACGGAGCGCTTCGGCCGCAACCCGCGCATCGTGCAGCAGGTGCGCGCCGCGGGGAAGCTGGCCGACATGGACGGCGTGCGCGTGCGGGCCCGGGAGGTGCTCGACCTGCTCGACGCCGGCGAGCTGTGAGCCGGTCGGGCAGAGCCGCTCGCTAGCCTCGCTCGTCGTGGCACGAGGCGCATGGGCAGAGCATCGATGGGTGCTGCAGGCACGTCGCCGCTGGCCCGTCGTGGACACGCTGGTCGTCGCGATGGACCGCTTCCGCATCCACCGCACCGGCCGCAACAGCGCACTGGTCTCGCACTACGCGTTCCTCAGCGTCTTCCCGCTGCTGCTGGTGTTCGTGACCGTCCTCGGGTTCCTGCTCGACGGCAACCCGGACCTGCAGGCGAGCATCATCGACTCGACCCTGGCCAACTTCCCGATCATCGGCAACGAGATCGCCGAGGATCCGACCCAGTTGACCGGCAGCCTCGGCCTGCTGATCTTCGGTCTGTTGACCGCGACGTGGTCGGGCCTGCGTGCGTTCAACGTTCTGCAGACGGCACTCGACGACATCGCCGAGATTCCCATGGAGCACCGGCCGACGTTGGTGCAGACCCGGCTCCGCTCGTTGCTCGGCATCGTCCTCGTCGGCGGTGGCCTGGTGGGGGCCGCCCTGTTGAGCGGCGTGGCGACCGCATCGGACACCGGATGGGTGAGCCGGGTGCTGCTCGTGTCGGGCACACTGCTGTTGAACGGTGCGGTGGCGGCAGGCTGCTACCGCTGGCTCTGCAGCGCCCGACCGGAATGGTCCGAGGTGCTGCCCGGGGCGGCGATGGCGGCGTTCGGCTTCACCCTGCTGCAGGTGGTCGGCACGGGCCTGATGACGCGGGCCATCGTGCGCGCGACACCGATCTACGGCACGTTCGCCACGGTGATCGGGCTGCTGTTCTGGTTCGGGCTGCACTCGGGCATCTCGCTGCTCGGCGCCGAGCTGAACGGCGTCGTGAAACTGCACCGCGAACGCACGGCCGCACGACCTGCGGTGTGATCAGCTCGCGAAGCGCCGCTCGATGCGCTCGAGCGTCTTGGTCATGTTGTCGATCGTCGTGCTGCGCATGCCCTGCACGGCCTTCTTGTTGACCTCCTGGGAGATGTCCCAGGTTTCGCGGACGAGCGTGCCGCCGTCCTGCGGCTCGAGCTCGTAGCGCCAGATGCGGCCACCCGCGAACTTGCGGGCCAGTGCGAACGACGGACGCGGCTGCCACGCGATGCGCCGGTTCTCCTCGAACTCGATGACGGTGCTGGTCATCGAGTACGGGATGCCCCACTTCATCTTCATGCCGAAGGTCGAGCCGAGCGCCAGGCGCTGCGAGTCCGAGCCGCGCACCGTGCCGGAGCCGTCGATCTCGCTGTGGCGGGCCGGGTCGGCCAGCAGGTCGAAGATCGCCTCGGCAGGAGCCGGGATGAACCGTTCGACGGAGGCGGTGTAGGGCGAGGTCTCGTTGCTGGTCACAGGGGCTGCAACCGCGCGCCACCTGCGATTCATTCCGTGAATCGTCAAGAAACTGGGCAGCGGCGCCGATGAATGAGTGATGCCCCGTCGGTTCCTCGCCATTGCCGCGCTCACCCTGTCGGTGTTCACGGCCGACGCCGCGGTGGCGCTGCCGTTCGCGCTCGCACCGAACGCGGCGGCCGTCGCGGCACCGTGGACGACCCCGACGTCGCCGCCGCGGTGCACGGCGCAGCAGGCGAACGACGGTGACGTCGCCGCGTGCGTGCTGATGGCCGGCCCCGGCCTGCCCGAGAGCCGCGGCTGGCCGGTCGCGCCGTTCCCGGCGCCGGAGAACCAGACCGTCGTCGCCTGGGTGGACCTGTCGCTCGGCATGAAGGACTCGGCCGTCGCGAAGGTGCAGGAGGCGCTGAACCGGAAAGCCGGCACGGCGCTCGTCGCCGACGGGCAGTTCGGCTCGCAGACACTGACCGCGGTGAAGGCGTTCCAGACCGCCAACCAGCTCACGGCGAACGGCGTGGTGACGAAGACGATGGCCGACCTGCTCGGCGTGCAGCGCACCACCGGTGGCACGTTCCCGCCGAAGGGCTGGGTGTGGAGCGGCTGGGGCTACAACGGCAGCCCGGCGCTCACGGTGTACGCGTCGAAGTTGGTCGGCAACACCGCCCCGGTCGGTGCGATGAAGGTCGGCCAGCTGCGCTCGTTCGGCGCCGCACTGCCGCTGTTCGTCGGCTTCTATTCCGAGATCCAGGCGAAGGGGTACTCGATCCGCAACGGCGGCACGTGGGTGTTCCGCTGCACGGCGAGCACGCGGAAGGACTGCGCCGGGCAGACCAAGTATTCGCTCTCCAACCACGCATTCGGTCTCGCCAGCGACATCAACACGGTCGAGAACCCGATGGCCCGCTACTACGCGAGCGGCACGACGAGCGCCTGCGCAGTACCGATGAAGACCGACATGCCGCGCTGGGTGGTGCAGATCGCGGAGAAGTGGGGTCTGTACTGGGGCGGCTACGGCTGGACGAGCGGGTGCCAGAGCCCCTCGCACTGGCGCTCGTCGGTGAGCCGCGACCCGATGCACTTCGAGTTCAACGGCACGCCGCAGCAGGCGCAGGCCATCCTGCGCCGCAACACGGGGTCGGGTGTGTGCATCGACGTCGTCAACAGCTCCGGGCAGCCCATCAACTGGTGCCTGATGAAGGGCGAGGTGCCGAAGGCGGCGACCCGCCTCGCCGTGTCCACCAAGGCACCGTCCGGCGCCGGCGCGGCGCTCGTGAGCGTCACCACGTCGGGCGCGGTCACGAACGGCTCGCTGACGGCCGAGGACTGCGCGGCACGCAGCAACCGCAGCCGACCGTACGCGAACGCCCGGGTCCGCATCGGCCGCACCAGCACGGACACGATGGTGGTGCCACTCGACGCCAACGGTCGCTTCTGTCTGTTCCAGTCGAGCGCGTTCCACACGTCGGTCACGGTGGAGGCGTTCTTCTCGACGGCAACCGCTGCACCCACCGGCAATCTGTTCACACCCACCTCGCAACGCACGTTGTCCACGAAGTCGACCACGTGGTGCACACCACTCAGCGTCTGCTCGGCCCCGTCGCCGGTGCCGGCCGGCACCCTTGCGCTCAACACGGCGGCCTCGGCGCTCACCCCGGTCGCCGCGTGGGCCAACCTGCACATCGGGCGCCCTGCTGCCGACGGCACCGCGTCGATCGGACTGTGTACCGCGCCGACGCGCCGCGTGGCCAGCCTGTCGGCCCTCGACAGTGCGACGTCGCGGTCACTCGTCACCCCCGCCCTGTCCACCGAGATGGGCGTCCAGTTCTGCACCACGGCGACGCAGGCCGTGAACGCCACCGTCGACGTGACCGGTGTGTTCGCGCCCGCGTCACAGGGAGGCCTGGGATACGACCCCGCACGGCCGGCTGCCATCGCGGACACACGCGGCTGTTGGACGGACGCCATCACCGGTGGCCAGCGCTGTGCGCAGATGCTGGACACCACGTCGCGTCTGCAGTTGCCGCCGCTGACGCCGTCGACGGTCGCCGTGCTGAACGTCGCGGCGCTGGGCGGAACGCGCTCGTCGGTCATCTCGTTGGCGGCGTGCGACGGCAGCATCCCGTCGCAGCAGGTGCTGGTGTTCGACGCGAACGGCGACCGCGACAACGTGATCACCGCGCAGGTGCCGGCGAACGGACTGCTGTGCGTGCGCACCACGTCACCCGCTCACGTGGCCGTGTCGTCGATGGGCGCGTTCACCCCGACGGGAGCCCTGCGCTACGTGCCGGTCACCCCGGTGCAGGTGTACTCGACGCGCTGACGAGGTCGACGGACGACCATCCGACCAGCACGTCGTGCCCGCCGGCCTCGTCCACCCAGTCGTGGAGGTCGATGTCCCACCGTTGGAACGCACGCCGCGGCAACACGATCGTCGCCGTCGCGGTGGCGCCGGCCTCGCCGTGCACCTTCGCGAACCCACGCAGGGTGCGCAGCGGCCGCCCGTCGCCGGGGGCGCGCGGCGCCACGTAGCACTGCAGCACGGTGGCACCACCGCGCTCGCCGGTGTTGCGCACGGTGGCGGTCACCACCACCGACCCGTCCGCCGCGGGTGCAGCCGCGTCGCACCCGTCGATCACCCAGGTCGTGTAGCCGAGGCCGTGCCCGAACGGGAACACCGGCCGGACGCCGGTGCGGTCGTACCAGCGGTGGCCGATGAGCAGCCCCTCGCCGTAGTCCATCTCCACGCCCACTCCCGGGTAGTACGGGAAGGCGGGCGTGTCCTCCAGGCGTGCGGGCATCGTGATGGGCAGGCGGCCGCCCGGCTCCGCGTCACCGAACAGCATGTCGACGAGGGCGACACCGAACTCCTCGCCGGGGAACCACACCTGCAACACGGCCGACACGTCGTCGAGCCACGGCATGGTGACGGGTGAACCGGCGTTGATCACCACGACGGTGCGCGGGTTCACCGCGGCGACGCGCCGCACCAGTTCGTCCTGCTGCCCGGGCAGCGCCATCGTGGTGCGGTCCTCGCCCTCGGTCTCCCAGTCGGCGTTGGTGCC
>JBMOGW010000006.1:0-35526 GCA_049318165.1 Ilumatobacteraceae bacterium
CGCGGAAGCTCTTGCGCTCACCGTCGAGCAGACCGAAGCGGGCCTCGACGGCGTAGCGGGCACGCTTGTCGAGGGTGCCGAGCAGCTCGTCGAGCAGATCGGTGTCGACCATCGCCATGACGGCATCTTCGGGGGTGCCGTCGCCGTTGGCCATCAGGTCGCCGAGGGTGGCGTCGCCGTCGTCGCCGATGGTCTTGTCGAGCGAGACCGGGGTGGTGAGGCGGTGCAGTTCGGCGTTGCCCACATCGAGCGTCTCGCCGTCGCCGCTGGCCTGGCGCAGCGCAGCGCGCAGGCTGGCCGAACGATCGCCGGGGATACGGATGAGGCTGGCCTTCTGGTCGAGTGCACGGCCGATGGCCTGGCGGATCCAGAAGGTGGCGTAGGTGGAGAACTTGAAGCCACGGCGCCAGTCGAACTTGTCGACGGCGTGCTCGAGGCCGAGGTTGCCCTCCTGGATGAGGTCGAGCAGGTCCATGCCCTGGGGCAGCGGGTACCGGCGGGCGATGCTCACCACGAGGCGCAGGTTGGCGCGGATGAAGCGGTCCTTGGCGTCGGCGGCGGCTGCCACCTGGGCCTTGAGGGCGGCGCCCTTCTCGCCGTTGGCGAGACGGTCGGCGGCCTCACGACCGGCCTCGATGACGCGCGAGAGTTCGCGCTCCTCCTCTGCATTGAGGAGGGAAACTTTTCCGATGTCGTTCAGGTAGAGTCCGATGGAGTCGTTCATGGCAGTGCTTCTCAACTTGTCGTGTCGTCGTCAGATTCCGCGGGAATGTGTGTCATCCGGCACAGACGCGCTGTGATGGACGACCGGCTGGCGGAGCAGCGTGTCCCGGATCCCGATTGGGGGGTCGGTACTTGGGGGGACATGTCACGGTACTACATCGGTCAAGTCTTGTCCTGTCATCAGCGTTCTTGACACAGTGCTGACACAATGAGATGCCCGTCACCAGCAGGTTCGCGCTTCTAGACTCGACACGATGCAACGCTCCGTGGGCCGGATCGGCCTGTTCGGTGGCACGTTCGACCCCCCGCACGTCGGTCATCTGGTGACGGCGGTCAACGTTCGCCACGCACTGTCGCTCGACGTGGTCGTGCTGATGGTGGCGAACATCCCCTGGCAGAAGGCCGGGGCGCGGCCGATCACCCCGGCCGACGAACGGCTGGAGATGGTGCGCGCCGCCGTGGCGGACGTGGTCGGGTTGGAGGCCGGTTCGGCCGAGATCGAGCACGGCGGACCGAGCTACACGGCGGATACGCTGGCCCTCTTGGCCCGGCAGCACCCCGATGCAGAACTCTTCACCATCGTCGGCGACGATGCGGCGGCCGGGTTCGAGACGTGGGAGCGCTTCGAGGAGGTCGCGGCACGGTCGCACCTGGTGGTCGTCGATCGTCCCGGCGAGCCGGTGACGCTGCCCGATCGTTACTCGTGGATCCACGTGGAGGTGCCACACCTGGAGGTGTCCAGCACCGATCTGCGTGCCCGCGCGGGTGATGGCCGTCCGTTGGACTACCTGGTGACCGATCCGGTGCTCGAGGTCATCCGCGCCCGTGGCCTGTACGCGGAGGGCGTGTGAGCTCGATCGCCTCGGTGCGCCGCCGGCGCACGATGATGATGGTCGGCGCGAGCGTCGTCGTGGTGCTCGCCCTGGGTGCGCTGCTCGCCGTCGGTGCCCTGGCGTTGGCCCGTTACGAGGGCGGCAAGGACCGCACGGTCGACGCCACGCCGATCCCGGTCACCCATGTCGGCATGCTGGCGTCCGTCGACGACCAGGATGCGCTCACCGGCGTGACGATGTTCGTCACCCGGCCGCCTGCAGCGGACGGCGCTGCCGCCGGCGGCGGCAGCATCGTGCCGGTGCCGGTGAGCGCAGACGTGCTCGCGGGACTGGACGGCCAACGCCAGTCGCTCGCCGAGGCATACGCCACCGACGGCCCCGACGGGCTGGTGCTGGCCGTCGAGAGCTTGCTGTCGCTGACGGTGGACCAGTTCTTGGTGGCCGACCCCGACCAGTTGGCCGAGATCCTGCAGCCGCTGTCACCGGTGGACGTACAACTGCCCGACGACGTGGTCGACACGCAGGGCGGCGACGACGTGGTGCTGTACAGCGCCGGCGACGCGAGTCTCTCGGGCAAGCAACTCAGCGACGTGCTGAACGCCCGGCGCGACGGCCAGACCGATGCCGACCGCCGCCCCACGTACTCCAACGTGTGGGAGGGCATCGCTGCCGCGGTCGGCGAGGGTCGCACCCTTCCGTCCGAGGTCGCTCCGAGCAACCTGCAGCAGCTGGTCGACCAGGTGTATGCCGGCCCTGCGGAGTCCCGGCACATCGCCGCCGGTCCGCTACCCGCCGGTACGGTGGCCCCCGACCGCGACGTCGAGGTGCTCGATCGCGGTGATGCCGTGATGGTGTTCGCCAGCATTTCGCCCAGCAGCATGTCCGCCCCCTCCACCGGCCTCGTCTTCCGGGTCGAGGCACCGCCCGGGTACGAGGACAAGGTGAAGTGGACCGTCGACGCGTTGCTCTATCTGAACTCCAACGTCGGTTGGGTGTTCCAGCAGGGTCCCGTGCAGGAGCAGACGAAGGTGTTGCTGTCCGATGCGAGCCTGTCGAACGACGCGCTGGGCGCCGAGAACCTGTTCGGGGACAGCTTCGAGCAGGGTGTCATCGAGCAACCGATCGAGGGCATCGACGTGATCATTCAACTGGGCACCTCGTTCCTCGAGGACCCGACCACAGGAGCGACCTTGCCGTCCACGACCACCACCACGACGACGCCCTGATGGCCGACCGTCTCGCCGCCGCCACCGAAGCTGCCAGGGAGCTCGCGGTCGTCGCTGCCCGCGCCGCCGACGACAAGAAGGCCGAGCACACCCTCATCCTCGCCGTGGGCGAGGTGCTCGCCATCACCGACTACTTCGTCATCACGAGTGCCAGCAACCGGCGCCTGGTGAAGACCGTGGTCGATGCGGTGGAGGAGGCCGTGCGGCTGGAGCTGGGGCGGGCACCCATCCGGATGGAAGGTGTGAGCGAGCAGCAGTGGGTGCTGGTCGACTACGGCGACGTGGTGGTGCACGTGTTCGCCGAGGAGATCCGCATGTACTACGAGATCGAGCGCCTCTACCGGGACGTGCCGCGGGTGGACTGGACGGTCTGAGCGCGCGTTCGCTTGTGATCGTTGTCACCGATGGAATGAATCCGGCCATCTCTAGGGTTGATGGCCTCGATGTCACTCGAACTCTCCGGCCCCTTCGACACGGCACAGCTGCCGCGAATCGCACCCGACCCGGTCACCGTCACGGTGGCCCGTGTCGTCGTCCCCGGACGGGAGGCGGAGTACGAGGCGTGGACCCGTGACGTCATCGAGACGCTCGGCAAGTTCCACGGCTGCCTCGGCGCCGGCGTGCTGCACCCCGGCCCCGACGGCGGCGAGCACCAGTTCGTGTTCCGCTTCGTCGACGGACTGCACCTGCGCGAGTGGGAGCGTTCGCCGCAGCGCGCTGCGCTGATGGACAAGGCGAAGGACTTCGTGATCGCCGAGCGCGTGTCGCGCACCGTCGGCGTGGAGAACTTCTTCGAGTTGCCCGGCCGCGCCGAGCCGCCGCGGTCGCTGTGGGCACGCATCGTGACCGACGTCGCGTGGGTCTACCCGGTGGCCATCGCCAGTTCGCTGGTGGTCGCGCCGCGCATCGCGCAGCTGCCCTTCGGCGTGCGCGTGGTGATCTCGACGTTGCTCATCACGCTCGTCATGCGCCTCGCCGTGGGCCCGTTGCGCGGCAAGCTGCGCAAGAAGCGCACGATGTGACCGGTTGTTGACCGGTTGTTGATGGCGGCACGTTTGAGCGAGGGACCTGCGCTGATATCGTCCTCCACTCGTTCGGGGCTGTAGCTCAGTTGGCAGAGCGCTTCCATGGCATGGAAGAGGTCAGGGGTTCAATTCCCCTCAGCTCCACGAACGAAGGCCCAGGTCATTCGACCTGGGCCTTTCTCGTTCTCGGGGTGCGACGTCGGCGCTGAGCGTCAGGTCACACCTTGACGGCGAACGTGCCGGTGCACGACTCGCCGGCGTCGCTCGTGGCGCTCACCGCCACGAGGTGCTGGCCCTTGGGGACGGTGATGGTCTGCACGGCCGACCACGACACGCCCGGATACGCCACCGACAGCGCGCCGGCAGGAACACCGTTGTCGGAGACCGAGATGGTCCAATTCGCGCCGAGCACGTCGTTCGCCATTCCCACCGCGATCGTCAGTCGAGTGCCGGACCGATTCACGCCGCCCGAGCCCACCTCGCCGCCGTCGCTGCACGTCAACGTTGCCCCGCCGGCGTTCTCGGCGGCGCCACCGCCGCCACCGCCGCCACCGCCACCACCGCCGCCACCTTTGGCGTGCGCAGCGCCAGCGGCGCCGGCAGCGAGCACCAAGGCGACTGCGAAGCCGCCGATGGTGCGATGAGTGGAGTGTCGCGTCTGTCTCGTCATGATGTGTCCCGTCCCTACCCGCCCGTCGCGGGTCTGTGGTGATACACGCCAGAAGTACCACTTTGGATTGCTCCGATCTCGCCACTTGACCAGATCTTTGCCCTGGCCACCGCTGCGTCAGCGTGGTCGTCGGCCATTGGTCCGACGGATCGCCGGACGTGCCGCGACCAACGTCGTACACCCCCCTGCACGATGCCGACCGAAGCGGCGCGTCAGCCGCGGGCACGTCGTCGACGACGGGGTTCCTCTATTGGGCGGTCCAACCGCCGTCGACGGGGAGCACGACGCCGTTCACCATCGCGGCGGCGTCGGACGCGAGGTACACGACCGCCCCGGCGACGTCGGCGATGTTGCCCACCTTGCCCATCGGGATGCGGTCGACCACGCCCTGCAGATACTCCGGGCGGTCCAGTCGTTCGGCGGTGCCCGGCGTGCGGATGAACGTCGGCGCGACGGCGTTGACCGTGACGCCCGACGCGCCCCACTCGAGTGCCAGCACGCGTACGACCTGGTTCACGGCGCCCTTGGTGGCGCAGTAGACGGCATGGTCGCGGATGCCCACCAGCGACGCCTGCGAGCTGATGGCCACGATGCGGCCGGAACCCTGCGGCACCATCACCCGTCCGGCGGCCTGTGCAGTGAAGAACAGGCCCTTCGCGTTCACCGCCATCATCCCGTCCCAGTCGTCCTCGGTGACCTCGAGCGCCGGCTGGTTGTCGCCCAGGCCGGCGTTGGCGACCAGGATGTCGATGCGGCCGTGGTGGGCGACGATCTCGTCGAAGCCACGGCGGATGGAGGCCACGTCGGCGACGTCGATGGCGTGTGCAGTGGCGTCGCCGCCCGCTGCCCGCGCCTCGGCGGCCACCTGGGCTGCGTCGTCGGCGGAGCGGGCCGTCACGGCGACCGTGGCGCCGGCGGCGGCGAGTGCGTCGACCAGACCGCGCCCGATGCCGCGGCTGGCGCCGGTGACCACTGCGATGCGGCCGGTGAGATCGAAGGAGGGGAGGTGTGCCGTGTCGATGGGGCGACCCTAGTGCCCGATCGTCAGCGGCCCGCGGGGCCCGACAGCGCGACGCGGTTGCCCTCCGAGTCGGCGAACTCTGCGACGGCCATGTCCTCGGTGATGGCGGTGACGGGGTACAACTCGCGGCCGCCGGCGGCGATGGCCCGGTCGAGCGTGGCGGCGACGTCGTCGACCGCGAAGTAGACCCGAGTCCCGTCGATCGACGGCTCGTAGCTGTCGCCGGTGGCGAGTGCACCGCTGCTGCGTCCCGGTTCGTCGGGCTGCGGGAAGAGCGCCATCGGATGGCCGTCGATCACCGTCCGTTCGAACTCGACGCTCAGTACCCGCTCGTAGAACGCGACGGCACGGTCGATGTCGACGACCGGGATCTCGAACCAGGACACGAGCACGATTGCCTCCTCGGGACGGTTGGCGCCCGAAGGTAGTCGTCAGGGGCGGTGGATGCGCTGCGCGGTGGCCGCGTCGAAGTAGTCGCGCCACGAGGTGATGAGGCCGTCGCGCACGGCGAACACCCCGACCACCGGCAGTTCGCGCCAGCCGTGGTCGAGGCGGTGCCGGTCGAGGCGCTCCACCATCACCGTCGAACCGGTGGCGGCGGTGGCGTGAATGACGAACTCGTTCTCGTGGATCGGCGCGAAGAACGGCTCCAGGACGCTCCGGACGCCGGCGTGGCCGTGGACGGTGCCGAGGGGGACGTTCGTGTACTCGACGTCCTCCGAGAGCGAGGCGAGCGCGGCATCGAAGTCCATCGACTCGAACACCTTCAGGAATGCGAGCACGCGAGCGGTGTTCTCGTCGGCGTCCATCGGTACCTCAGGAGTTTGTAGCGGCGACTACAAACTACACCGACGCTGCGGGCAGCTCGAACCAACGGAGGTGTTCGAACTCGGGCGACAACGCACCCTCCGCCACTTCGCCGGTCCACTCCGGCGCGGCGGCCAACACCTTCGTCGCGGCCTCGAGGTAGTCGGCGAGCACGTCCTCGCCGGCGACGGTGTTGTCGAGGTCCGGACGCACCAGATCGCCCGTGGTGGCGTCGTAGTGCAGGTGGTGCAGGCGCAACGGCGGCTCGACTGGACCGAGGCGATGGCGCCACAGGCCGGTCATCGGGTCGAAGCGGTACTCGGGCAACAACTTCCAGCCGTGTTCGGCCACGAGACCCACCGCAGCCACGAGGTACTCGAACACCGGGTCGGAGATGAAGTAGTTGAAGCTCACTCTCGTCCAACCGGGCTTGATGCCCTCGCAGCCCTGGGTGATCTCGTGCTCGAACTCGTGCGAGCGCTCGAGGTCGATGCCGAGCAGGCGATGACCGTACGGGCCGGCGCACGAGCACCCGCCGCGCGACTGGATGCCGAACAGGTCGCTGAGCAGCGCAACGACGAAGTTGTGGTGCAGGTAGCGGCCACCCGGGCGGCGAACGACGAACGACACGATCGACAGGCGTTCGGCGTTCGGATTCCCCAACACCTGGAGTGCCGGGTGGGCTGACCACGCCGCCACGGCCCGCCGCCAGAACGACTCCTCCCGTGCCCGGATGGTGTCCACGCCCACGGCCTGCTTCAACTGGAACACGAGCCCGGCGCGGATGGCCTCGACGATCGCCGGGGTGCCGCCTTCCTCGCGGTGCACCGGGTCGTCGAGGTAACGGTGCTCGCTGGGGTTGACGTACGCGACCGTGCCGCCTCCCACGACGTCGGGCACCGTGTTGCGCACCAGTTCGCGCCGCACCAGCAGCACGCCCGGTGTGCCCGGACCGCCCACGAACTTGTGCGGGCTGAGGAACACGGCGTCCTTGTGGGCCTGGGTGTGTTCGGCGCACCGCGTGTGCATGTCGATGTCGACGTACGGCCCAGCCGCGGCGAAGTCCCAGAACGACAGTGCGCCGTGGCGGTGCAGCAGATCGGCGATGGCACACGTGTTGGAGACGATGCCGGTGACGTTGGACGCCGCGGAGAACGAACCGATCTTCAAGGGCCGGTCGGTGTACGCCACCAGTTCGGCCTCCAATCGGCAGAGATCGATGTGCCCGTCGGCGTCCTCCGGGATCGTGACCACGTCGGCGATGGATTCCCGCCAGGGGATCTCGTTGGAGTGGTGCTCGAACGGGCCGACGAACACCACTGGTCGCTCGGTGGCCGGGATGTGGGTGGCGAGTCCGTACCGGCGGTCGAGGTCGGCCGGGATGCGGAGGTTGAGGATGCCGATCAACTTGTCCACCGCACCCGTGGCACCTGAGCCGCAGAAGATGACGAGGGTGTCGTCGTCGCCGTTGACGGCGTCGCGGATGATCCGCCGGGCGTCCTCGCGCAGCCTCGTGGTCTGCAGACCGGTACCCGACGACTCGGTGTGGGTGTTCGCGTAGCGGGGGAGCACCTCGTCGCGGATGAAGTCCTCGACGAACGTGAGAGCCCGACCGGAGGCGGTGTAGTCGGCGTAGGTGATGCGGTGCCGCCCGAACGGTCCGTCCATCTCCAGGTCGTCACCGATGACCGACTCGCGGATGCGGCGCAGCAAGGGGGTGTCGACCGGTTCGCCCACGTGGCCACGCTAGCCCTGGGTGTGCGGCGTGACGCCGATCGGCTTCGGGCGGAGGAGTTCCGACGCAAAACAGAGCGATCGCTCGACAGACGGAAAACATGGTCATGTTCGTCAGATTGTCGATGGGTGCGGAACGGGTTGCTGAGCTGGGACTTGAGCGAAACCTGATTTCCACTCAAGTTCTCTTGATCAAGTCCCGATCAAGTCTGCGACCCGGTGTGCAGCTGGGCGAACCGGTGAAATCTGACTCCTCGAAGGGAAAATCCATGACTCGCAAGCGCAAGGTCGGCGTTGCCGGCATCGTCGCCGCTCTGCTGCTCGGCGGCGGCGTGGCAACGGCACTGTGGACGGCAACCGGCGTCGGCACTGGCACGGCGAAGGCCACGAGTGCACAGCAGGCCACCGTGAACGCGGTGACGGGCACGGCGGACCTCTACCCGGGCAACACCAACGGCGACGTGTTCTTCACCGTCACCAACCCGAACCCGTACCCGATCACCTTCACGTCGATGACCCCGGGCACCATCACCTCCGCGACGCCGGGCTGCGCCGCATCGCTGCTGAACGTCGCCGGAGCGACCGGCCTGTCGATCAGCGTCGCGGCCAACACCACCTCGGCCACCCAGTCGATCGCGGACGTGGTCTCGCTGTCGTCGGCGGCCCCGGACGCCTGCCAGGGTGCGAGCTTCTCCATCGCGCTGATCCTCAGCGGCGGCCAGGCCTGATCGGGACCGAAGGTCTGATCGAACCATGAAGTGGAAGGCGGTGGCCGTGGCGTTGTTGGCGACCACCGCCTTCGTCGCGTTCGGGCACGGGGACGCTGCCGCGCTGTTCGCCGCCACGGCGAACGGTCCGGCCCTGGCGTCGGCCCAGTCGGTGCCGCCGACGACGGCGCCGACCGTGTCGGCGTTCGACCAGGCGGTGACCGTGTCCTGGCCCGCCGCGACCCTGTCCGGTGGCACGCCGGCGACCGGGTACGTGGTGCGCCGCTACAACCTCTCGAACGTCGTGCAAACCGTCCTGCCGGCGTGCAGCGCGGTCACCGGCACCTCGTGCGTGGAACAGCCGGTGCCCATCGGGACCTGGCGATACTCGGTGCAGCCCGTGCTCGGCACCTGGACCGGCCCGGAGAGCCCGAAGAGTGCAGCGATCACCGTTGCCGTCGCCGGCTTCGCGATCACGTCGGCGCAGCCGATCGTGGCGGTTCCCGCGACGGTGACGGGGACGATCGTCAACTTCACCCTCGGTGCCTCCCTCACCTACCGCCTCGACTCCGTGTCGGGCGCCGTCCTCGCCGGCTCGCCCGCCACCGTCACCAACTCGTCGTCGACATCCGTCAGTGTCACGCTGCCCGCTGGAACCACCGACGACCCGCACAGCATCTTCGTCGTCGACTCGTCGGGCAAGGTGGCCTCGGCGGCGATCGACATCGTCATCCCGCCCGCCGTTCAGACCGTCGACATGCGCGACGTCGACGGCAATGGCAAGGTCGACCGGGTGGTCGTCACCTTCGACCAGGCCCTCAACCCCGCGTACTCGGCCGGAGTAGCGCCGTGGACGTTGGCGAACGTGCCCTCCGGCGGGACGCTGTCCTCGGTCGCGGTCAGCGGCTCGACGGCGACGCTGACCATCGCAGAGGGCCTGGGTGCAGCCTCCACGGCCGTCGGGGCCTTCACGGTGGCGCTCGCAGCCGACGCCGGTGGCATCCGCGACGTCGCCAACCACACCGCCTCGTTCACCGCCCGCGCGCCAGCGGACGCCGCAGCCCCCGCAGTGGTGTCGATCGTGCAGCAGGATGTCAACGCCAACGGCCGCATCGACCGTGTGACGGCGACCTTCAGCGAGGCACTCGCCGTCTACGGCGCCGGCACCACGCCGTGGACGCTCGCGAACGTGCCGAGTGGCGGCAGCCTTGCGAGCGTGACGGTCACCTCGCCGACCGTCACGCTCGCCCTCACCGAAGGCGCCGCTGCCATCGACACCGCGGTCGGCTCGTTCACCGTCAGCCTCGCGGCGAACGCCGCCGGCATCCGCGACGCCGCCGGTAACCGCGCCACGTTCACGCGAGCCCCGAGCGATGGAGCCGCACCCATCCGCCGGACGCAGGAGATGTTCGACGATGACCGCGACGGTCGCGTCGACCGGGTGCGGGTGACGTTCAGCGAGACGCTCGCGCCGTTCACCGGGTCGGCGAGCGTGTTCTCGCTCGCCGCGGCGCCGTCCGGTGCCACCGTCGGCAGCGTCGTGGTCAGCGGCGCTGCGACCGACGTGATGCTGGTCGAGGGCACCGGGACGCCGAACACGGCGGTCGGCTCGTTCACCGTGACGCTCGCCGCATCGCCGTCCGGAGTGCGCGACGCCGCCGGTAACCAGTCCACCTTCACCGCCGTGGCCCCCACCGACCGTGCAGCACCCGCGCTGCGCACGCTGACGTTGCTCGACTCGTCCGGCAACGGACGCGTCGACCGGGTGACCGCCCTGTTCAGCGAGAGGCTGACCACCTACGGAGCCGGCACCACGCCGTGGACGCTCGCCAACGTCCCGTCCGGCGGCACGCTGTCGAGCGTCTCGCTGGCGACCGCCACCATCACGCTCACGCTCACCGAGGGCGCCGGCGCGATCGACACCACCGTGGGGTCGATGACGGTCGCGATGGTGGCCAACGCGACCGGCGTGCGCGACGCGGGCGGCAACCCGGGTTCGTTCACGGCGACGACGCCCATCGACGGCGCCCGCCCGGTGGCGACCGCAGTGGTCGACACGAATGGCACGACGAACGGCCTCACGCAACCCGGCGACACCATCGCGATCACGTTCAGCGAGCCGCTCGACCCTGGATCGGTGCCTGCGTCCAGCACGCTGACGGTCAGCGACCCGGTCGGCAATGGCAACGACACCCTCACCATCAGCGGCATCACCAGTGGTGCACGCTCGATGGGGTCGAACAACTACCTCTCGTCCGACGGGGGTGTGGCGGCGTTCGCGGCGTCGCCGTTGACGTTGAGCAACGCCAACCGCACGGTGACGGTCACGGTGGGCCCGATGTGCAGCGGCACCGGCTGTGCGTTCCTGACCGCGCCGACCACGACGCCGAACTTCTCGTACCTCGCCGCCACCACCCTGCGCGACACCGCGGCCAACGCGCCGATCACCAGCGCCCGCTCGTTCGGCGTCCGTCTGTTCTGAGGGCATGTGTCCTGTTTCGCCGTTGGGGCGCGCATCGCGGCAGTTCCCCTCACGCGACCTGGCCGCCGCACATCGAACGCCGCGTTGCTGTTGAAGTGGGTGGTGGTCGGGCGCGTTCGGCGACATTCGTGTCGCTTCCCGGACCCATGGGTGTGAATTACGACGGATCTGGTGGTGAAACGCGCCCATGGGTACGGAATGCGACACTTCACGGCCCCAGGGGTTCTCCCCAGGCAGCCCACAGGCTGTCGGCACTTTCGATCCACAGGACGATCGGTGCACCATGACTGCCATGGGATCCACCGCATTGCTCCGCCGCCCACGGACCCCCGACCGACGCCGTCGCGCGCTCGAGCAACAGGGTTGGCGTACGTGGCTGACGTACCGCGAGAACCATCGCCGCGACGCGAACGGCCGGATGGTGGCGGTGGAGGAGTGCTGGGTGGCTGAGCTGGAGCACGTCGACGGCACCAGCTGGTCGGTGGCCGCGTCGTCGCCGGCGGCTGCCTGGGAGGCCGCGGTGCGCCGTGTCGGCCGACGGGACGTGTATCCCGGTACGAGCGTCCCAGGATGACGGGTCCCGTCGGATAGCATCCCAACCGCCGGGGAACGAGAAAGCGCACACGATGGACATCACCGACTTCGCCATGGACTTCTTCAGCCTGAAGGGCAGGAACGCCATCGTCACCGGCGGGAACACGGGTCTCGGCCAGGCATTCGCCCTCGCCCTGGCCAAGGGCGGTGCCAACGTGTTCGTCCCGAGCATCATGGACGACGACGGCACCACCGGCCCGCTGATCGAGGCCGAAGGTGTGCGCTACGAGTTCATGAAGGCCGACATCACCGCGGACGGCGTGCCGAAGCAAGTGATCGACGAGTGCGTCGCCCGCTTCGGCTCGATCGACATCCTCGTCAACAGCGCCGGCATCTGCCCGATCGCCGAGGTGCTCGAGTTCGACCGCCCGAAGTGGGACCCGACGGTGGCGGTCAACCTGACCGCCGCGTTCGAGATGAGCTACGAGGCAGCCAAGCACTTCATCCCGCAGCGCAGCGGCAAGATCATCAACATCTGCTCGATGTTCAGCTTCCTCGGCGGCCGCTACAACCCGGCCTATGCGGCCACCAAGCACGGCATCGCCGGCTTCACCAAGGCGTACGCCGACGAACTCGGCATGCACAACGTGCAGGTGAACGGGCTCGCGCCCGGCTACTTCGCCACCGCGATCACCACCAACACGCGCAGCAATCCGGACTCCAACCGCCGGGTGCTCGAGCACATCCCGGCCGACCGGTGGGGCGACCCGGCCGACCTGATGGGCACCGTGGTGTTCCTGGCAAGCCGGGCGAGCGACTACGTCAACGGCCACATCCTGGCCGTCGACGGCGGCTACCTGGTTCGCTGAGCGGGCAGCGATGACCGGTCCGTACCTCGTCGGCATCGACTGCGGCACCCAGAGCGCCAAGGTCGTGGTCTACGACGCCGACGGGCGCGCCGTGGCACAGGGCCGTCAGGTCCTGCGTCCGATGAGCCGGCCGGTGCACGGCGTGGCCGTGCATCCCGACGACGACCTGTGGGACGCGATCGGCGAGGCCAGCCGCAGGGCGATGGCCCGGTTCGACGGCGACCCCACCGAGATCGCCGGCGTCGGCATCTGCCCGATCCGCTGCTGCAAGGTGCTGCTGCACGCCGACGGCACCCTTGCCGAACCGGTGATCAGCTGGATGGACGACCGCGCGTACCAGCCGTACATGCCCGAGCCGGCGCCGGCGTACCTCACCACCACCACCGGGTACATCGCGCATCGCTGCACCGGGCTGCGCAAGGACACCGTCGCCAACAACATCCTGCTGCAGTGGCCGATCGACACCGACACCTGGCAGTGGAGCGACGATCCGGCGCTGTACGAGCAGTTCGGTGTCCGGCCGGAGCAGTTGTTCGAGCTGCAGATGCCCGGCGACGTGGTCGGGCCACTCACGGCCGACGCGGCGCAACACACCGGCCTCCCGGTGGGCATCCCCGTGATCGCCACCGCCAACGACAAGGCCGTCGAGATGCTCGGTGCCGGATCGCTGGGTGAGACCAGCGCGCTGGTGTCGCTCGGCACCTACATCGCAGCCATGGTGCACGGCAGTGTGAACCACCCCGAGGCACAGCACTTCTGGACGAACTTCGCGAGCGTCCCGCACCGGTACCTGTACGAGAGCAACGGCGTGCGGCGCGGGATGTGGACCCTCACCTGGTTCCTCGACCTGTTGGGCGACGAAGTGGCCGAACGGGCGACGTCGTTCGGGCTGACCCGCGAGGAGTACATCGAACGCGAAGCCGCCGTCGTGCCGGCCGGCAGCGACGGCCTGATGACCGTGCTCGACTGGCTCGCCACGACCGACAAGCCGTTCCGCAAGGGCATGATGCTCGGCTTCGACGCCCGCCACACCCGCGGCCACGTGTACCGCAGCATCCTCGAGGCCATCGCGCTCACGATGAAGTTCCACGTGGACGCGATGACCACCGAGCTGGGCATCGAGCTCACCGATCTGGTCGTGTCCGGCGGCGGGTCGAACAGCCCGCTGTTCATGCAGATCTTCGCCGACGTGTTCGGTGTGCCGACGTCGCGCAGCGTCGACGGTGGGGGAGCAGCGCTCGGCGCCGCCATCTGCGCCGCCGTAGCCACCGGCGTGCACCCCGACATCGACACCGCCGCCGGGTGCATGGCTGCCGAACGCGAGACGTTCCAACCGAACCCCGCCGACGGCGAGATCTACCGCCACATGGCCGACGCCGTCTACCACGACATCCGCAACCACACCGACGCGCTCTTCGAGCGTGCTTATCCGATCTTCCACTGAACGCTTCTCACCGAACACAAGGAACCACCATGGCCCTCTCCGCCGATGCCACCGTCCAGCAGCTGCAGTCCCTGCTCAGCACCGACCAGGTGATCACCGACCACGACGAGCTGGTGCGCTCCAGCGTCGACAACTTCCGCAAGCTGCAGAACATCTTCGGCGTGCACACGATGACCGTGCCGACCGCGATCGTGATGGCACGCAGCACCGCCGACGTGGCGAAGGTGCTCGCGTTCGCCGACGAGCACGGCGTCAACGTCGTGGCACGCACCGGCGGTACCGCCACCGAGGGCGGCCTCGAGAGCGGTGCGCCGCTGTCGATCATCGTCGACGGCTCGCAGATGAACGAGATCGTTTCGATCGACGCCTACAACATGCAGGCCACGGTGCAGTGCGGTGTGCCGCTGCAGCGCCTGGAGGACGAGGTGCGCAAGGTGGGCCTCACCACCGGCCACTCGCCGCAGTCGAAGCCGATCGCCAGCATGGGCGGCCTGGTGGCCACCCGCAGCATCGGGCAGTTCTCGACGCTCTACGGCGGCATCGAGGACATGGTCGTCGGCTGCGAGGTGGTGTTCCCCGGTGGCGGCGTGTCGCGCATCAAGAACGTGCCTCGTCGTGCGGCTGGCCCCGACATCCGGCACATCGTCATCGGTAACGAGGGTGCGCTCTGCTACATCACCGAGGTCACGGTGAAGCTGTTCCCGTACATGCCCGAGAACCACCGGTTCATGGGCTGGACGCTGAAGGACATGAGCGTCGGTTTCGAGGCGTTGCGCGAGGTGATGGTGGCGGGTTATCGCCCGTCGGTCGCCCGCTTGTACGACTACGAGGACGGCCAGCTGCACTTCAGTCACTTCGCGAAGCCGGACGAGTGCATCCTGCTGTTCATGGCCGAAGGCAACGCCGGCATCACCGAGGCCACCGAGCGCGGCATCCACGAGTTGGTGGCGAAGTACCCGCAGTGCCAGCCGGTGGATTCGGCTCTGATCGAGGAGTGGTTCCACGACCTGGTGTGGGGCCCGGACAAGGTGGCGCGAGAGGACGAGCGCATCCGCACCACGCGCAACGTCAACCGCACCACCGAGATCTCGGCCGACTGGACCTCGGTCGCGAAGATCTACGAAGCGGTCATCCCGCGCATTCGTGCCGAGATCAACGGGATCACGCTGCTCGGCGGCCACTCGTCGCACAGCTACATCAACGGCACGAACATGTACTTCAACTACTTCTACGACCTCATCGACTGTGAGCCGGAAGAAGAGAACGACAAGTACTACTTCCCGATCATCGACATCATCTGCGAGGAGACGCTGCGGTACGGCGGCTCGATCGTGCACCACCACGGCATCGGCAAGGCACGCGCCAAGTGGGTGTTCGACGAGTACGGCACGTCGTTCCCGATGCTCGAGACGCTGAAGCACGCGTTCGACCCGAAGGGGATCATGAACGCGGGCACGATCATCCCCACCTGAGCCGACGGCGCAGGGACGGCAGCACCAGCCACCCTGCCAACGCCAGGATCGCCAACAGGCTGACGAACCCTGCCACGCGGACTCCGGGAGCGCTGAATTCCAGGTGCACCGTGCTGGTGCCTTCGGGCACCGGCACGGCCAGCACCAGGCCGTTGGCGCGTGCCACCGGCGCGGCTCGCCCGTCCACCGTGGCCGTCCATCCGTCGAGCCACGCGGTCGACACCACCAGCACACCGGCGCGTTCGGCGGTGATCGTGAAGTCGGCCGTCCCGTCGTTGCTGAGCGAGCCATCGACGGTGCCGGTCCCACCAGGGATGGTGCGACCGGCGAACGTGCCGGATGCCGCCGCACGGTCGTCGAGATACACCGTGCCGGTCAGGTCGGTCGCGTCGTCCTGGAGACGGGCGGTGATGCCGTCGAGGGTGTCGGCGACGACCTGACCGACGACGTATGCCTCGGGCAGGCGGGGGGCGCGCTGCCACGCGCTGTTCGCCGGGTCGCCCGGCGGACTGACGAACGTCCAGGACGAGTCGGTCGGGGCGAGGTCGGGTCCGCCGTAGATCGTCGTGATGCGGAGCAGGTCCGCGATCAGGCCGGGTGGTGACCAGACGCGATCGTCCAGGAAGCCACCCACGTCCGCGGCGCCGGTGACCGTGGCGAAGTCCGCCTGGATGAGCGGGTCGTAGGAGTTGACCCGCGCCGTGTCGGTCACGGTCTGGACGCCACGGAGAACGACCAGTTGCGTCCCCCAGCGGTCGACCCCGCCGGGAGCGTCCAGGAACGGGAACGGTGGCGCGGCGGCCGAGAAGAAGGCAGTGGCTGCGGCCGGTGACATTCCCTCGTTGCGCCACGGGGCGCCGAGCGCGAACAGCACGGCGGGCACCGCCACGGCACCGACGACGGTGAGGCCGCGCACACGGCGGCTGACGTGGTCGCCCATCGACCACGCCACGGCCACCACGCTCGCCACCGGGATCGCGATGCCGAGCCACAGCGCCCAACCCGATGCCAGCTGCCCGCCCACGTCGGTGACCACACGGAGCAGCACGGCGCCGGCGCCGGCGCCGATGCCGCACAGCAGCACGGCCCGTCGGCGCGCCCTCGGCAGTTCGAGCACGAGTCGCGTCCCGAGACCCGCCAGGCAGGCTGCGGCGAGGTTGGCGAGCACGAGGTAGCGCGGCCAGATGCGGAACCGGTCCGCGAGAGGGAGCGCGTCGAAGATCACCCGGCCGAGTGGGGTGGCGCCGGCCATCGCCAGCACGATGCCGAGCAGCCCGAGCGCCATCAGTGCCTGCACCCTCCGGCGACGCCACCACACCACGGCACCGACCCACGCCAGCACGACGGCGGCGAGACCGAGGTGGTTGCCGACCTCGTGGTAGGTGCTCGTGCCCAGCCAGTCCTTCGACACCAGCGGCAGCCCGGAGGCACCGCCCTTGTACCAGGGGAACATCGAGGTCAACAGGTCGGTGGTCGTGGCGGCGGTGCGCAGCGCCTTCTCGGTGCCGAGGTCGGGCCGCTCGCTGGTGCGGCTGAAGAGGTACTGCGGCACCAGTTGCACCGCGGCGATGGCGACCCCGGCGGCCGAAGCGGCGGCCATCCGTCCCCACGGCGCGAGGCCGCGCCCGCTGGCCGTCAACTCGACGACCGTGACGACGGCGACGCCGATGAGCGCCGCCCAGAGCATCTGCGGATGTCCGGTCAGGCCGATCATCGCCAGCGGCGCCGCCATTGCGGCGAACCGTCGCGCCCCGCCACGTTCGAGCAGCCGGTCGAGCCCGAGGAAGAGCCACGGCATCCACGCCGTGGCGGCGGTGAAGCTGGTGTGCACGAAATGAAGGAGGAACACGCCGTTCAGGCCGAAGGCGACGGCGCTCACCGCGGCACCGGCACGTGAACCCCACTTGTGCCACGACCACACGAACGCGCCAGTGGCAGCACACCAGACGTGGAGCATCGTCCACCAGCGGAATGCGGCGACCGTGTCGGACCAGGCGAACAGCACGTTCGGCGGGTACCAGATCGCGCCCTGACCTGCGCCGGCGACGTTCTGCCCGGCGAAGTCGAATCCGCCCCAGAACGGCGTGAGCCCGTCCGAGATGCGTCGCCAGATCCAGACGTACAGCGAGACGTGATAGTCGGCGTTGTCGCCCTGCACCGCGGTACGCGTGCCGAGCAACAGTTGGGTGAACGGGAGCGTGACGACGACGAGCGAAAGGGCCCACCACCGCAGCACGGTGGCGCGCGCGGTCGGACGCGGCGCATCGAGCTCCCGGTCGATGTCCATGTGCCGTCAGGCTACGACCGCGACGTCACCCGAGCCGGGATGGCTCAGGCGTGCACTGCGGCGAAGAAGCCGCGCAGGGCGTCACCCATCTTCTCGCGGTACGAGACACTGCTGATGATGACGTCGACCATGGTCAGCGACGTGTGCATGTGGCCGCGGGCCTGCACGTGCTCGACCGGCACACCCGCCGCGGCCAACGCCGCGGCGTAGGCGTTGCCCTCGTCGCGGAGTGGGTCGAACTCGCAGGTGACGATCATCGCCTCGGGCAGGCCGTCGAGGTTGCCGAGCAGCGGCGATGCGCGCGGGTCGGCACGGTCCTGCGCATCGCAGTAGTGGTCCCAGAACCAGCGCATCAGCGCCTTCGTGAGCAGGAAGCCCTCGCCGTTCTCCTCGTACGAGCCGCGCTCGATCGTGCCGTCGGTGACCGGGGTCAGCAACAGTTGGCCGGTCAGTGCCGGGCCGCCCGCGTCGCGTGCCAACTGGCAGGTGACGGCCGCGACGTTCGCTCCGGCGCTCCAGCCGGCGACCGCCAGCTGGCCGGGGATGCCGCCGAGGTCCTCGGCATGGTCGGCGATCCACTGCACAGCGGCCAGTCCGTCGAGCGCTGCCGCGGGGAAGCGGGCTTCCGGCGCATGGCGGTAGTTGACCGACACGAGGATGGTGTCGCTGCGCACGCACAGGTCGCGGCAGAACGGATCGTCGGACGTGTGGCTGCCGATCACCCAGCCGCCGCCGTGGAAGTAGACGACCACGGGATGCGGGCCGGGCGTGTCCGGCCGGAACAGGCGGTACTCCAGTGGCGTGCCATCCGCCCCCGGCAGGGTGCCGTCGACGATCTCGCCCACGACCGGACCGGGCGGGCGCATCGCACCAGATGCGTCGGAGAACATGCGCGCGTCGGCGGGCGACATGCTGTCCATCGTCGGCAGCTGCATCTCGGCCATCATGTCGAGCACCATCTGCACGTCGGGCTGCACCCGGCGCACGATGCCGTCCACACAGTGCTCGCCGTTGCCGCCCGTCATGCGGAAGCCGAGGTAGTCGTTGGCCACCACGTCCTCGCACGCCAGTCGGTAGCCGTCCACACCACCGATGTACGGCAGGAAGACACGCGGCTTGCCGGGCACGTTGGCGCCGATGTACCACGAGTTGGCCGTCGGGTGCAGGGTGAGGTCGGCGCAGTCGTTGGCGTGCGCGATCCACCCGGCCTCAGCGGTCGGTGTCGGTTCGATGGTCTCGTAGCCCTGGTCGCGGAGGTGGGCGATGGTGTCGCGCACCCAGTCGACGTGCTGCTCGATCGACACCATCATGTTCGACAGCACGGACGGGCTGCCCGGGCCGGTGATGGTGAAGAAGTTCGGGAAGTCGGTGACCATCAGGCCGAGGTAGTTGATCGGGCCGTGCGCCCACTTCTCCTTCAGCGTCACGCCGTTGCGGCCGGCGATGTCGACCGACACGATGGCGCCGGTCATCGCGTCGAAGCCGGTGGCGTAGACGATGGCGTCGAACTCGACCGACTCGCCGCCGAAGTCGATGCCGTGCTCGGTGATCGAGGTGATCGGGCTGGTCTTCAGGTCGACGAGTCGCACGTGGGGCAGGTTGTACGTGGCGTAGTAGCCGGTGTCGAGGCACGGGCGCTTGGTGCCGAAGTAGTGGTCCTTCGGGCAGAGCAGTTCGGCGGTCGCCGGGTCGTTGACGATCGAACGGATCTTCTCGCGGATGAACTCGGCGACGATGGCGTTCGAGGCCGGGTTCACGCTCTGGTCGGCGAACACGCTGAGGATCTCGAACAGCTCGCCCTTCTGCCAGGCCTGCTCGAACCGTGCGCGCTGCTCGTCCTCGGACAGCATCGGCCCCATGATCTCGTGGCGCTCCTTGGGCACGCCGCCGCGGGAGTACTTCGCCTCGTGGCGGTACGCCTGCCGGTCGGCCTGCAGCCGCGCCGCGGTCTCCTGGTCCACCGGCCCGTTGTGCGCCGGCACCGAGAAGTTGGGGGTGCGCTGGAACACCGTCATCTGCGCCGCCTGCTGGGCGATCAGCGGGATGGACTGGATGCCGGACGAGCCGGTGCCGATGACCGCGACACGCTTGCCGGTGAAGTCGACGCCCTCGTGCGGCCAGCGGCCGGTGACGTACACGTCGCCCTCGTACCGGTCGGCGCCGGGCACGTCGGGGTTCTTCGGCAGCGAGAGGCAACCGGTGGCCATCACGTAGTACCGGCAGGTGATCGTCTCCGCCGTGCCACCGGGGCCGGTGGGCGCCGTCGTGACGTGCCAGCGCTTGGCGACTTCGTCCCATCGCGCCTCGACGACCTTCGTCTCGAACGTGATGCCGGGGTAGAGGTCGTGCTTCGTCGCGACGAGCTGGGCGTAGCGCAGGATCTCGGGTTGCGTGGCGTACTTCTCGCTCCACGTCCACTGGTCCTCGAGCTCGGGATCCCACGAGTAGGTGTAGTCGGTGGTCGGAATGTCGCAGCGCGCGCCGGGGTAACGGTTCCAGTACCAGGTGCCACCGACGTCGTCGGCGGACTCGAGCACTCGGCTCGTGAACCCGGTGCGGCGCAGCTCGTGCAGCAGGTAGAGGCCGGAGAAGCCGGCGCCCACCACCACCACGTCGACGTTCGATTCGGTCATGCGAACCCCCCAGTTCGTTCGGTTGCCCGGCGCGATTACAGCAGACGCCGTGGCCTCGTTCGTTACCGGGTGGCAGGCGTGGCCCTGGACTAGCGTGCAGGTCATGACAGCGCCGCTCACTCGTGTCGGCGTGGTGACCGACAGCGCGGTGCACGGCACGCTCTGGTCCCGGGTGCTCGGCCACGAGGACGGCATCGAGGTCGTCACTGCGGTCACCGGCATCGAAGCCCTCGACGTGGTGCGTGACGAGCTCGACGTCGTGCTCGTCGACCTGCCGAGTCTGGGCGACACGGCCCGGGCCGCTCGCGCGCTGCACGACGCCTGGCCGGAGGTCGCGGTCGCCGTGGTGGAGGTCGGGGTCCCGATGGACATCCTCATCGAGCGGGTGCGCACGGCCGGGTCGACGATGACGGTGCTGTCCAGCGCGGCGCTCACCGCTGCTCGGGGCCAGTTGCGCACGTCCGCGCCCCGATCGCCGGCCTCGGCGTATCCACGCCTCACCGAACGCGAGCGTGAGGTGTTGGAGTGCCTGAGCAGGGGCAACTCCACGGCGAGCATCGCCGCCGACTTGCGCATGTCGGTGCACACGTGCCGTGGGCACCTGCGCACCCTGATGGCCAAACTGGGTGCTCGGAGCCAGCTGGAAGTGCTCGCGTTCGTCGCCGAACACGGTCTCCCGGGGCACGAGGGGTCCTAGGACCCCCAGTGCGACCTTTTGCCCCACCGTCCTACCAGGGTGCGGCTGTTCGGGCAGGTCACGAGAGCGCACACTGCTCATGCGGAATCAATCGTCAACGGGAGGACGACTGATGGAAATCACGGTGGGAATTTTTGGGACCTTGTCGGTGCGCGTCGGAGACCGCACCATGGGACCTCGGGACCTCGGCGGCGTCAAGCCGCGTCGGTTGCTGGAGCTGCTGCTCCTGAGCGACCGCGCAGTGTCGAAGGACGAGCTGATCGACGAGCTGTGGGGCGATCGTATGCCCCGCGACCCGATCGCCACGCTGGAGGCCTACGTGTCGGTGCTGCGCAGCAGCCTGCAGCCCGGCGTCCACCGCGACCAATCGCTGATCGCGACCGAGCCCGGTGCGTACCGGCTCGTCCGCGAACGAGCCGACATCGATCTCGATCGGTTCGATGCACTGATTCGCGCGCTGCCCGGCACGGCGGGTGCCGAGCGGCGCGCATTGCTCATGGAGGCCTGCAGCCTCGGCGTGGCACCGATCCTCTCCGAGGAGCGCTACGTCGAGTGGACCCAGGGCCCCCGCCGTCACTACGAGCGCCTGCGCCTCGAGGTGCACGTCGCCGCCGCCGAGGCCTTCCTCGAGGCCGACATGGTGGGCACGGCGCTCGACCTGGCCGAGCGCGCCGTCGCCATCGACCGCTCGTGCGAGCCGGCGTACCACGTCGCCATGCGCGCTGCGGGCCGGATGGGCCGCCGCGACATGGTGGTGCGGTTCTTCGAGCAGTGCGAGCGTGGCCTGCGGGCCGAGCTCGACGTCCCGCCGATGCCGGCCACCGTCGCCCTGCGCGACGAGCTGCTCGACGAGCGTCGCCTCGTCGGTGCGGGCACGGGTGGCACGTGGTCGCCGGCACGCGAGGACGCTGCCGCCGAGGCCGTGTGGCCGATGTCGCGCTTCCGGTAAGTTGTTCCATCACGGGAACGATCTTGGACTCTCCAGTCGCGGCACCGCCGCAGCCCGATCCGGAACACTCTCGGCGCGCCCCACGGCGACCCGGTCGCCGCGGTGAGTCCGTGGCCGCAGCGGTCGTGCAGTTCACGATCGTCGGTGTGGCCATCCTCACTGCCGTGGCGCTGTTCGCCGGTTCCCGCGTGAACTCCACCAGCGAGAAGGAATCGATCCGCGACGCTCGCGAGCTGGCGAACCTGATGGCCAACGAGGTGATGTTGCCCAACATCACGCCCGGGCTGGTGGCCATGGAGCCAACGGCGATCGAGCGGATGAACGCGGTGATCGACGGCATCGTCGGTCGCGGCACGATCAACCGGGTGAAGCTGTGGCGGACGGACGGCACCATCGTCTACTCCGATGCGAACGACCTGATCGGCAAGGTCTTCCCGCTCGAGGCGGAGATCGTCGCCACCCTCACCACCGGCGAGCCCGTGGTGAAGTTCTCCAACCTCGACGCCGACGAGAACATTCTCGAGCGCGACCTGCAGAGCCAGCTACAGATCTACTTGCCCCTCACGATCAGCACCGGCGAGACGCTGATCTACGAGCACTACCAGCACACCAGCGACGTCGCCGCGGGCGCCGAAAAGGTGACCGCCGCGTTCTCGCCGGTCGTCATCCGCTCGCTGATCGCGCTCGAGTTGCTGCAGATCCCGCTGGCCTGGTGGCTGGCCCGGCGCGTGCGCGAATCGCAGCGGCAGCGAGCGGTGCTGCTGCAGTCATCGCTCGACGCCAGCGACAACGAGAGACGGCGCATCGCTCAGGACCTCCACGACGGCATCGTGCAGGACCTCGCCGGCGTGTCCTTCGCCGTCGATGCGGTGCGCCACGACCCCAAGGTGCGGCAATCGGAATCGGCCGTGGCCACGCTCGATCGCGTGGTCGACAAGGCGCAGTCGTCGATCCGTGGCCTGCGCACGCTGATGGTCGACATCTACCCCCCGAACCTCGAGGACGGCGATCTGGCCGGCGCAGTGATGGACCTGCTCGCGCCGCTCGAACGCAAGGGCGTCCACACCTCGTTGCGCGACGAGATCACCGGCAACGTGTCGAGCGCGGCGCACGCGCTGATGTACCGCACGGCCCGCGAAGCGTTGCGCAACGTCGAGCAGCACGCAGCGGCGAGCAACGTGGAGGTGGTGCTGGCCGACCACGACGCCCGGTCGGTGGAGATGCGCATCGTCGACGACGGCCGCGGCTTCCTGCCCGAGCAGTTGGAGGCCCAACAGGCCGACGGCCACTTCGGAGTCCGTCTGCTCGGCGACGTCGCCCGTGCTGCCGGCGGTGCGCTCGAGCTGGACTCGACGCCCGGTTCCGGCACTCGCCTGACGCTGATGGTGCCGCGATGACGACGAAGGGGGACCGGGGATGATCAAGGTGCTGGTGGTGGACGACCACGAACTCGTGCGGCACGGACTGGTGATGTTGCTCGAGTCGGCCGACGACGTGGAGCTGGTCGGGCAGGCGTCCGACGGCGCCGAGGCCGTGTCGATCGTCGACGCACAGCAGCCCGACGTCGTGCTGATGGACCTCTCGATGCCCGGGATGGACGGGGTGGAGGCGACACGTCGTATCTCGTCCCAGCACCCCGAGGTCAGCGTCGTGGTGCTCTCGTCGTTCTCGGAGCGGCGGATGGTGCTGGAGGCGATCGATGCAGGTGCGGCCGGTTACCTGCTGAAGGACGGCGGGATGGACGACATCCTGCGCGCGGTGCGCTCGGCCGCCCAGGGCGAAGCGCCGTTGTCGCCTCGCGCCGCGCAGGCGATCCTCTCGGCCCGCCCGGCTCGGCAACTGCCCGAGCTCTCCGTGCGCGAGCGCGAGGTGGTCGAGTTGGTGGTGGAAGGTCTGAAGAACAAGGACATCGCCGAGCGCATGGGCATCAGCGAGAAGACCGTGAAGACCCACCTGACCCACGTGTACCAGCGCCTCGGCGTGAGCACCCGCCCGGAGATGATCGCCGCGGTCCGCGCCTCGCAGTCCTGAGGGCGTGTGTCGCATTCCGTACCCATGGGCGCGTTTCACCACCGAATCCGTCGCATTTCACACCCATGGGTCCGGGAAGCGACACGAATGTCGCCGAACGCGCCCAACCACCGCCCACTTCCGGAGCAGAGCAGCGTCCGATGTGCGGCTGCCCGGTCGCGCGCCAGAGCTGCCGCGCTGCGCTGTCCGCACGGGTCGAAATGGGACTCACGCTCTAAGGTCCGGCCATGCAGATCTCGATGGAGGGGAAGGTCGCGCTGGTCACGGGTGGCTCGCGCGGCATCGGTAAGGCGATCGCGGCCACGATGGCGGCCGCGGGCGCGAAGGTGATGATCTCGTCGCGCAAGCAGGACGCGCTCGACGCGGCCGCGGCCGAGATGGATGGCGAGGTGGCCACGTATGCCGCCAACGTCGGCGACCCGGCGGCGGCCAAGGCCGTCGTGGCCGCGACGGTCGAGCGCTTCGGCCGCCTCGACGTGCTGGTGAACAACGCCGCCACGAACCCGTACTACGGGCCGAGCCTCGAGGTGGACGAGGCTCGCTTCGACAAGACGTTCCAGGTGAACCTGCGCGGCCCGCTGTTCTGGTGCCAGGCAGCGTGGGACCAGGCGATGAAGGACAACCCTGGCGTCATCGTCAACATCGCCTCGGTCGGCGGCTTGCGCTCGGAGGCCGGCCTGGGCATCTACAACCTGACGAAGGCCGCACTGATCCACTTGACGCGACAGCTCGCGAACGAGCTCGGCCCCACCCGCGTGGTGGGCATTGCGCCCGGTCTCGTGACCACCGACTTCGCCGCGTTCCTCGTCGACAACTTCGGTGAGCGGCTGGCGGCTCAGCTGCCGTTGCAGCGCCTCGGCGATCCGCAGGACATCGCCAACCTGGCGATGTTCCTCGCCTCGGACAAGGCGTCGTGGATCACCGGCGAGACGTATGTGATCGACGGTGGCGCCGGGGTGCGCAGTGGCGGCTGAGGCCGCCGCACCCGACATTCCCGGTGTCGACGTCGGCGTGCTGGCCGAGTGGATGGACGGCCGCGGGCTGGGGGAGGGGCCGCTGCTCGCGGCGTCGCTCATCGCCGGCGGCACCCAGAACGTCCTGCTGCGCTTCGAGCGCTCGGGTCGTGCGTACGTGCTGCGCCGTCCGCCGGTGCACAAGCGGGCCAACAGCGACGAGACGATGCGCCGCGAGGCTCGCGTGCTGGCAGCGATCGCCGGTGCGTCGGTGCCGCACCCGGCGCTGATCGCCGCCGAGCCCGACCCGGAGGTGCTCGGTGCTGCGTTCTATCTGATGGAGCCGATCGACGGGTTCAACGCGACACTCGGGCTGCCCCAGGCGTACCGCGACCCGGCATGGCAGCACTCGATGGGACTCTCGATGGCAGACGCCATCGCCGCACTCTCGTCGGTCGATCACGTTGCCGTCGGCCTGGCCGACCTCGGGCGCGCCGACGGATGGGCCGAACGGCAGGTGGGCCGGTGGCGCAAGCAGCTCGACGGCTACTCCGAGCTGCCGGGCTACCCGGGCCCCGACCTGCCGGGCGTGGACCGCATCGGCGCTTGGCTGGACGCGCACCTGCCGACCGACGTGCGGCCCGGCCTGATGCACGGCGACTTCCACTTCGCCAACGTCCTGATGCGCCCCGACCGACCCGAACTGGCCGCGGTGGTGGACTGGGAGTTGGTGACGATCGGCGACCCGCTGCTCGACCTCGGGCACCTGCTGGCCACCTGGCCGGTGGCGAGCGGCCCGGGCGTCACGCTGGACGCGGCCGGCCTGCCCACCCACGACGAGGTGATTGCCCGTTACGGCGACCGCTGCGGCCGCCCCCTCGACGAGCTGGCGTGGTACCGCGTGCTCGCCTGCTACCGGCTGGGGTTGATCCTCGAGGGCACGCACGCGCGGGCCTGCGCCGGCATGGCCCCGAAGGAGATCGGCGACCAACTGCACGCGCACACGGTCAGCCTGCTCGAGCAGGCGCTGACACTCATCGACTGACCGGCGCGACTAGCGCGGCAGGCCGTCGATGTTGATCAGCGCGCCGGTGGTGTAGCTGCTGGCGTCGGACGCCAGGTAGAGCGCTGCGCCGACCACCTCGTGCGGCTCGCCGCCTCGGCCGAGGGCGAACGCCTGCTTGGCCCGGGCATTGAACGCCTCCATGTCCCACGCCTTGGAGATGTCGGTGAGGAACGGGCCGGGGACGATGCAGTTCACGCGCACCTTCGGCCCGAACGCCGCGGCGAGGCTCTGGGTGAGGCTGTTGATGCCCGCCTTCGCCGCACCGTACGGCGCCTCCGTCGGGCTGGGCCGCTGACTGGCGATGGACGACACGTTGATGATGCTGCCGCCACGCCCCGCCGCCATGCGCGTGCCGACCACGGATGACAGGCGGAACGGACCCTTCAGGTTGACGCCGATCACCTTGTCGAACAGCTCCTCGCTGACGTCCTGCAGCGACGGGTACAGCGGTGACATGCCGGCGTTGTTCACCAGGACGTCGACCGTGCCGAACTCGTCGTATGCGGCGGCGGCCAGACGATCGGCGTCGGCCCAACTGGCCGCGTGGTATGCGATCGGCAGGGCGCGGCGACCGAGCGCGCGCACCTCCGCGGCGACGGCCTCGCAGTTCTCGAGCTTGCGGCTGGCGATGACGACGTCGCACCCGCGCTCGGCGAAGGCGAGCACCATTTCGCGGCCGAGGCCGCGGGAGCCGCCGGTGACGATGGCGGTGCGCCCGGACAGGTCGAAGAGGTCGGTGGCCATGCACGGACGGTAGGTCGCGGGCGTCGGTGCGGCAGACTCGGAGGGTGACCGCGCACTCGACCGGTCCGCTCGCGGGCGTGCGCGTGCTGGACCTGACCTCCGTCATCATGGGCCCCTACGCGACGCAGATCCTCGGCGACCTCGGCGCCGACGTGATCAGCGTCGAAGACGCGAAGGGCGACGCGAACCGGACGATGGGTCCCGGGCCCGGGCCCGGCATGTCGGGCGTGTCGATCAACCTGTTGCGCAACAAGCGCAACGTCAGCCTCGACCTGAAGGACCCGGCGGGCCGTGAGGCGTTCCTGCGCATCGTCGCCAGCTGCGACGTGTTGGTCACCAACCTGCGCCCCGGCCCGTTGAGCCGGCTGCGGCTGACCTACGACGACGTGCGAGCCGTGCGGCCCGACATCGTGATGTGCCAGGCGGCAGGGTGGCCGAGCGACAGCGCGGATGCCGACAAGCCGGCGTACGACGACGTGGTGCAGGCAGCGTGCGGCATCGCTGCAGCGTTCGAGTTGCAGCACGGTGAGCCGCAGTTGGCGCCGACGATCGTGGCCGACAAGGTGTCGGGCCTGACGATCGTGTACTCGGTGCTCGCCGCACTGCTGCATCGTGAGCGCACCGGCGAGGGCCAACGCCTCGAAGTGCCGATGATCGACGTGATGACGTCGTTCACGCTCGTCGAGCACGGCTCGGCCGCGATCCCGGAACCGCCGCTCGGGCGGGCGGGCTACGGGCGCATCACCACCAAGGATCGTCGCCCGTATCCGACGGCCGACGGTTGGATCGCCGTGTTGCCGTACTCGGCCTCGAACTTCGACGACCTGTACCGCGAGGGCGGTCGCGAGGACCTGGTGGGCGACCCTCGCTCGCAGACGGCGCGGTCGCGCAACGTGCATGCGGCCGAGTTGTACGCCGCGCTCGCCCCGCTGCTGGCCACTCGCACGACCGCCTTTTGGGTGGACTACTGCGAGGCCCACGACATCCCTGCGGCGGCGGTGCGCAGCATGGACGACATCGTCGGTGAGCTGCCCGTGGTCGAACACCCCCGGCACGGCACCTACCGACTGGTGCCGCCGCCGGTGCGCTTCGGCGCGACGCCGTCCGAGGTGCGGCGCCACGCACCGCAGGTGGGTGAACACGGGCGCGAGGTGCTGGCCGAAGTGGGGCTGGCGGCGGACGAGATCGAGCGTCTCGTCAGCTCGGGCGTGCTCCGGCACGCCGACGAACCGAGCTGACATCTACATTCGGCCGAATGGCCATCGACTTCACCCTCAGCCCCGAATTGGAAGAGATCCGAGTGCGCGTCCGCGCCTTCGTGAACGAGGTGGTGAAGCCCGGCGAGGCCAAGCTGGCCGAGCTGCGCGACGAGGACCGCGGCGAGTACCTGAACATCCTCATCGGCATGCGCAAGGAGGCCAACAAGGCCGGTCTGTGGATGCCGCACATGCCCAAGGAATGGGGCGGCATGGGCCTCGGTCACGTGCAGCTGGCGATGGTGCAGGCCGAAGCTGCCAAGGCGAGCTACGGCCCGTGGGTGCTGAACTGCCAGGCGCCGGACGAGGGCAACATGCACACGCTGCTGCACTGGGGCACGCCCGAGCAGAAGGAGAAGTACCTCAAGCCGCTGTGCGACGGCACCGCGATGAGCTGCTTCGCGATGACCGAGCCCGAAGTGGCCGGCTCGGACCCGACGCTGATTCGCACCACGGCCGTGCAGGACGGCGACGAGTGGGTGGCCAACGGCCACAAGTGGTTCATCTCCAACGCTCGTCGCGCCAAGTTCGCGATCCTGATCTGTCGCACCGAGGACAACCCCGACCTGCCGCAGGCCGCCAACACGGCGTTCATCGTCGACTTGCCGAGCGACGGCTGGAACCGGGTGCGGGAGGTGGAGACGATGCACGGCGCCACGGGCCACAGCGAGATCGTCATCGAGGACCTGCGCATCCCGGCCGAGAACATGCTCGGCGGCCGCGGTCAGGGCCACATGCTCGGCCAGTACCGCCTCGGGCCGGCCCGCCTGGCGCACTGCATGCGCTGGATCAGCCAGGCCGAGACGGCGCTCGACCTGATGGTCGGTCGTTCACTCGAGCGCTACTCGCACGGCAGTGTGCTGGCCGAGAAGCAGGGCATCCAGTGGATGATCGCCGACAGCTCGATGGAGATCTACCAGGCGAAGCTGATGGTGCTGCACGCCGCCTACCTGATCGACTCCGGCGCCGATTTCAAGAGCGAGGTGAGCATGGCGAAGCACTTCGTCGCCAACATGCTGAACCGCGTGATCGACCGTTCGATCCAGGTGCACGGTGCGCTCGGCTACTCCACCGACACGCCGCTCGCGCACATGTATCAGCACGCCCGCTGGGCCCGTTTCGCCGACGGCGCCGACGAGATCCACCAGATGCGCATCGCGCAGCGCTCGATCGCCGCCTTCCGCGACCACGGCACCACCCACTCGGCCACCGGCAATCTGCCGATCTGATCCGGGTCAGGCGAGGAGCAGCTTCAGCGCGCCGACGAGCGACAGGGCGAGCACCAGCCACATGAAGAAGCGGTCGTGCAGGCGGGGGAGCAGCGCTCGTCCGCCGTACACGCCGACCACCACGAACGGGAACAACGCCAGGTCGTACAGCAGGCTCTGCGCCGTGAAGAAGCGGCCGCCGGTGCTCCACGCGCCGATGGCCAGGTACACGGGGATCTTCGCCAGGTTGACCGCGAAGTAGAACCATGCCGAGGTGCCGACCAGTGCCGTGCGGTCCAGGCCGAGGCCGACGAGGTACGTGTTCATGATCGGGCCGGCCGAGTTCGACACGAACGTCGTGAACCCGCCTGCCGTGCCGTAGGCGGCGGTTTCGGTCGCGGTCGCCGGCTTGGCAGGTGTGTTGCGCAACAGCCGCAGGACCTGCAGCCCGACCACGGTGATGATCGCCAGCGCGATCACCACCTCGAGCGTGCGCGCGTTGCTGCCCACCACGACGAAGAACGTCGTCCCGGCGGCGAAGCCGGCCACGACCCACGAGGCGAGTGGTCGGAGCAGGTCCCAACGGGTGTGGTGCCGGTACCAGCTGACCGCGAACAGGTCGGCGAACAGCAGCACCGGCAGCGTGACGCCGGGGATCATCCGCCCCTCGGCCACCACGGCGAACAGCGGCACCGCCAGCAGCCCGGCCCCCGGCAGCGCCGTCTTCGACAGTCCCGTCACGATCGCCGCCAGGGCCCCGATCGCCAGCGCCCCCAGCGTGAACATCGACCCCGACCATAGGGCGCGTGTGCGCCCGACCCGGAGACGGCGGTCAGAGGCGGGTCGTCGAACAGGTGGCCGACGCGCACGCCGCCTGCCACAGCGACGCCGGTAGCGCGGACACCGGCCCAGCCGTCGGGTCTGCATGCCAGACGATCCCGTCGCGCAGCGTGCGCGTCGGCAGCGGGTTCGACACCCCGCCCGCGCCGCCGCCCGAGCCGCCACCCGCGGCGGTCGTCGCCGGCGCACCTGTCGTCATCGGCGCCCCCGACGTGACCGGCGGGTCGGACGTGGCCGGCGCCCCACCCCCGCCGTTCGATGGCGCAGTGGCGGGGACGGTGCCGGACGACCCGCCACCTGCCACCGTCGTGGCCGGTGGGGTGGTCGTCACCGATCGAGACCCGGGCACGAACGCGTACGCGGCGGGCAGCAGCAGTTGCAGGGAGTCGTTGTCACCGCGGAACCTGACGCGGATGTCGACCGAATCCGGGGCGAGATGGGCGGGGGACAGCACCGTGATCGCGCCCGACGAGCGAGTGACGGCGTTGGTCGCGGTTCCGCCGAACCACACGTACACCGGCCGATCGGTGGGGAACACGCCGAACACGGTGACGCTCTGACCACCCTCGACAGGTCCACTCGTCGGACTCACCGCGCGCAACGTGAAGCCGTCGGGCGTCGCCGCCGCAGTGGTCGTCGTCGCCGTTCCGTTCGATGGGCCCTGGCCGCCCACGGTGGTCGGAGGGACGTTCGTCTCCGGGGGGACCGGGGTCGTCGTCCTGGACGCGGCCGTCGTGGTCGGCTCCTGCCCCCCGGGAAGGTTGGTGGCAACCGGTGCGGACGTGCCCGGCGACGGAGTGCCGGACGAGATCGTCGTCGGTGTCGGCCGAGCGGATGACGTCGTGACGGGTGAGTCGGCCGCGGTGGTCGGCGTGACGGCGCCATCGCCTGGAACGTTCGAGCGAACCGTCGTGGGGGGAGCACCCGTCCCACCCGGGTCGGAACCACCACCCGACGTCGTCGGGACCCCCGGCGATGTCGTGGCCGCACCCGATGGTGGCGGAGTGATCTCCGGGCCGGGTGTCGTCGTCTCCGGGATCGGGCGATCGACGACATCGAAGAAGCCGACGCGGGTGCCGTCGATCGCAGTGCCGGACGCGTCGAGCAACTCGGTCAACAACGCGTACCTCCCGACGGGGAGGTCGAGGGTGAGTTCGAGGTTCCCACCCGATGCCAACGCCGCCGTGTCGGCGACCGGAAGTGCCGGATAGAGGCCGTCGTCGTCGCTGGTCATCGACGCACCCGACGTCAACGTGGACGTGACACCGAGCGTCGCGCCCGAGACCGCGCCGACCCGACCGTCGACGAGTGCCGCCAAGGCGAAGCGGACGGACGCCGCCGCCGGCGTCGCCCCGTTCGTCGACACCGCGACCGTCACTTGGGACGGCCGATCGGCCGCGACCGTGTTCGTACCGGAGTAGGAGACGGTGACGTCGCTGGTCGGCCGGTGCACGCCGACCGCCTCGGCGACGTCGAGCGACATGCCGGCCGGCAACGTCCGGGCGGTCGAGACCAGGCGGGAACGCACCGAACCAGGGGTCGTCGGGGTGGCCGCGAGCACGAGTGCGGCGCCGGCAGCCACGGCAGGGGTGGCCATCGAGGTCCCTGACTTCCAGTCGTACCCGCCGGGCACGGTGGACTTGATGAAGTAGCCGGGCGCGGCGAGCGAGATCGGCGAACCCACGTTGGAGAACGATGCGAGCGTGCCCGAGTTCGTCAGCGCCGACACGGTGATGACGTTGTCGTACGAGAGCGAGTAGCTGGCGGGCCAGACGGGAGAGGACGTGATGTCGATGCCGTTGTTGCCGGCACCAGCCACCACCACCACGCCGCGTTGCTGGGCGTACGCGATCGCGGACTCGAGCACCGTCACCGCGGCACGCGGCGTGTTCGGGCCGGTGGCGAGCGACATGTTGATCACCGTGGCGCGGTTGTCGGTCGCGTACCGAACCGCACCGGCGACGCTCGACAACGAGATCCCGCCGTTGCGGGCAACCTTGACGGACATCACCTTCGCGTCCGGAGCGATGCCGACGACACCCACGCCGTTGCGCGCCGCAGCGATGATGCCGGCGACATGCGTGCCGTGATCCCAGGCACTGGTTCCTCGATCGGGGCTCGAGTCGTTGTCCCCGCCGCCGAAATCCCAGCCCGCGCAATCGTCGACGTACCCGTTGCGGTCGTCGTCGGTGCCGTTGCCGCACGTCTCGGCCGTGTTCCGCCAGATGTTCGCGGCGAGATCCTCATGGGTGAGATCGACACCGGTGTCGATCACCGCGACGACCTGGTTCGCTCCGGTGGACACCGGCCACGCCTCGGTGGCGCGGGTGTCCACGCCCGCCGTTCCCGGCCAACCTGCGGCCTGCTGCGGATCGCCGAGGTTCTTCAGCGCCCACTGTTCCCACTGGTTCGGGTCGTCCGCCGGCTGCAGCAACAGGTCGTCGTACACCGCATCGACCCCGTCGACGGCTTCGAGCGCGGACTCGTCGATGTCGCCCACTGCGGCGATGAATCCGTCGCTCACGTTCGCAGCCTCGGTGACACCGGGTATGGCACGAACGGTTCGCACGACGGCGTCCTGAACGCTGCCGCCGGTGTGGCGCTGGTCGAGCGACACGATGACGTGTTGGTGGCCGTCGTCGTAACTGGACGCCGTCGCATCCAGCGTGGCGGCGGCCCCGGTCGGGCCGGCGGTGGCCGAACGACTCATGATCACCGCGCCCGTGTAGCCGATCGCGAACACGACCGGGAGCGCGGTCATACGCATCAGCATGTTTCGTCCGGGTGACACCGCCATCGTGGCCTCCGACCTGATCCGTCACTGGAGGTAGTCCCTCGGAGCGGTGCCGAATGCACGCCATTCGCGGTGCTGAGGGCGAGATTTCGGGAGAAATCCCCCGACATCACCCGCGGTGTGGGTGCGGGAGGGCCCGCTGCGGGTCAGCCGGCGAGGGGAGAGGCGAGACGGCGCTGGACGGCTCGGCGGATCTGCTCGTCGAACGCGCGCATGTGGGCCTCGATCAGTTCCGCGGCGCGGTCGGCGTCGCCGGACTGCAACTCGGCGAGGATCTCGCGGTGCTCCTGGATCATCAGGTGCAGGTCGGCCACGTCGCCCAGGTACAGGTGCCACAGGCGGTCGCTCTGGGCGTACAGCATGTCGAGGGTGTCGGTGAGGAACCGGTTGTCGGCGGCCTCCCACACGATCTCCCGGCAGCGACGGTCGATGGCGATCAGCTCGTCCGGGGTGGACGACGCCGTGGCCTGCTCGAGCGCCGCCGCCATCTCGTCCCAGTGTCGTTGCGTACCTCGAGCGCAGGCCAGGCGCATGGCGTACGGCTCGAGGATGGCCCGGGTCTCGTACAGCAGCCCCAGTTCCGCGACGTCGACGTTGCTCACGAACATGCCGCGGCGGGGGAGCACCGTGACGAACTGGTCGCGCACCAGTCGCTGCAACGCTTCGCGGATGGGCGTGCGTCCGAGCCCGAGGGTCGCCTGCAGTTCGTCCTCGCGGATGACGTCGCCGGGCGCGAGGTCGAGCCGCACGATCATGCGGCGGATTTCCTGATAGGCGCGTTCGCTGAGGCTGGTCGAGGCTGTGATATGGTGAAGATATATCAGTCACGCCCCGGTCACAAGGACAGGGGAAGTTCCGTACCGGGGGGTACACACAATGAGCGAAGTCCCTGCCACGGCGAAGGTCGTCGTCATCGGTGCCGGCATCGTCGGCAACTGCCTCGTCGGCCATCTCAGCCGCCTCGGCTGGACCGACATGGTGCTGCTCGACAAGGGTCCGCTGCCCAACCCCGGCGGCTCCACCGGCCACGCGTCGAACTTCATCTTCCCGACCGACCACAACAAGGAAATGGCGTTCCTGACAGTCGAGAGCCAGAACCAGTACATCGACCACGGCCTGAACAACACGTGCGGCGGCATCGAGGTCGCTCGTGAGCCGCAGCGCCTCGAGGAGTTCAAGCGCCGCATGACCTCGGCGACCGCCTGGGGCATCGATGCCCGCCTGGTCACGCCGGCCGAGATCAAGGAGATGGTGCCGTTCATCAACGAGGAGATCCTCCTCGGCGGCTACTACACCCCCAGCGTCAGCGTGGTGGACTCGCTCGCCACCGGCACTCGCATGCGTGAGGAGGCCGTCAACGCCGGCCACCTCACGGTGTTCGCCAACACCGAGGTCTACGACATCGAGACCGAGGAGCGTCCGGGCGCCCTGCCGAAGGTGACCGCAGTGGTCACCGACAAGGGTCGCATCGAGGCCGAGCACGTCGTCATCGCGTGTGGCGTGTGGAGCCCGCGCATCGCCGCGATGGCCGGCGCCAACATCCCGCTCACCCCGGCCGTGCACCAGATGGCCGACGTCGGCCCGATCGACGTGCTCGTCGAGAGCAACAAGGAACTGGCGTATCCGATCATCCGCGACATGGACACGTTCTGCTACGAGCGCCAGTCCGCCGGCTCGATGGAGGTGGGCAGCTACGCCCACCGCGCGATCCTGATGCGCCCGGACGACATCCCGAGCAACGAGGCCTCGGCGCTCACGCCGACCGAGCTGCCGCTGACCTACGACGACTTCGACCCGCAGATGGAGCAGGCCATCGAGTTGATGGAGATGCTCGGCGACGCTGAGATCAAGTACGCCATCAACGGTCTGCTGTCGCTCACGCCCGATGCCAACCCGGTGCTCGGCGAGACCGTCGAGGTGCGCAACCTCTGGAGCGCCGCCGCGGTGTGGATCAAGGAAGGCCCCGGCATCGCCCAGCTCGTCGCCGAGTGGATGACCTACGGCTACCCGCACATGTGCGACCCGCACGGCAGCGACATCAGCCGCTTCTACCCGCACGAGAAGACCGAGTGGCACATCAACGCCCGCTGCAACGAGCACTTCAACAAGACGTACGGCATCGTCCACCCGCGTGAGCAGTGGGCCAGCCAGCGCGGCATCCGTCGCAGCCCGTTCTATGCCCGTGAAGAAGCCCTTGGCGCGACGTTCTTCGACGCCCGCGGCTGGGAGCGCCCGCAGTGGTACTCCAGCAACGAGAAGCTGATGGAGAAGTTCGCCGACGCCTGCCAGCCGCGCACCCACGAGTGGGACGCCCGCTGGTGGCACCCGGTCATCAACGCCGAGCACCTGCAGATGCGCGAGAGCGTCGGCATGGTGGACCTCACCGCGTTCAACGAGTTCGACTTCGAGGGCCCGAAGGCGATGGAGTTCCTGCAGTGGGTCTGCGTGAACAACGTCGACGTGCCGGTCGGCCGCAGCGTGTACACGCCGCTGCTCACCGAGCAGGGCGGCTTCCGCAGCG
>JBMOGW010000007.1:0-35030 GCA_049318165.1 Ilumatobacteraceae bacterium
ACGTCGAACCTCGGCACCCAGGACCTGCGCAAGGCCAACATGGGCTTCACCAAGGGCGACGCGGCGATGAGCTACGAGCGCATGAAGGACAAGGTGACGGATGCGCTGAAGGGCCACTTCCGTCCGGAGTTCCTCAACCGCATCGACGACATCATCGTCTTCCACGAGCTGGCCCAGCTGGAGGTCATGCAGATGGTCGACCTGATGACGAAGCGCCTCACCGGCCAGCTGGAGGCGCAGGGCCTGGGCATCGAGCTCACGCAGTCGGCCAAGGAGCTGCTCGCGGTGAAGGGCTACGACCCGCAGCTGGGCGCACGCCCGCTGCGCCGTGCGATCCAGCGGATGATCGAGGACGTGCTCAGCGAGAAGATCCTGTACAAGGAGTTCCACGCCGGGCAGATCATCGTCGTCGACACCGAGGACGACCCGGAGCGCCCCGGCGACAAGCGCCTCAACTTCCGTGGCGTCGAGGGCTTCATGCCCCCGAGCGCAGTCGAGTTGGCGGCCACCGGCGCCGACGGCGAACCGCCCGCACCCACCGAGTGAGCCGGCCGGCCTGACCGGACGCGGCACAACATGACCATCCTGGCGCTGCCAGAATGACGCGCGTGCGCCGAGCCCTCGCCGTCTTCCTCGCCGCGTGCGCGCTGGCGGCGTGCAAGGTGGACACGTCGGTCGGTCTCGTCGTCGAGCCCGACGGCTCGGGCACCGTCACCCTGACCGCCATCGCGGACGCCGAACTGGTGGCGAAAGCGCCCGGCCTGGCCGAGGACCTGCGCTTCGACGACGCCGTCGCCGCGGGTTGGACCGTGGACGGGCCGACGGCCACCGCGGACGGCGGACTGCAGGTGGTGGTGACCCACCCGTTCGACACGGTCGAGCAGGCGACGGCGCTGCTGCAGTCGTTGAACGGTCCGGACGGCCCTCTGCACGACGTGGTGGTCGGCCGCACCGCCACCGACGACGAGATCACCACGACCCTGTCCGGCACGATCAGCGTGAGCAACGGACTCGACGCATTCGCCGACCCGGACGTGCTGGCCGCGATCGGCGGCAGCCCCTACGCGAACGACCTGGCCGAGTTGAACCTGCGGCCGGCCGACGTGGTGACGTTCACGTTCGACGCCGCGCTGCCCGGCGACGTGACCACGCCGTCCACCGGCACCGCGCCCCCGCTCAGCTGGACGGTGCCGCTCGACGGCACCACCGCCGACCTCGCCACTACGTCGGTGTTCGCCCAGGGCAGCGGCGGCAGTTCGGTGTGGAGCACGGTCGCGAACGTCGCGCTGATCGCGCTCGTGGTGTGGGTGCTGTTCGCACTGGGCTTCATCGCGTTCGTCGCCAAGGCCCGCCGCGACCGGGCCCGCCAACGGCCGACGCCGTCGGCCTGACGATCAGTCCGCCGGCACGCCGATGGTGACGGCGGACACACAGATCGGGGCGTCGTCGCCGAACGAGGTCAGCCCGAGCGAGTCGAACGCGTCATCGGCCACCAGATACCAGGTCGACGAGCCGACACCGAGCGGCAGGTTCTGCCGCACCCCGCCGGAGGTCACCTCGAGCAACGCCGGTGCCTCCGTGGACACGTCCAGCCGGATGATCCACTGCCATTGGAACAGGTCGGCCCGGAGATCGACGTCGGCTGGTGTTCCGCTGCGGACCTCGGCGACGCACGAGCCCGACTCCGCCGGGAGCGACACGGCGGTCTTCAGCTCGATCGGCGCGAGGTGACCGTCGGCACCGGCCACGTAGAGGTGCTCCGTGGGAACGTCGAACCGCGGCGGCCGATCCATGCCGGCCAGCAACGTCGAGAGACGGTTCTCCCCCACGCCGAGCAGACCGAGCACCGATGGCGGCGTGGTCGCGTCGAGCAACACCGTCGCCCCCGAGCGATCGAGGTCGCTCGACACATTCTCCACGAAACGCTCTGTGCGACGACCGGGATGGCCGTCCACCATGGACCGACTCGTGAACAACGAGGCGGCAACGAACACGACCCCGACCACGACCGCCGTGACACCGACCGCACGGCCCCCCGCCGCCATCGAGCGCGATCGGATCGGATCCTTCGCCGTGGCGAATGCCATCGTGACCGCGATGCACGTGAGCATCGTCAGCTCGGGGAAGTACCGCGGCGAACGGCCGACCAGGGCGAACCAGGTGCCGTAGCGACTTCGGGTGAGCACGGCACAGACCACGAACCAGTACGAGCCCAGCCACACCCAGGCCTTCCACGAGTCTCGATACCAGCGCAGGGACGCGGCGACGACTGCGATGCCACCAGCGAGGTAGAGCCAGTTCCATGACACCACCGCACCGCCGGCATAGTGCGCAGACGCCTGACGGAACGGTCCCCCGAAGAGATAGGGGACCACACCATTGAGCAGCGTCTCGCGGAACACCACCCAGTAGCCGTCCGTCGCGGCGGGGGGAACCGGATCCGGTCGCACCCTCCACACCAGGAGGGCCACCTCGGCGGCGGCCACGATGCCGTAGGCGAGGTACTGCCAACGGTCCCTCCAGACCGACCTCACGGCAGCACGCAGTCCTCGGCGATCGCCGAGCCACAGCAACGAGAACAGCAGCACGAGCGGAAAGAGCACCAGGGCCTTCTCCCACATCAGCACACCGGCGACGAAGAACGCGACGGCCACAGCCGCGTCGGTCTGCCTCCGGGTCCTGACGTACCGCACGTGCCACCGGAGCATGCCGAGTGCGGCGATCTGCAGCGGCACCGCCTGCAGCGCAGCCGCGTACCAGAGGTACGCCGAGACCGCGAGCGGCGCGAACGCAAAGACGACGAGGGAGGCGACGACGAGCCAGCGTTCACCGACGAGATCGCGGAGCAGGAGCCACATCAACCACGCCGACACACTCGACAACACCGCCAAACACACTGCGACCAGCGTGAAGCTCATCGGCGCGACGTGCTGCAACAGCCAGACCAGCGCGAACTGTCCGGGCATGAGGTGGTCGTTGTAGTCCTGGAGGAGGTACCCCCATGAGAACGGTCCCCTTGCGGCCATCTGGATCAGCTTGAAGTCGTCCTCCATGAAGTAGACGCCAAGGCTCAGTGCCAGACGAGTGAGGCCATGGGCGACGACGACCGCCAGCGCGGCAGCGCGGACTCGCGGGGAGGTGATCGCGGGGCGCGCCCTGAAGAGGGGGGTGTCAGTCGCACCATCCCGGGCCGCCACAGCGCATTCCACTGCGGGTTCACCGCACTCGTCGGGGACGAGCGCTGAGGGCGAAGGCCCGGTGTCCGGCATGGTCACGAAGGCACGATAACCGCTACAGTCTCGCCACCCAGCGGGCATCGGAGGCACCACGTTGAGTCGGCAGACCGAGCAGCGAGACGTCGCCGCAGACGCCCCGGCCGATCGCGTCGTCGAAGCGACGCGTCGTCTGCCCGGACTCGACGGCTTCCGAGCGATCGCCGCCGTCATGGTGCTCGTGTTCCATGTCGCCGGCGACACCGACTTCCTCCGATCGGGCGAGCCCGGCGCGCATGTGATCGACAACTTCGGGAGCTTCGGCGTCGCCGTCTTCTTCGTGCTGTCCGGCCTCGTCATCTTTCGTCCGTTCGTGCTCAGCGGGCTGAAGGGAACGACCGCTCCCCATACGCCGTCCTTCTACCTGCGCCGAGCGTGCCGAATCTTCCCGGCCTATTGGGTCGCCTTGTTCGCGTGGGCGATCTCGTCCGCGGACATCGAGCACACGAAGGGCACCATCATCGGCAAGATCCTGCTGATCGATCTGTACGACCCTGACGTCGTGTGGCTGACAGGGCTGGTGATCTCGTGGACACTCGCTGTCGAGGTGGTGTTCTACCTGCTGGTGCCGCTGTGGGGATGGGCGATGCGGGCGATCGCCCGGCGGGGCGATGCGCGGGGTCACACGATCCGGGTGTATCTCGTCGGCTGCGGCCTGCTGTACCTCAGCGGCTTCGCATACCGAGTGATCATCGATCACACTGCCTCCGGGTGGGCGACCCGCTGGGCGGTGTTCCCGAACTTCACCGACTGGTTCGCCCTCGGCATGCTCCTCGCCGTCCTGTCGGCCTGGCGTGAACTCGGCGGGGCGATGCCGTCATGGCTGACGGGGTTCGCGGGTCGGCCAGCGGGCTGCTGGATCTGCGCCGCCGCGTGCTTCGCCGCCATCGTCTTCCTCAAGGGCGACCAACTGCTGTTCGAGCGCCACGAGACGACCGGGCAGTTGGCGTGGCGAATGATGTTTCAAGGGTGGGCGGCTTTCTTCTTCGTGCTCCCGGTCGTGCTGGGCGACGCATCTCGGGCGTCGCTGCGGCCGTTTCAGGCCCGACCGCTGGTGTTCGTCGGGACGGTCTCTTACGGCGTCTACCTCTGGCACCGGATCGTGCAGCTCTGGATCGGTGACGTGGGCAGCGGTCTGGGCAGTCGGGGGTGGATGCTGGTGCAACTCTGCCTGGTCCTGCCGATCACCATCGCCATCGCGACCGTGAGCTACCGGATCGTCGAACGACCGTTCATCGGTATGGCTGCGAGGCTCACGTCATCTCCTAGGGTGAGCAGCCGTGGCAGCGAACGACTCACGCCAGCCTGACGAGTCTCGGCAGCGGACCGGAACACCGTGGTGGCACGTCGCGCTGGGGGCGCTGTTCGTCATCGCGGTCACGACGGGCATCTCGTACGTCTTGAGCGAGGACCCGGCCGAGCGTGGCGAGGTCACGAACATCGGCGACACCAGGTCCGACGACTTCAACCGTCCGCGAGACGACCGCGGCCTCGGAACCGGTCCGATCGGCACCTGGACGAGCGAGCGGGGCGTGTGGTCACTGCAACTCGGCACCGCATTCATCAGCTTTCCCGACAAGGACCGGAGTCTCGCCGTCGTCGACGCATCTGCGAAGGCCGTCCGAGTGGCGGCCACCGTGTGGGGTGACGAAGTGTGCGGAATCGTCGCGAGGTACGAGCGCCCGGACCAGTACGTGGCGCTCATCCGGGTTGCGGAGTTCGGCGTGTGGAACGTGGTCGAGGTCGACGCCGGCGACGAGGTCGTGCTGGGCAAGGTCCCCGACCTGGACACTGACGGGGTCGGTGTGTCGTTGTCGGTCGACGACGACCTGGTGCAGGCGGAAGTGGGGCTGCAGCGGATCTCGGTGCGGTATTCGGTGCGCTCGCAGGGAACCTCGATCGGCCTCGTCGGCCAGGCCGACACCGCCACGAGTTGCTCCTGGGACGACGTGACTGTCCAGACGATGAAGTGATCGAGGTGACGCGACGCGGCTACTTCGACCGTGGCGTTCGGACGAGTCGCCTGTGGCCGACCGGGCTGTTGTACGGCGCGCTCGCGTTGGCCGCGACCCTGTTCGACCGCCCCATCGACTACGTCGCCGACAACCGGTTCGAGCAGTACTTCAACCCGGCACGCGGGCTGGCCAAGATGTTCGCGATCTGGGACGGCTCGCGCGGCCTCGGCGGGCCACGCGAAGACGTGTGGCTCGGCACCACGATCCCCACCGCGCTGCTGCGCGGCCTCGGGCTGCCCCCGGCGTGGAGCGAGCGAGTCTGGCACGCCGGGCTGCTGACGCTCGTCGGGCTGGGGATCGTGGCGCTGCTGCGCGTCGTTCGCCCACGCATCGGCACGGCGCACGTGTTGGCGGGGCTCCTCGTCATGTTCGGGCCCTACACGGCCTCGTTCCTGCTGCCCTCGAACCTCTACGTGATGTTCGCGCTCTCGCCGTGGTTGCTGCTCGTGTTCGTGCGCGGCATCACCGGGCACGACCCGTGGAAGTGGGCGGCTGCGTTCGCGCTGATCGTGCTGGCCGCCGGGAACAGCGACACGCCTGGCCTGCTCTACGTCGTCGTGATGATGGTGCCGACCGCCCTGTACGTCGTGCTCGTCGAGCGCGTCAGCACCTGGCGGCGGGTCGTCGGTTGGTCCGTGCGCGCCGGCGCGCTGGCGATCGCCACGACGGCTTGGATCCTCACCAAGACGTACTACGCCTCGGAGGCGCTCGACGCCCGCCTCGCGGACACCGAGCTGCCATCGGCGTCCGCCACGTCGTCGTCGTGGTCCGAATCGTTCCGTGGGGTCGGCAACTGGCTGTCCTACTTCCGTGAAGAGGGCCGGCTGCTGAAGCCGCAGACCGTGCCGTTCTTCGAGCAGCCGCTGATCGTGCTGGCGACCTTCCTGCTGCCGATGATCGCGCTCGTCGCGTTCTGGCGATCGGGACGCCGCCATCGGCTGTGGTTCGGGGCACTGATGCTCGCCGGGTTGGCGATGATGGTCGGTGGCTTCCAGGCAGCGACTGCGTCACCGCTGAGCGACGGGATCCTGTGGCTGCTCGAGCACAGCAACACGCTGCTCGCCTTCCGCAACACCTACAAGGCCGCCGCGGGTCTGGTGATCGGCGTCGCGGTGCTGGCTGCGATCGGGATGGCTGCGGTGTGGCACCGCGCACGCGGTCGGTCGCGCTGGCAGCGTGGTGCGGTGCTCGCTGCGGGGGTGGCGCTGCTCGCCGCCACGGCCCAGCCGTTCGTCATCGGCGAGATGTACCACCCGTTCGAACGTTCCGGCCCCGTGCCGTCCTACTGGTCGGATGCATTCCGCTACCTCAACTCGCTCGACAGCGACGGTCGCTCGCTGATCGTGCCGGCCGTCTCGCAGGCCCAGTACCGATGGGGATACGTCGGCGACGACATCTTCGATGCGCTGCTCACTCGGCCACACGCCACCGCCACCGGCTGGATGCTGTCGACGCGCACTGGCCACAACGCGCTCGAGACCATCACCCTGTGGGCACAGCGGCCGGCGTACCGGCCCGGCGTGCTGGGCCCGATGGCGCGTCGGCTGGGCATCACCGAGATTCTCGTGCGCAACGACCTCGATTGGCAGCGCCTGAACGTGGCCCGACCGTCCGCGTTCGAAGGCCTCCGAACCGATCCGGACTTCGAGTTGGTCGCGTCGTTCGGCGACCCCGGGCTCGCCGTCGTGTCGCCGTTCGACGACACGGACGACGCACACGCAGAGCGATCGCTGCCGCCCGTCGAGGTGTATCGCCTACGCGAGCGAGCGCCGGTGGTGGAGACCCTCTCATCGTCCAACGGCACGATCGTCGCGACCGGCGACGCGGGCGCCATCCCGCAACTCGCTCGCGCCGGACTCCTGCCGGACGGGGCACAGGTGATCGCATCCGCCGCCGCGGACGACGCCACCCTCGCCGCAGCGCTGCAGGGCGGCGCGCCGATCGTGGTCACCGACACGGGACAGCGCCGTGTCCGCACCCTGCTGCACCACGAGCCGCAGCTCTCGCCGGTGTTGTCACCGGACGAGGAGCTCGACCGGCCGGTGCGGCCGGTGCACCCGGACCAACCGGGTGGCGAGTCCGTCACCTGGTACCGGGACGCGACGTCGATCACGGGCGCCTTCACGCGCCTCGGCGGCAACCGCAACGACCTGCGCGCCGCGAACGCGTTCGACGGCGACCTTGCCACCGCCTGGGCCGTCCCCTGGTCGGGACTCGGGCCGCGCCCGAATCTCGAGGTCACGCTGCGCCAGCCCACCACGATCAGCCACGTGTCCATCCGCTCGACGATCACGCCGGTCGGCCTGCCCACCGTCGCTGCGGCGGTGCTCATCACCGACAGCGGGACCGAGATCCCGATCCGCACGGACGAGCACGGCCTCGGCGACGTCACGTTCCCGGCGACCACGGTCCGCTCGTTCAAGGTGGCGCCGACGGACATCACCCTGTTCGGCGCCGAGGTCGGGCTGACCGAAGTGCGCGTCGACGGGTTGGATCTGACGCCGCACGTCCAGGTACCCGACGACCTGACCAGCCGTTCCCCTGCCGTCGAGCGGTTGGTGGCCGACGCACCCACCGCGTACACGTTCCGCCGCATCGACCGCGCCGTCACCGCCACCCGCGCGTCCCTCGATTCCACCCGCTACGACGAGGAGGTCACCATCCGGCGTCGGTTCGGTGTCAGCCACGCCGACACCGTGCGGGTGGACGGCGACCTGCGGCTGCTCGAGGCCACCAGCGACACCTCGATCGACGCTCTGATCGGGGGCCCGCTGCGCGCATCCTCCGCTCGCCCGGAGGGCGCTTCGAACCTCGGCCACGCCGCGTTCCTCATCGATGACGACACCACCACCTCGTGGAGCGGCCCCGCCCTGCGCGGGATGTCGGCGACGGCGCACGTCGAACGCCAAGCGGTCGACCTCGTCCGGGTCATCGTGCCCTCGAACCGTTCGACCGCGCGGCTGAGCCTCGTGGATGTGACGGTGGGTGACCGCACCGAGCGCCTCACGTTCTCGGGCCCCCAGTGCACCCACGCCGTGCCTCGCGTGTGCACTCGGGTGGCGTCGGTGGTGCTCGACCGTCCGGTCGAGACCGACGCGGTGACGGTGACGGCAATCCGTTTCGCGAAGCGCAACGCCTTCGACCGCGGGTCGATCCGCATCAGCGAGATCGTCGTCGGCGGCGACCGCGTCAACCACTACGAGGCCGACGCGCCGCTGGACGAGCGCTGCGCCGATCACGGCCTGGCCGTCGGCCCGGACGGCGCGCCGATCGCGGTGCCGGTACGTGCGTCCGGCACCGTCGGAGCGCTCTTGGCCGGCCAGCCGGTGCAGTTCACCGGATGCGCACCCGTGGAGCTGACGGCCGGCACCTGGCAGTTGCACACCGCGCCCGCCACGGCCTTCGACCGCATCGCGATGGTGCCGCAGACGGGGCTGCGCACTCCCGAACCCCCGGCGGTGAGCGGCGACAGCTGGCGGCAGGTGTCGTCCGACCACTACCGGTCGACCGTGGCAGCCGGCGACCACATGGTGACCCTGCGGTCGAGCTACGACCCGCGCTGGGTGCTCCACGTCGCCGGGAAGGACATCCCTGCCACGGAATCGGACGCCGGCAACGTGTGGCGCTTCACCACCGCCGGGCCGGCCGACGTCGAGTTGCGGTACAGCGGTGCGGTGCCGCTGCGATGGTCGCTCCTCGTCTCGCTCCTCGCCACCCTCGCCTGCGTGTGGCTCGCCCTGCGCCGCACCCCCGCATCGGACGGTTCGCCGCTGACCGATGTGATGGTCGAACGACCGCGTGCCCACCGCGGACCCACCCGGCGCTCGGACACCGTGGCGCTGGTGGTCGCCACCGTGGCGGGCATCCTGCTGATCGGACCGTGGGCGATCATCATCGGTGCGGCGCTCTGGGTGCTGCTCCGCCAACTCCCCTCGGCGCGCATCGCCGTCGGTGTGGCACCGCCGATGTTGCTCGCGCTGGCGGCCATCTGGTCGGTGGCCACCGGCTGGAACGATGCGGTCAACATCGGGTACGCGTCGCAACGCCTCGGACCGAGCGCGCTCGCCGCGCTCGCGGCCGTGTTCCTCTTCCAGGCGCTCGCACTCGAGAGCGTCGCTGCTCGCGCCACCACCGCTCACGTGCCGAGCACCGCGCCGTTGATCGACGTGCAGGGTGTGCGGGACCGCTGGTCGCATCACCGAGCGAGGCGTGGGACGATCCTCGGGGTCGTCGCAGTGGCCGCAGCGGTCGGCATCCTGCTCGCCATCGCCGGCCGGAGCGCGTTGCCCGAGACCCTGCTCGACAACGTGCGCACGGGCAGCGAGTACACCCTGTCGCGGATGCACGGTCCGGCGGCGACGTCGGTGGCTCCCCTGCCGGTGCTGGTGGCCGCCTGGTCGCCCCTCGGCGTGGGCGCGACGATGTTCGTGTTCGGCGTCGCCTTCGTCATCGGGTCGGTGGTCGCAGCACGCCGGCTCCATTCCCGAGCGCGCCGCTCGGACGGCACCGTGGTGGTCGCCGTCGTCGCGGCGCTGTTCGCCGCCGCGCTGCTGCGCGAACTGGCACCGCTGTGCACCGCCGCTGCGCTGGTGTGGGCGGTGGCACTGGCCGCGTCACCGCGGATCGACGTGCGGCGCGGGCTCGTGGTCGGCGCACTCGTCGCCGCGGCGGCGCTCTCCACGCCCTGGGCACTGGTCGCCGCCGTACCGATCGTCGGTTGGTGGGCGCGCCGCCACGTCGGCCGAAGTGCCGTCGCCGCCGCGCTGATCACGACGATCGTGCTCGTCGCACCCTGGTGGAACGTCGTCCTCACGTCATGATGGGTGTCTCGTGAAGCTTCGCCGTCCCGCCACCGCCACCGTCGTCGACTGGGGCATCCCCTGCGTCGTCGCCGTGCTGCTGCTCGGGCCCGCGCTGCAGCCCGGGCTGTTGTTCAACCTCGACCTGGTGCTCACGCCCCAGCTCGACACGCCGAGCGGCTTCTGGGGCCTCGGCCCGGAACTGCCGCGCCGGTTGCCCCTCTGGCTGCCGTTCTCGTGGCTGTCGTCGATCGTGCCCGGCACGCTCACCGGCAAGCTGCTGATGGTGGCGCTGTTCGTGCTGCCCTGGGTGGGCATGGTGCGCCTCACCGCCCGGATGGCCGACCGGGCCGTCACCGGCGACGTGCCGCGCTGGGTGCTGCACTCGGCCGGCGCGGTCTACGCGCTCAGTCCGTTCGTGCTCACCCGCGCCGCGGTCGGTCACTTCAACGTCACCTGGCCCCTGGCGCTGCTGCCGTGGGTGCTGCCGGCGCTGCTCCGTCCCGGACGGCGGCTTTCGTCCACGTTCCTCGGCGCGTTCGCGCTCGGTTTCGCCGGCCACTTCGGCGGCTCGGTGGCGCTGGTCGTCGTGGTGGTCGGCGTGGTCGCCGACTGGACCCGCGGCGAACGCGCGGGCTGGTGGAAGGCCATCGTCGTCGCGTTCCTGGCCCAAGCGGCCTGGCTGGTGCCGGGATTGGTGGTGTCGGCCACCAACGACGTGCAGATGGCCGGCGGGGCGGCGTTCCCCACCGACGCCGGCTCGATGCGCGGTCTGCTGCGCCTGTCCGCCGGTGGCGGCTTCTGGAACACCTACTACCAAGTGGGCGGGCGCGGCACGCTGGTGGCGCTGGCCGGACTGATCCTGCTCGCCTTCGCCGTCGTCGGCACCCGCGCCGTCGCTCGGCCACTTCGCGGCCCGCTGACCGCTCTTGGCGTGATCGGGTGGTTCGTCGCCGCCGCGTCGGCGATCCCCGGCCTCGACCAGGTGTGGGTGTGGGTCAACGATCATCTCCTCGCCGGGGTGTGGCGCGAAGGCCACCGCGTGCTCACGTTGCACCTGGTGTGGCTCGCACCGACCGCGGCTCTCGGGGCGCTCCGGCTGTACCGGGCGAGTGTCGCCCGGCCGTCCACGGTGTGGTTCGCGGGTCCGGCCGCCATCGCGCCGCTCGCCGTGGCCGCGGCACTCGCCGTGCCCGGGCTGTGGGGCATCGGCGGCCAGTTGCACGCCGATGCCGAGCCGACAGGGTGGCGCGCCGCTCGCGCGCTCGTCGACGATCATCCGGGGACCGTGCTGGCACTGCCGTGGTACCAGTACTTCAATCTCAGCGTCAGCGACGGGCCGGTGCGGCGGGTGCTGAACCCGATGCCGCTCTACCTCGGAGGTGACGTGCTCGCCTCGTCCGACAACGGCCTCGTCGAAGGCGTGAAGGAGACCGGCGACCCTCGCGAGCCCACAGCGAACGAGATCGTCGACGAGGTACGCGCCGGCCGACCGGTCGCCGAACGACTCACCGCGCTCGGCGTGCGCTGGGTGGTGCTGTTGAAGAGCGTGCGCCTGGAGGACTACGTGACGCTCGCTGACGACCCCGGCCTGCGCACCGCCGTCGACGACGACGCCATCGCCCTGTACGAGGTGACGGGATGGAAGGGCGCGGCGACGGGCGACGACGGACCGATCGGGCTGACGGCGTGGGGCCAGGCGGTGGCCACCGTGGACGGCGACGGGGCGTTCACCTGGTCACGTGCCGGCAGCGGCGGCTGGCGCAGGGGGCTGCGCTCGGTACCGGTGGCGTCCGACGGACGGCTGGAGGTGCCGGCGGGCAGCGGTCCGCTGTGGAACGTCGGCACGGTGCCCGCCGTGGCCGCACAGTGGTTCACCTTCGGTGCCGCGGCCGAGTTGCTCCGCCGCCGAAGGTCGGCCCGACGTCGCGAACTTTTGCTGGACGACCAGGGACAATGAGGTTATGCTGCGCTGACTTGACGAGTGTCACGAAGCCGTCAGGAAGCTCGCACACCAATTTTGGGGGAACGATGAAGCTGTTCGAATCGATGAAGGCCAAGATCGCAGCCGGCGTGGCCGTGCTCGTCGGTCTCACCGGTCTCACCATGGTGATGTTCATGGGCGGCGCGTCGGCTGCGGCCACGTCCTGCAGCGCTGCAGACTTCACCACCGGCGGCGTCTTCGACCTCCAGGGCTACCTCGCGTGCCAGGCGGCCCTCGCCGACGGCGGCGGCCTGCCCGCCACCGGCTCGAACACGATGCAGATCGTCGGCATCGCCCTCGGCCTGATCGCCATCGGCGTGGCCGCGACGGTCATCGCCCTGCGCGAGCGCCGCCGCGCCGCCTGATCACGGCACGCACCGAACTTCGACGGGCCCCGGCTTCGGCCGGGGCTCGTTCGCGTTCCGGGTCAGGTCGGCGAATCCTGTGACACCCCTGCCGTACCGTCCGCACCATGACTCGGACACGACTCGTCTACCGCTGCACCGAATGCGGCACGGCCACGCCGAAGTGGGCCGGCCGCTGCGCCTCCTGCGAGGCATGGAACTCGATGGTCGAGGACGTCGAAGCCCCTGAACCGGCGGCCTCGGCCGCCAGCCTGCGCGGCGGGGCCACGGCGGTACCGATCGGCGAGGTCGACGCCTCGTCGGCGCAACCACAGCCCACCGGACTACCCGAACTCGATCGAGTACTCGGCGGAGGGTTGGTGGCCGGGTCCGTCACGCTGCTCGGCGGCGAACCCGGCATCGGCAAGAGCACCATCCTCCTGCAGTTGCTGGCGCAGTGGCCGACGCGCAGCCTCTACGTCAGCGCCGAGGAGAGCGCCCAGCAGGTGCGTCTGCGCGCCGAGCGACTCGGCGCCGTGCAGCCCCACGTCTGGCTGCTGCCCGAGACGTCGCTGCCGCACATCGTCGCAGCCGTCGATCAGGTGCAACCGCGGCTGGTGGTGGTCGACAGCATCCAGACGATCGGCGATCCCGACGTGCCCTCCGCGCCCGGCAGCGTGGTGCAGGTGCGCGAATGCGCACACCGCCTGGTGGGCGAGGCGAAGCGGCGCGGCATTCCGGTGGTGCTGGTCGGGCACGTCACCAAGGAGGGCGGCCTGGCCGGGCCACGGGCGCTCGAGCACGTCGTCGACACGGTCCTCGCGTTCGAGGGCGACCGGCACCACTCCCTGCGCCTGCTGCGGGCCGTCAAGCACCGCTTCGGGCCCACCAACGAACTGGGCGTGTTCGAGATGGCGGGCGACGGGCTGCGCGGTGTGCCCGATGCCAGCCGCCTGTTCCTGTCCGACCGGCGCACCGGTGTCGCCGGGTCGGCGGTGGTACCCACGCTGGAGGGCCAGCGCCCGTTGCTCGTCGAGGTGCAGGCGCTCACCAACACCGTCACCTCCGGTGTACCGCCGCGGCGCAGTGCGCAGGGCATCGACCCCGGCCGCCTGGCGCTGCTGCTGGCGGTGCTCGAACGCCGAGCACGGGTGGGTATGTCGCAACAGGAGGTGTTCGCCTCGGCGGTGGGTGGTGTGCGGCTCACCGAGCCGGGCGCCGATTTGGCCCTGTGCCTCGCGCTGGTGAGCGCGCTGGCCCATCAGCCGCTCGCCCCCGATGTGGTGGTGTTCGGCGAAGTCGGCCTGGCCGGCGAGCTGCGCCAGGTGGCGCACGCGCCCCGACGACTGGCAGAAGCCGCTCGAATGGGTTTCACCCGCGCCATCGTGCCGCTGCACTCGCCCGACGACGTCGACGGCATCCAGGTCACCCGCGTCGGCACGGTGGCGGAGGCAATCGTCGCCGCAGGCCTGTCGCGGCACCGCCCCTGATCCTGCGGGCCGACGCGCCCGGGCGCAGGCGCGGCCGCACCTCGTAGACTGGACGCACATGTCCGGCCAGACGACCCCGAACGAGACCCTGCACGAGGCGCTCGCCCAGGTGGCGCCCGGGACACCGCTGCGCGACGGCATCGACCGCATCGTCCGGGCGAAGATGGGGGCACTGATCCTCGTCAGCGACGAGCCGAAGGTGCTCGCCATCTGTTCGGGTGGCTTCCTGCTCGACGCCGAGTTCACTCCCCAACGACTGAGCGAGCTGGCGAAGATGGACGGTGCGATCATCCTCGACCGCACCGCGACGCGGATCGCCCGCGCCAACGTGCACCTCGTGCCCGATCCGACCGTCCACACCTCCGAGACCGGCACCCGCCACCGCACGGCCGAGCGTGTCGCCGTCTCGTTGGGCGTGCCGGTCATCAGTGTCAGCGAAGAGATGAGCGTCATCAACGTCTACGCGGGTGGCATGAAGCGCCAGCTGCAGGACATCGGCCGGCTGCTCGATCGCGCCAACCAGGCGCTGCAGACGCTCGAGCGCTACAAGGCCAAGCTCGACGACGCCACCAGCGCGCTCACGGCGCTGGAGATCGAGGACGTGGTGACGGTGCGCGACGTCGCGGCGGTGATCCAGCGCGGGGAGATGGTGCGCCAGATCGCCGCCGAGATCGAGACGATGATCGTCGAGCTCGGTGTCGATGCTCGCCTGCTGCGGTTGCAGCTCGACGAAGTGTTCACATCGCTCGACGATGAGCTCGACCTGGTGATGGCCGACTACCCGTCGATCGCCGGGCGTGCTCCCGGTGCCACCGACGGCGACGCGCCCGCATCACCGCGGGGCCTGCGCTTGCTGGCGCGCGTGCCGCGCCTCGGCGACGAGGAAGCGAACGCCATCACCGAACACTTCGGCGAGCTGGCGAAGCTGATGCGCGCCACCGCCCACGACCTTGCGTCGGTGCCCGGCATCAGCCCGAAGACCGCCTCCGCGGTGAAGGACACACTCGATCGTCTCACCGAGAGCACGATCCTCGATCAGTACATCTAGACCGGCCGATAGGGCGTGGTGACGCCGGGCTGCTGACCTTCGTGGATGATCAAGCCGTCGTCGACGAGCTTGATGAGGTGCGCCAGCACGCTGCGGCCCGCCGCCTTGTACAGCTTCTCGTTCACGCCCACGTAGAGACGGCGCACCATGTCGGGCACCAGCGCCACACCGTCGCGGACCGCGGCGAGCACGCCCGCCTCACGATCGAGACGGTGCGCCACGAACGCGTCGATGAACGGGGCGACGTCGGTGACCGGTGCGCCGTGGGTGGGCCACAGCGACGCCGCGTCCAACGCACGCACGCGCTCGAGCGACGCGAAGTAGTCGCGCATGCTGCCGTCCGGCGGGGTGATCACCGTCGTGCTCCAGCCCATGATGTGGTCGCCGGTGAACAGCGCTCGCTGCTCGGGCATCCAGAAACACGTGTGGTTGCTGGTGTGGCCGGGCGTGTGCACGGCCTCGATCGTCCAGCCGGCGCCGGCCGCCACCACGTCGCCGGTCACGACGCGGCGGTCCGGGTCGAAGCCGAGGTCGAGCGACTCCTCCACCTTCGCCTCGCCACGCTCCTCGGCGGCCTTCGCCTCGGCGAGTTCCTCCTCGGTGGGCTCCTCGGGCGAGTCGTCCTCCACCCAGTCGGTGTTCAGCACGTGCGGTCCGAAGGCGACGGTCGGTGCGCCGGTCGTGTCGCGCAGCCAGGCGGCGAGTGGCGAGTGGTCGGAGTGGCAGTGGGTGATGAGGATCGCCGTGACGCGCTCGCCGTCGAGCGCCGCCTCCAGCGCCTCGCGATGCTCGGGCAGGTCGGGGCCAGGGTCGATGACCGCCACCTCACCCTCACCGACGATGTACGTGCCGGTGCCGTGGTAGGTGAACTTCGACGGGTTCTTGGCGATCACGCGGCGCAGGTGCGGCGCCACCACGACGGACTCGCCGTAGCGAGGGTCGTCGAGCGTGACGAAAGGGATACCGGTCACGGCGCCACCGCCCTGACCCGGCCGACCTGCTGTCCATGTCCCATGATCGTCTCCTCCACCAGCGGTGCGACCGCCGACACGTCGATGCCGAGTTGAGCGAGTGCCGCCACCATCACCGGTGGACGGGCACGGTTCGCCCCGTCCGCGATCTTGACCGCGACGGCCCGCCCGTCCGGCATCGCAGCGGCGAACACACCATCGGCACCGTCCTTGGCCATCAGCCCGGGTACGCGACGCATGAACGCGGTCACGTCCCGCCGCTCGCCGCCCACCATCTGCGGGTGGCCGGTCATCGCGGCGTACACCTCGTCGCCCGCCGCACCGGCGGCACCGGTGGCGATGGCGCGGAACGCCCTGGTGAGACCGACCAACGACATCGCGTGCGCCGGCGCGCCGCATCCGTCGATGCCGATGTGGGCATGCGGTTCGTCGCACAGCTCGTCGATCGCGTCGGTGATGCGCACCTGCAGCGGATGCTGCTCGTCGAGGTAGCCGGGGTCGTGCGCCCAGCCCTGGTGCACGCAGGTCGCGAGCATGCCGCTGTGCTTGCCGCTGCAGTTCATGTACAGCCGCGCGGGACCTTCGCCACGAGCGATCACCTCGCGGGCCGCGCGCTCGTCGAGCGGGTACGACGGCGTGTTCGCGAGGGCGTCGGACCCGAGGCCCACGCTCGCAAGTACCCGTGCCGCCGCGGCGGTGTGCATCGGTGTGCCGTCGTGGCTGGCGCACACCACGGCGAGCAGCTCCGGTGGCAGGTGCAGGCCGGCACGCACCATCGCCACCGCCTGCATCGGCTTGTTCGACGAACGTGGGTAGACGATCGTCGCCGGGTCTCCCACCGCGAACTCGACCTCGCCCGACGGGCCGAGGCCCACCACGGCGCCGAAATGCACGGACTCGTCGAGCCCGTTGCGGTCGGTGATCGCAACGGGCACGAACGCCTCAGGCGTCGTCATCGGACGGTGGCGGCTCGGCGGCCCGTTGCTTGGCCGCCTTGCGTTCGGCGCGTGTCGGTCGTTGCCGAATCGTGACCAGTTCGCTCTCGATCACCTCGTGACGCCGTCCCACGTCGGACAGCAGCGCCTGCGCCATCGCCGCGCCCGGGATCGCCAGCACCGCGCCCACCGGACCCAACAACGCCGCGCCCGCCAACGCCGAACCGAAGGCGACCGCCGGGTGGATGTCCATCGTGCGCGCCGTGATGCGCGGGATGAACAGGTAGTTCTCGATCTGCTGGTAGACGATCACGAAGATCAGCACGATCAAGCCCTTGGCCGGCGAGTCGATGAACGCGATCAACACGGGGAGCGCGCCCGCCAGGTAGGTGCCGATCACCGGCAGGAACTGGCTGATCACACCGACCCACAGCGCGAGCGCCACCGGCGCCTTGGTGCCCAACGCCTGCAGGATCACCCAGTGCGAGAACGCCGAGAGCCCGGCGAGCAGGGCACGCGAGTACAGGTAGCCGCCCGTCTTGTCGATCGCGATGTCCCACGTGTCGAGCACGCGCTGCTGGCGCTCGGGGCTCAGCCGGCTGCACAGCGCGCGGCGCATCTTCGGACCGTCGGCGACGAGGTAGAAGGTGAACAACGCGACCGACAACACCTGCACCACCACGCCGAGCGCGGTCACCGAGATGTCGAGCACGCGACCGCGTTGACCGCGGATGAAGCGCTGCACGGCACCGTTCGGGTCCTGGATCTCCGCGATCACCGAGCTGGCGTCGATGTGCGTGCCGAAGTGGTCGTTCGCGAATCGGACGAACCGGTTGACGTAGTCCTCCGAGTTCTGCAGCAGGTCGGCGATCTGCTGACCGACGAGCGCCGCGATCGCCACGACGAACAGCACGAACGCCAACAGCACACCGACGAGAATGAGCGCCGTCGCGGTCCCGCGCCGCCAGCCGTGACGTGCCAGGCGGTTGACACCCGGCTCGATGGCGAGCGCGAGGAAGATCGACACCAGCAGCAGCGTGAACAGGCCGTACAACCGGTCGACGGTGGAGTCGAGCCGCACGGCGATCAGCCACCCGAGCCAGAACACCACGACGGCGCGCCACACCCAGGACGGCATGCGATCGCGCGGCTTCAGGTCGGCGTCGGGCATCGGCGAGAGCGTACCGATGATTCAGCGATGGGCGAGGTACCCCTGCAGCATGGGTGCCAGGTCGCCGCGGTGGGTCACCTCGACCGCGCCGAGGCCGAGCCACGACGCCATCGCCACGAGTTCCGCCGCGACATCGTGCGCGATCTCGTCGCGCGGCACACCTGGTTCGGCGAACGACCCGAGCACGCGCAGCACGCCTGCGTGGCGGTCGGCCTTCATGTCGAGCCGGCCGACCAGGCCGTCGTGCCAGAGGATCGGCAACACGTAGTAGCCGAACACCCGCTTCGGGGCGGGCGTGTAGATCTCGATGCGGTAGTGGAACCCGAACAGCCGCTCGTTGCGGTCGCGGTACCAGCAGACAGGGTCGAACGGGCTCAGCAGGGCGCACGCCTCGATGCGCCGCGGTACCGCCGCATCCGGGTGCAGGAACGCCGGCTTGTCCCACCCGTCGACGGTCACCGACAGCAGGCGCCCTTCCTCCACCAGCTCGGCGAGCAGCGGTTTGCAGGGCGCGTTCTTCTGCCGGTGGTAGTCGGTGAGGTCGGTCATCGTGCCGATGCCGTGGTGCTGCGCGGCCAGCACCAGCAGCTCCTTGCGCGCCTCGTGCTCCGACGGTGCAGGGCGGGCGAGCACCTCGGCGGGGATGACGCGTTCGGTGAGGTCGTACAGACGGGCGAAGTCGGCGGGTCGGCGGGTGGCCGTGACGGCGCCCTTCCAGAACAGGTGCTCCAGCGCCACCTTGGCGTCGTCCCAGTCCCACCACTGGCCCTTCTTGCCGACCCGCTCGCTCAGGTCGCCCGCGGCAACCGGACCTTCGCGATCGATGCGCGACAGGACCTCGTCGATGTAGCCGGGGCGGCGGTCCTGCAGGTCCCAGTAGCGCGACCACTTGTGGTCGCGCTCCATGTGCCAGCGGTGCAGGTGATGGTGCGCGGTGGGCACGTGGCTGGCCTCGTGCACCCAGTACTCGAACAGCTCGCCGGCGGCAGTGGCGTCGGCGATCAGCGACCGCGGGTGCGGGCCGAGGCGCGCGAACAGCGGCAGTTCCTGGCTGCGGACGAGGACGTTGACCGAGTCGATCTGGATGACGCCCATGCGGTCGAGGGCGCGGCGCAGGTGTCGCCGGTCGACGCGACCGGTCGGCCGGCGGTCGGCGAAGCCCTGCGCAGCGAGCGCGATGCGGCGCGCCTGGTCGAGCGAGACCCGCTCCAGCCGGCGCGTCGATCGTGCGGTGTCCGGGCGTGCGGCCATCGTGCGGACCTGCCCGTGCGGTGCGTCAGTCCGCGACGGTGATGGTGACCGAGTTGATCACCACGTCGGTGCGCGGGCGATCGGCGCGGTCGGTGTCGACCTTCTGCATCGCGTCGACGATCTCCAGGCCCTTCACGACCTGACCGAAGTGGTTGTACTGCGGGGGCAGACCGGCGCCGCTGGGGCCGCTGATGAGGAAGAACTGGCTGCCGTTGGTGTCGGGGCCGGCGTTGGCCATCGCCAGCGAACCGATCTGGTAGCGCTGCTTCACCGGCTCGTCGGCGAAGCGGTAGCCGGGGCCGCCGCGACCGGTGCCGGTGGGGTCGCCGCCCTGGCACACGAAGCCGTTGATGATCCGGTGGAAGATCACGCCCTCGTAGTAGTGGTACCCGGCCAGGAACACGAAGTTGTTGACCGTCAGCGGCGCGTTGATCGCGTCGAGGGCGATGACGAGGGTGCCCATGCTGGTCTCCATCGTCGCCGTGTAACGCTTCGACGTGTCGATGCCCATCTCGGGGGTGTCGTTGAACTGCTGGATCGTGGGCGCGGACCCGTCGAGGGCCGGGAAGGGGTAAGCCATGCCCGGCAGGCTACCCGGTGCCATCTCGGGCTGATTCGTCCCGCGCACGCCATCTCGGGCTGATTCGTCCCAAACGGGCTTCTCGGGCTGATCCGTCTCGAAAAGTGCAACTGTCGGCGAAGAGAACGGCCGCACGTTCGGACAACTCTGCCAATCGCGTCGCGTCGCCGTACCCAGTGACAGCATGAAGATGCACCTGATCGACGACTTCGCCGCACGCCATCACGGTCTGATCCACAAGGACGCCGCACTCCGTCTGGGGTTCAGCCGCACGAACTGGTACCGAGCCATCGGGCCGGGAGGTGCGTTGGAAGCCCTCTACCCGAACGTGGCGCGGGTGTGGGGCAGCCCGGCGTCGTTCGAGCAGCGGGTGCTCGGTGCGGTGTGGGCGGCGGGGCCGGGCGCGATGGCATCCCACCGATCGGCGGCCGCGCTCTGGGGTGTGCATCGCCCCGAAGGAGAGCCGCTCGACGTCATCCTTCCGTCGCGGGGACGGCACTCGTTGCCCGGTGGCGTGGTGATCCATCGACCGTCGGACCGGCTGGACCTCCGACCAGTGCTGCGCCGGCGGATCCCGGTGACCAATCCGATGCGGATGCTCCTCGACCTCGGCGCGGTCGATCCGGATTCGGTCTTCGACGCACTCGTCGACGTGCTGTCGGCGAAGGTCGCGTCACCGCACGCAATCCGGAGCACGTTGTTCCGACACTCCACGAAGGGCCGCCATGGCACGGTGGCGCTCCGTGCTGCACTCGAGCGATGGTTGGACGAAGAACTGCCGCCGGACAGCACCCTCGAGGCGGTCATGGGCGACCTCGTCCGCGACTTCGCCCTGCCACCGATGACCTTCCATGCCATCGTGGAGGGCTACGAGGTCGACTTCCTGGTCACCGGCACGAGGGTGATCGTCGAGTGCGACGGTTGGGGCTCACACGGCCTCGACCGCGACCAGTTCGAGTTCGACCGCCTCCGCGACGCCGACCTGGTGGGCGCGGGCTGGCACGTCGTCCACGTGACGTGGCGGCAAGTGACGCAGCAACCGGCGGTGGCTGCGGCACGCATCCGCCGCGTCATCGACCAATGGGCGCGCTGACGCGCTGCTTCTCTGTGCGCTGTGTCGCACTTTTCGAGACGAATCAGACCGAGAAGCCCGTTTGGGACGAATCAGCCCGAGAAGGCCTGGGTGGGACGAAACAGCCCGAGAAGGCCCAGAAGGCCCTTGGGTCAGTTGCGGGCGTTGTAGTCGGTGATGAGGGCGTTGGCCTGGGTGGCCGAGTCCTTCAGCGACGCAGTGACGTCGGCGCCGCCGAACACGGCGGCGACGGCGTTGGCCAACACGGTGCGGATCTCACGCAACGGACCGACCACCGGGCCGGCCGATGTCGGCACGTCCGGGGTGTCGAGCAGCTGCTGGTAGGCGACCGAGAACCGCGGGTCCTTCGCGACCGTCGACTTGTACGGCTCGAGGTCGAGGGCATCGGTGTTCATCGGCACGTAGCCGGTGGCGACCGCCCACTCGCTCTGCTGCTCGGCCTGCGTGAGGTAGGTGACGAAGTCCCACGCAGCCGCCGTTCGCACGTCGTCGCCGGAATCGACCATCCACAGCGAAGCGCCACCGATCAGCGCACCAGGCTTGCCGTCGGGGCCGGGCATCGGCCCGACGCCGACGTCGTCGGCGTTGATGTTCGGGAACTGGCCGCTCGCCAGCACCTGCAGCACCGGGCCGAGCGACGCCGACGTGGCGATGGTCATCGCGGCCGGCTCCTGCTGGTCGGCCAGCTTGAGCAGGTTGTCGTACCCGGTGGTGCTGTTGTCGCCGACGTTGACGGCAAGCCCGTCGTTGATCATCCCCTGCAGGAACGTGAGCAGGTCGACGCCGGTCTGGTTGTCGTAGAGCACCTTCGTGGCGCGGGCCGTGCGGCCGTTGTCGCCGTCGACGTAGAACTCGCCGGCCTTGGCGAACCACTGCTCGACGTACCAGCCGCCACCGGAGTCGAAGCCCGAGTCGAGTGACAGGCCGTACTTGGCGGCACCCGAGTCGACGATCTTCTGGCTGAACTCGCGCATCTCGTCGAGTGAGGTCGGCGGCGTGTTCGGGTCGAGGCCGGCCGCGCCGAAGGCCTTCTGGTTGTAGAACAGCACAGGGTTGGAGATGTTGAACGGCATCGACCACTGCAGGCCGCCCGTCGCGTAGGCAGTGAGGCCCGCCGGCAGCAACGCCGACGTGTCGTAGCCACTCGACTCGATGCACTGCTGGACCGGGATCGCCGACGCGGTGTCCACCATCGCCTGCACCTGGTACTCCGGCATCTGCACCAGGTCGGGGCGGTCGCCCTGCGAGGCCTGGTAGTAGTTGTCGGCGGTCTCTTCGTAGCTGCCCTGCACCAGCAGCACCTTCACCTTGTCCTGGCTCGCGTTGTAGGCGTCGGTCAGCTTGGTGAGCTCCTCACCCAGCGGGCCGCTCATGCCGTGCCAGAACGAGATCTCGGTCGTGCCGGTCGCGTTCGCCAGTGCGTCGGTCGGGCAGTCGGGCAGGTTGTCCGGAGCGATCGTCGTGGTCGGCGGCAGCGTGGCCGTGGATTCGGTCGAGCCCGAGGTCGTCTCGGTGGAGGGGGCCGTGGTGGTGGCGCCGCCCCCGGTGATGCTGTCGCCGCCGCTGCAGGCGGCGAGGAGGGCGAACGAGGCGACCAGCGCCACAGCCGCCGAACGGTTGCGTCGGCTGCGCATCAGCCCTTCACCGCCCCTGCGGTGAGACCGCGAACGAGTTGACGCTGGAACAGCACCAACATGACGAAGATGGGAAGGGCAGCCACGACGAGACCTCCGGTCACGAGATTGATCTTGCTGATGTCGTTGTTCTTCAAGCGTTCCAGGCCGATCTGGATCGTTTCGTGCGCCCGGTCGCCGCGGATCACCTGTGACGGCCACAGGTACGCGTTCCACGTCCCGAGGAACGTGAACAGACCGAGTGCGCCCAGGGTGGGCCTGCTGAGGGGTGCCGCCACCTCCCAGAGAAATCGCACGTGACCCACGCCGTCAAGGGCTGCAGCCTCACGAAGTTCTCCAGGAAGCTGCAAGAACACCTGACGGACGAGGAACACGCCGAACGTGCTCGCCAACGACGGCACGATCAGCCCCTGGTAGGAGTTGATCCAGCCGAGCGAGTCGGCCGTGCGCTCGTTGATCACGACGGTCACCTCGGCCGGCACGAGCATCGTCGCCAGGAACGCCACGAACAGCGGCCCGCGACCCGGGAACTCGAGGAACGCGAACGCGTAGGCCGCCAGCAGCGACGTGATGACCACACCGATGGTGACCATCACCGACACGAACACGCTGTTGAGCAGCAGGCGGCCGAGGTCGCCCTGGTTCCACGCCGCCTTGATGGTGGACAACGTCAGGTCGACGGGCAGCAGCGAGCGCGGGTGGTCCAGCGAGTCCGGGCCCGTCTTCAGCGCCTGCATCACGACGGCGTAGATCGGGAACAGCACGATGAAGGCGAGGAAGACGAGCAGCGTGTAACGCCCGACCTTGCGCGCGCCGCGCACGGTGTCAGCGGCCATAGTGCACCCGCTTCTCGAGGCCACGGAACTGCACCAGGGCCAGCACCAGCGACAGCAGGAACAGCAGCACGGCGGCGGCCGACTTGGTGCCCAGGTCGCCGCGGATGATCGAGTTGCGGCCGTAGATCAGGTACGGAATGGTGGTCGTCGGCTTCTCGGGGTTCGGTCCACCGCCGGTGAGCAGCGCGATCTCGCCGTAGGTCTGCAGCGCACGCGTGGTGAGGACCACGCCGACGAACAGCAGCGTCGGAGCGATCATCGGGATCGTCACGTTGGTGAAGCGGCGCACGCTGCCCGCCCCGTCGACGAACGCGCTCTCGTACAGGTCGCGTGGCACGCTCTGCAGCGCTGCGGTGACGATGATGAACGTGAACCCGAGGTTCGCCCACACCGAGCTGAACGCGACCGCGAGCAGCGCGGTGTCGGGGTCGTTCAACAAGCCGGGGTTCTTCAACACCGGGAAGATGCCGCTGAACAGGTCGGCGAACACGCCGATCTGCGGCTGCAGCAGCACGAACCACACCAAGCTCGCCACGGCCACACTGGTGGCCACCGTGCTGGAGAAGATCGTGCGGAACACGCCGATGCCGCGAAGGTGTTTGTCGGCGAGCACGGCCAAGCCGACGCCGAGGATCAGGCCGACCGGGACGGTGAGGAACATCAGCTTCACCGACACGCCGAGCGCGTGCTGGAACTCGTTCGAGATGAAGACGTCCCAGTACCGGCCCCAGCCCTGGTCGGTGCACTTCGTGCCGGTGACGTCGCACTTGAAGTGACCCTTCTGGATCGCGCGCACCAACGGGTAGATCGTCCACACCGCGATGAGGGCGATGCTGGGCAGCAGCATCGCGATGGCCCACGGCACATCGCGAAGGCGCCGCTTCACGAGACCCGCTCCCCCGTCGTCGCGTCGAAGTGGTGCAGGCGGCCGGGCTCGGCGTCGAAAGCCACCGGGTCGCCGACCTCGGGCACGAACGAGTCGGGGGACAGGCGCGACACCAGCCGTGTGCCGTTCGCATCGGCGATGAGGATCACCTCGTGGCCGAGGTGCTCCACCTGGCGGACCACGGCGTGCAACTGACCGCCGGGAACGAGCTGCAGGTGCTCGGGTCGGATGCCCACGCGCACGACCTCGCTGCCCATCATCCCGGGTGGCAGCAGGTTCATCGGCGGCGTACCGATGAACTGCGCGACGAACGCCGTGGCCGGACGGTCGTACACCTCCTGCGGGGTGCCCACCTGCTGCAGGCGGCCCTGGTCGAGGATCGCCACTCGACTTCCCATCGTCATCGCCTCGACCTGGTCGTGGGTGACGTAGATGAACGTGCTGTCGATGCGCCGATGCAGGTCGACCAGCTCGGCGCGGGTGTCGCCGCGCAGCTTGGCGTCCAGGTTGCTGAGCGGCTCGTCCATCAGGAACACGGCCGGGTCGCGAACGATGGCCCGGGCCAGGGCGACGCGCTGGCGCTGGCCACCGCTCAGCTGGCCGGGCTTGCGCTTCAGTTGCTGGTCGAGACCGAGCACCTCGGCCGCCTTGCGCGCCGCCGCCGCCCGCGTGGCCTTGTCGACACCGCGCACCTTGAGCGGGAACTCGATGTTCGCCGCGACGGTCTTGTGCGGGTACAGCGCGTAGCTCTGGAACACCATCGCGATGTCGCGTTCCTTGGGCTGCACGTCGTTGACCCGACGGTCGCCGATCACCACATCGCCGTGTGTCGGGTCCTCCAGGCCGGCCACCATCCGCAGCAGCGTGCTCTTGCCGCAGCCCGACGGTCCCAGCAGGATCATGAACTCGTGGTGATGGATCTCGAGCGAGACGTCGTCGACTGCGGTGACGGCTTCGTCGCCCTCGCCGAAGACCTTGGTGATGTGCTCCAGCCGGACCTGCGCCACGCCCTGAACGGTAGCCTGCAGCCGATGCAGGGAGACGATCTGACCCCCGAAAACCCGGTCGCACCGGACACACCGCACCCGGTGCAGGCCGAGACGGCGGACCAGGCAGCGGGTGCAGCGCCCGGATCCGGGGGCACGGCACCGACGTCGCTCGACCTCGACGCCATCCAGCAGGACCTCGCCGACGTGGAGGTCGCCCTCGCTCGCCTCGACGCGGGCAGTTACTGGACCGACGAGGTCACCGGCGAGGCACTGCCCGCCGAGTTGCTCGCCGAGCGACCCACCGCCCGCCGCGCCTGACGCCGGTCCTGGCGCCGCCGTGCAGCGTGCGGTGCCCGACGCTCCCCTCCGACGCAGGGCCACCACGTCGCCGCCGGTAGATTCGCGCGACCGCACGTGCGATGCAGTCTGGGGGACTCCGTGGCCGATCCGTTCAAGCCGAGGGCGCCGTTCGCGCCGTGGGACCGCCGGCAGTTGCCGGGGCTCTTCGACGTGGAGGAGACCGCCCGTCGCGTGGGCAACTACAAGTGGGCCGAGATGAAGCTGTTCGAGGCGCTCGGCGGCTGGGTGGCCACCGTGCCCGAGCTCGACGTGAAGATGCGCCTCGGCACCCACTGCTACCACCACGCGTGGCACGCCGAGCTGTGGCACAAGCGTCTGCCCGAGTTGCGCGAGATGAACCCCGATCGGCTCACCGTGCCGGCCAACGAGGCGATGGTGCGCTTCGTGGAGGCGCTCACCGAGCCGGAGGCACCGGAGCTGACGATCGAGAAGCTGGTCGGCGTCTACCGCGTGTTCATCCCGCACTTCATCGCCGCGTACACGTTCCACATGAACAACACGAGCGAGATCACCGACGCGCCGACGATCCGTACCCTGAAGCTCGCCCTGCAGGACGAGTTCGAGGACTGGAGGGACGGCGAGATGCTGATCCAGTCGCTCATCGAGACGCCCGAGGAGGTCGACCGCGCGGCCGCCCATCAGGCACGTCTCGAGAAGCTGATGCTCGAGGCCGGCGGCATCGCCGGCCCGGGATCGATCGGAGGCAACTGATGCGCAAGTTCTTCCCCGTCGACAGCCTGGCCCGGGACAGCCGGTTCCACCAGATCACGATGTCGCAGAGCCAGGCCGACCCGCGCAGCTCGCTGATCGGCAGCCAACCCGAGAAGCGGCCGAAGACCAACCGCCTGACGCCCTCGCGGCCCGACGCCAGCGACGCGGCGCGCAGCCTGATGCACGGCATCTTCGTCGGCGAGATCCAGGCGCTCGAGGGTGCCGGCCGCACGTGCCACGACTTCGAGACCGGCACCGAGGCACCGTTCGCGTTGAAGCTCGACATGGCCCGCCAGGCCTGGGACGAAGCGCGGCACGTGGAGATCAGCGTGAAGCTGAGCGAATGGATGGGCACCGAGATCGGCCAGTACGCGGAGAACACCGTGCTGTTCGAGGCCGCGTGCAGCACCGACCCCGTGCTGCGCCTGGCCGGCGTGAACCGCGCGCTCGAGGGCCTCGCCATCGACGTCTTCACCACGATGAAGGAGTTCGGCGACATCGCCGGCGACCCGTACCTCGAGTTCTGCGAGGACTGGATGCTGGCCGACGAGGTGACGCACGTGAAGATGGGCAGCGACTGGCTGCGACGCATCACCGAGAACGACCCGGAGCGGCGCAAGAAGGCACTCGAGTTCCAGAGCGTGGTCGACAAGATCTTCAGCTTCGGTGGCACGCGCAGCGAGAGCGACGAGTCGCCCATCGGCCTGGCCCGCCGCTTCCGCGAACTCGCCGGCTTCACCGGCGACGAGGTGCAGGACATCGCCGACGTCAGTCGCACGGCGCTGGAGGAGCGCAAGGCGTTCGCTGCCCGCGCCCAGGCGGCGAACGCGTCATGACGGCCACGGTCGAGCCGGCCGAGTTCCAGTTCGTCGAGTTCGACGCCGACCTCATCCGACGCATCGCCGATGGGTTGGTGGCAGCGCTCGGCATCGACCGGCCGGTGCACGTCGCCGTCGACGAGTCCACGCCGCTCGCCCGCGTGCGCACCGAACTCGGCGACGTCATCACCATCCACGCCGAGAGCGGCGCCTTCGAGGATTCGAAGCGCCCGCGGCAGCAGAGCGACGTGGCCACCACCGCCAGCCTCGGCCGAGCGCTGTTGCGTGCGCGCGACCGCCTGTCGGGTGGGTTCGGCGAGGCGCCGCCCGACGACCAGCTGAACCTTCGCCAAGTCGCCGCCTGGGAGACCTACACCGTCGGCCGTCTCGGCCGGCTGGGCGTCCCCGTCAACGAGCAGCGATGGCGGTACAACTTCCGCAACCGGCACGGGTTCACCGACCTGGCCGACGAGGGCTTCGACCGCATCTGGGCCGCCGACGGCCTGACGTGGGAGCAGCTCGAGACCATCAGCACCGCGGTGAGCGCCACGACCGCTCAGGCCGCCACGACCCAGAAGGGTGCGTCCGCATGACCGAGATCACGCACACCCGCATCGCGACCAACGGTGTCGAGCTCACCGTCCATCAGGCCGGCGACCCGTCGCACCCGACGATCGTGCTCAGTCACGGCTTTCCCGAGCTCGCGTACAGCTGGCGTCACCAGTTCCAGGCGCTGGCCGATGCCGGGTACCACGTCATCGCCCCGAACCAGCGCGGCTACGGCCACTCCACCGTGCCGCGCGACATCGCCGACTACGACATCGAACACCTCACCGGCGACTTGTTCGGCCTGCTCGACCACTTCGGCAAGGACGACGCGATCTTCGTCGGCCACGACTGGGGCTCGATGGTGGTGTGGGAATCCGCACGCCTGCGTCCCGAGCGCGTGAAGGCCGTCGTCGGCGTCAGCGTGCCGTGCGTGAGCTGGCCCGGGCCGCCCGTCCAGCTGATGAAGATGGTCTACGGCGACCGGTTCTTCTACATCCTCTACTTCCAGCAGGTCGGCCCGCCCGAGCAGGAGCTCGATGCCGACGCACGGCGCACGATGTCGCACGTGCTGTACGGCGCGTCGGGTGCCGCGATGGTCGGCCGGGAGATCCCCACCGAGCTGCCGCCGATGGAGGGCACCGGCTTCCTGACGATGATGGGCGAGTCGCCGGCGCTGCCCTACACCGGCCCGGAGGGCCCGTGGCTCACGGCCGACGACCTCGACGTGTACGCCGGCGAGTTCGCGCACAGCGGATTCTTCGGCCCGGTCAGCTGGTACCGCAACTTCGATCGCAACTTCGAGCTGATCGGTGCCCTCGGCCCCGAGCGGATCTCGATGCCGAGCTACTTCATCACCGGCGAACTGGATGGCGTGCGGATGATGGACCCGACCGGCCCGGAGCGGATGCGCGCCACGCTGCCCGACTACCGCGGCGAGACCATCATCCCCGGCTCGGGCCACTGGGTGCAGCAGGAGACCCCGAAGGCGTTCAACGACGCGCTGCTGGGTTTCCTGGGTTCGCTGTAGGACGCCGCGGGAACGGCGACGGGGCGACGGCCGGTCGGCCGCCGCCCCGGCTCGCTAGTTGCGGTTCAGCTTCGACAGCAGGCGGAGCAGTTCGAGGTACAGCCACACCAGGGTGACGAGCAGGCCGAGGGCGCAGAACCATTCCATCTGCTTCGGCCACTGGTTCTTCACGCCGCGCTCGATGAGGTCGAAGTCGAGCGCCAGGTTCATCGCGGCCAGACCGGCGGCGAAGACGCTGAACAGGATGCCCATCGGGGTGGCGTCGTTGATGAACGGCACGTCCATGCCGAACAGGCTCATCACCATGGAGATCAGGTAGAACACCATCAGACCGAGCGTCGCCATGATGACGATGCGACGGAAGCGGTTGGTGACCTTGATGATGCGCGTGGAGTACAGCACCAGCATCACGGCGAACACGGCGAGCGTGGCCCCGACGGCCTGCACGACGATGCCGCTCTGGAACTCGTTGTACGCCTTCGAGATGGCGCCGAGGAACACGCCCTCACCGAGCGCGTAGATCGGACCGAGGATCTTCGCGAGGCCCGGCTTGAACGCCACGACGAGCACGCAGACGAAGCCGACGAGAATGCCCACGATCGCCAGCGCCGGCAGGTTCCACTGGCCGGCCGCGTTGGTGTCGGTGGCGTTCCAGCCGTAGACGGCAGTGGCGAGCAGCAGCACCAGCAGCACGCCGGTGGCGGTGGCGGTGCCGCCGACCGTCATCGTGCGCACGCCGGACCACGGGCTGATCGGGCCGTCGGTGATCGGCTCGCCGGGGATCGGCGTCGAGCGCGTGGCCGGGTCGGGTGCGCCCCAGCCGGCACGTGCCGCGGCAGCGACCTCGTCGGCCTTCTTCTCGTTCATGAGGGGATTCGCCATCGGGGGACCTCCGGGTCGGGACAGGCGCGTACCGGAACGCTATCGCGGCGCAGAACCGCACGTCGTGGCAGGTCGGGATCCCCCTCGGCCCCGCTTCAGCCGGGCTTCAGCACACCCGATCCGCCGACGGCGCACTCAGCGCAGGTCGTGCGCGCTCGGGCCGTCCCAGAGGTCGATGTCGGGCGGACCGGAGAGCAGTCCGTTGCAGCTCTTGGCCATCTCCACCATCGCCGGGCTGTCGAAGTGGACCCGCTGCGCGTCGACCGAGTCCCACTTCTGGATCACCAGGTAGCGACCCGGGTGCGTGTAGCTCGCGCACAGGTCGACGTTCCGGCATGCCGGCTCCATGCGCGTCAGCACGACGTACTTCGACAGCACTGCCAGCAGCGACGCAGCGTCGGCCGCGTCGAAGCGCATCGTCACCACCGCCAGTTCGACGGGCTGGTCGCCCCCTCCGACGGTCGGCTGTTCCGCTGCGGTCCCCACGTCCTGCGACGTTAGTCGCACCCTTCGTGACCGCTCGGTGACACCGACGGCCTGAGGGACCAGGGACCCTTGTGAATCTGTGCACGCGCGGGTTGGGGGGCTTGACCTCGTCGGTATCGTGACCGAAATCACCGGAAGGTTTCCCATTCCGGCGCATCCGTTCAGATCGAGGAGAGATTGTGGCGAAAGATCGCGTGGAACGGGACGAAGAGGACCTCGTTCGCCTCTACCTCACGGACATCGGCCAGTACACCCTGCTGACCAAGGACGACGAGGTCCGTCTCGCCAAGCAGATCGAAGCCGGCAAGGCGGCCATCGCCGAGCTCGACACCGCGAAGGATCTCACCGCCGCCCGCAAGCGCGAACTCCGTCGCGCGGCCCGCGAGGGCGAGGACGCCGAGCGCGCGTTCGTGCAGAGCAACCTGCGCCTCGTCGTGTCGATCGCCAAGAAGTACCAGGCCTCGGGCCTGCCGCTGCTCGACCTCATCCAGGAGGGCAACCTCGGCCTGATGCACGCCGTCGAGAAGTTCGACTGGCGCAAGGGCTTCAAGTTCTCCACGTACGCCACGTGGTGGATCCGCCAGGCCATCACGCGCGGCATCGCGAACACCGGCCGCACCATCCGCCTGCCAGTGCACGCCGGCGACACGCTCGCCCGCCTGCAGAAGGCGCGCAGCCGCCTCGAGCTGAAGCTCGGCCGTCCCGCCACGCTCTCGGAGCTGGCGAAGGAAGTCGAGATGCCCGAGGACAAGGTGACCGAGGCACTGCGCTTCGCCGCCGAGCCGCTGTCGCTCAGCGAGCCGCTGCGCGAGGACGGCGATGCCGAGCTCGGCGACGTCGTGGAGGACCGCTCCGCCGAGTCGCCGTTCGAGGTCGCCGCCACGGCGCTGCTGCCCGACGAGATCGCCCGCCTGCTGGCCCCGCTCGACGAGCGCGAGCGCGAGATCCTGAAGCTGCGCTTCGGCCTCGACCGCGGCGAGCCGCGCACGCTCGAGGAAGTCGGCGAGCACTTCAACCTCACGCGTGAGCGCATTCGTCAGATCGAAGCGCGTGCGATGTCGAAACTGCGTCACCCGAGCAGCGACACCGGCGCCCGCGACCTGCTCGCCGTCTGACGCTGCGTCACGGCACGGCCGTCGCCGCACCCACGTGCCCTCGGCCTCCGTCGGCACCCCGACGTTCTGGGCGTCGCAGCGCTGATGGAACCAGACGCCGTCCTGGCGCACGCTGCTGACATGAACATCACCGCAGCACAGTTCATCGCAGAGAACCTCGAGCGCCGGCAGCACGACGCGGCCGATCGTCGTGCCCTCCGTCGGGAGGCGACGGCGCTCACCCCGGCGAACCCCCACGGCCGGACCCCTCGCGTCGCCCATCACCGGCGGGCGTGGTTCCGACTGCGCACACCCCGCGTCGCACACAGCTGATCCCACTGTCCATGGGATCGCGGCCCGGACTGCGATAGAAAGGTGCGCGTCACCAAGACCGAACGGGGAGGGGCGACGCAGATGGAACTCATCGATCTGATTCCCAACTCGATGTCGTTCCGTGTCGTCACCACCATCGACGTACGCGAGGGTGACGAGATCCCCGTCGGGTTCACGGGCCGCGTGAAACACCACGAGGACGACCACGTCGTCGCCGTGTCGTGGTACGCCGACGGGCAGCTCCACAACCCGGGCAAGCACCACCCGGCCTTTCGGCGGTTCCGCCACGACGGCCGGTTGAAGTACGAGATGTTCTACGTGCACGGGCTGCTGCACGACCCGTCCGACCACGTGCCGGCGGTGCGCGGCTACTACGCCGACGGAGCCGTGCACTACGAGGAGCGCTACTTCGGTGGCAAGCGCCAGGACGCGAAGGACGGCACGGCGGCCATTCGCAAGTGGCGCAGCGACGGTTCCGTGCGCCACGAGCTGCACTACGTCGCCGGTCGTCGTGTCACCGACGCGACGAGCGGCCCCGCAGCGCCCACGAAGTCGTCGGCTGGCCGTCCGGCACCGCGTCCCGACACACCGCGCTGACGCCGCGCCCGCCGCGTGACGAACGGGGCAATTGTCCACGACCGTCCAGTGACCTTGGACTCTTCGGCCCGACATGGTTGCGCCGGTACGGTGCCCTCGAGGAACCGAACCCGCCCGGAGTCTCCTGTGGTCATCACCAACTATGTGCAACACGACGAGTGGTATCGCCTCGTCGCCCAGAACGTCGCCGACATGGTGTTGTTGCAAGACGCGCAACACCGCTACCTGTGGGCATCGCCGTCCGTGTACGACACGCTCGGCTGGACGCCCGAGGAGGTGATCGGGCGCGACAGCAGCTGGTTCATCTCCCCCGAGACGCAGATGCGGCTGACCGCCGCTCGCCTGGCCGCCGGCGATGGCGTCGTCGACCTGCACGAGGTGCAAGTGCGGTGCGCCGATGGGTCGTGGCGATGGGTGTCGAGCCGCTCCTCGGTGGTGGTGCTGCCCGACATGACGAAGGGTCGCGTGTCGGTGGTCCGCGACATCGACGACCGCGTTCGTACGACGGGCTCTGCTCCCGGAAACTGACTCAAGCTTCGGTCAACGGGAACTCGGAGCCGGAACGCGACGACAGAGAAGTGACCGTTGCGACGGGCGATGGTCACCCTTTGAAGGAGCATGTCAATGCGCGCCTCGCGTTCTCTCACGACCATCATCGGCGGCCTGGTCGCCACCTCCGTGCTGGCCACGGCGGCCCCCGCGTTCGCGCACGTCAGCATCAACACCTACGGCACCACCTTCACCGCCGGTGCCACCAATGCGTTCGCATTCCGTGTGCCCCACGGCTGCCCCGACGACCTGACCACGTTCGCTGCGAACGCTCGCACCTCGCGCGTCGAGGTCACCGTGCCCGCCGCCGCCACCGGTGTGAAGCCCGAGCAGAAGCCGGGCTGGGACGTGTCGGTCGTCCGCGACGGCACCACCAAGGCCGTCACCCAGATCACGTGGACGGTGCGCGACCAGCGCGACTCGCTCGCCGACTGGACCTTCGCCGACTTCGGCGTCCGCGCCACGCTGAACGGCGTCGCCGGCGACGTCCTGGTGTTCCCGACCACGCAGTACTGCGACTACCACGACGACTTCTCGGCCGCCACCCTCACCGAGGTGTGGAGTGGCGCCAACGCCCCGAAGCTCACCCTGGTCGGCGCCGGCCAGAAGGTCAGTAGCGCCGCCGACCTGGCCGCGGTCGCCGGCCGCCTGGGCACCGCCGAGACCGACATCGACGCCGCACAGGCGACGATCGTGAGCCACGCGGCGAGCATCGCGACGCTCGGCGGCAAGGTGACGACGCTGGAGGCCAAGGTCGCCGCACTGCAGACGGCCATGACGAAGGCCGCACAGAAGATCGCCGACCTCGTGGCGTCGCTCGCCGACCTGCGGGCCACGGTCCGCCTCGGTCACGTGTCGGTGATGCAGCAGCCCACCGGCACCACGGCGATCCTCGTCGACCTGCCCAGCACGCGCCGCTTCCAGACGATCGACGTGAAGGTCGGCGGCACCTCGGTGCTCACCGTGCAGCTGAACTCGGCAGGCGACGCAGCGGCGACGCTGCCGGTCAGCCAGTCGGCCGGTCTCGCCAAGGGCGCCAAGGTCGAGGTGCTCGTCGGTTCGAAGGTCGTGGCCCAGGGCAAGGTCGGCTGACCATGACCGCACTGCGTTCGGGCCTGTTCCGGACTCTCGCGCCGCTCGCCGTCGCCGCCGCACTCGCGGCGTGCGGCGGCGGGTCCGCGTCGTCCGACGAAGTGGGGGCCGGCACCGCCCCGGGCGGCTCGGCCGTCGTCGTCGACGGTTCGTCCACCACCGCCACCGCCGGCACGGCGGAGGACCGCCCCGCGGCCGCCACCGGCGAGACCACCGCCGACGGTTCGTCGGCGAGCTCACCAGCAGACTCCACGGTCGGCACCTCGACCGGTGCATCGTCCACCACCGTGTCGAACGGCGCCACTGCATCGGGCGGCGAGGTGACGAGTTCGACCGCCGCCGGCGAGGACCGCGGCGCTCCGACCACGACTGCTTCGGGGGCCACGGTGACCACCAAGCCCACGACTGCGACGCCGACGCCCACCACCACACCCCCCGTGACGCCCACCACGAAGCCGCCCACTGCGACGACGAAGCCGCCGAGCACGACGCCTGCGACGCCGGGCAGCAAGAGCTTCACCGTCGATGCAGCGGGCTCGGCGCCGACGTTCTCGGTGGCGAAGGGTGCCGACGTGTCGATCACGGTGAACTCCGCGATCGACCAGGAATTCCACCTGCACGGCTACGACATCACGCTGGCCGGCACCCGGGTGAAGTTCCTGTTCACCGCCGACACCGCCGGCACGTTCATCCTCGAGAGCCACGACACCGGCAAGATGATCTGCACGCTCGTCGTCAGCTGATCGCTCCGTCCGACTCCCGGACACGCGAAGAGGGGCGGCCCCATCCGGGGTCGCCCCTCTCGGCGTCTCAGGTGGCGCTCGTCGCGCCGGGATCAGATGACCGTGGTCGAAGTGCTCGAGGCGTCGGTCGAGCTCGTCGACGGATCGGTGGTGGTCGTCGACGAGCCACCGTGGTGGCCGTCGCCGTGCGAGTCGTCGTCATCGAGGTCGTCCAGGCTGTCACCGTCGTCGTCGAGGTCATCGTCGTTGCTCTCGCCGTCGCCGTCGATGTCGTCGTCGCTGCTGTCGGACTTGTTGTCGCTGTCGATGTCGGTCTCGTCGGCCGAGTCGTCGGACAGGCCGTCGCCGTCGATGTCGAGCTCGTCGTCGGCGTCGTCGTGCTTGCCGTCACCGTCGATGTCGAGCTCGGTGGCCGAGTTGTCCTTCAGGCCGTCACCGTCGACGTCGTTCTCCATCGACGAGCTGTCGGGGAAGCCGTCACCGTCGATGTC
>JBMOGW010000008.1:0-33425 GCA_049318165.1 Ilumatobacteraceae bacterium
CTGCACCATCGAGTGGGAGCACATCTTCCGCATCCCGCCGATGCCGTTCCACCCGGCGCTGCTGGAGGCCGCGCACGAGTCGGTGCGCGAGGTGGAGGGTCACGACTTCGAACTGCCGAGCGGCGCGCTGCACGACGCCAGCGAGGTGGCCCGCGAGATTCCGACGGTGATGATCTTCTCCAGTTCGACCGCCGGCCTCAGCCACACCAAGGAGGAGGACACGCCGGACGAGCACCTGCACATGGCCGCCGACGCGTTCGACCGCACCTGCCGGCGGGCCATCGACCTGATGGTCACGGGCGCCCTGTAGTCCTCACCGCCTCTCAGCAACTTCCCAGGAAGCGTTCAGGAGGGTCCCAGGGGCGATGCGCATCATCACCGCATGACGCTCGCCGAAACCCTCCGCACCCCGGCCGCCGGCTCGCCCGCGACGGCGCCGGTCGTCGACATCGTCATCCCCGTGTTCAACGAGCAGGTGGTGCTGGAACAGAGCGTCACCCGTCTGGTGGCGTACCTGCGCGACGAGTTCCCGTTCACGTGGCGGGTGACGATCGCCGACAACGCATCGACGGACCGCACCTGGGCGATCGCCTCGCTGCTCGCCGCGACGGTCGACGGCGTGCGGGCCATCCACCTCGACCAGAAGGGCCGCGGCCGGGCGCTGCGCACGGCGTGGACCGGCAACGACGCCACCGTGGTGGCCTACATGGACGTCGACCTGTCGACGGGCCTCGACGCATTCCTCCCGCTCGTCGCCCCCCTGTTGAGCGGCCACAGCGACCTCGCCATCGGCTCCCGCCTCGCCGCCGGCTCGACGGTCGCTCGCGGCCCTCGCAGGGAGTTCATCTCGCGCTCGTACAACCGCATCCTGCGCACCGTGTTCGGCAACGGGTTCCGCGACGCACAGTGCGGCTTCAAGGCCGTGCGCGGCGACGTGGCGCAACGCCTGCTGCCACTCGTCGAGGACCAGGAGTGGTTCTTCGACACCGAGTTGCTGCTGCTCGCCGAGCGCAACGGCCTGCGCGTCCACGAAGTGCCCGTCACCTGGATCGACGACCCCGACAGCCGGGTGCACGTCGTGTCGACGGCACGTAAGGACCTGCAGGGGGTCGCCCGCCTGGCCCGCACGTTCGTGCGCGGGAAGGGGACGGTGGACCTCGGGCCGGTGGCCCGCCCCACGTTGGCCGACGACTTCGGTCGCCAGATCGTGGTCTTCGCCGAGATCGGCGTGGTCAGCACGTGCATCTCGCTCCTGCTGTTCCTGATGCTGCGCGGCAGCGTCGGGGCGGTGTGGGCGAACCTCATCGCAGTCGGAGCGACGGCGCTCGGGAACACCTGGGCCAACCGTCGGTACACCTTCGGCTACCGCGACCGGCAACAGCGAGGTCGCCACTACATGGGTGGCGTGGCGATCTCGCTGGCCGGCCTCGCGCTCTCGAGCGTGGCGCTCGCCAACGTCTCGGGTGAACTCGCCCAGGTGGTGGTGCTGCTGTCCACGTGGTCGCTGGCGACCGTCCTGCGGTTCGGCCTGCTGCGCAACTGGGTGTTCCGAGCACGGTCCTGAGCCACAATGTCGGTGATGCGCAGCATGCCCGAGGCCGTGGTCGACCGATGAGCGCGCCGCGCGTGCTGGTGGTCGACGACGAGGACAACATCTCGTTCCTGGTCGAGTCCGCGCTGCGCCTCGAAGGCATCGAGACCGCCAAGGCGGCCGACGGCCACGCAGCGCTCGAGCAGGTGCGCACCTTTCAGCCTCACGCGGTGGTGCTCGACGTGAACATGCCCGGCATCGACGGTTTCGAGGTGTTGCGCCGGCTGCGCACCGACGGCGATCGGACGCCGGTCGTGTTCCTCACGGCACGCGACGGCATCGACGATCGCATCAAGGGCCTCACGAGCGGCGCCGACGACTACGTGGTGAAGCCGTTCGCGATCGCCGAACTCGTGGCGCGGGTGCAGATCGCACTGCGGCACTCGGGCGCCGGGCCGACGTCGAACGTGCTGTCACTCGCCGACCTCGAACTGGACCAGGACGCCCACCGCGTCACCCGAGCCGGTCAGGTGGTGACGCTGTCGCCCACCGAGTACAAGCTGCTCCGCTACCTGCTGCTCAACGCCGGCCGCGTGCTCACCCGGGCGCAGATCCTCGACCACGTGTGGGCGTACGACTTCGACGGCGACTCGTCGGTGGTCGAGACGTACATGAGCTACCTGCGCCGCAAGGTGGACATCGCCGAGCCGAAGCTGCTGCACACCGTGCGCGGGGTCGGCTATTGCCTGCGGGTCGACCGGTGAAGCTGCGCAGCCGAGTGATGCTCGGTCTCGGCGCGGTCGCCGTGGCGTTCGCCGTCGTCGGGTTCCTGATCGTCAACACGCAGCGCCGCTACTCGATCGACCAACTCGACCGACAGTTGCAGGCAGCGATCCCGGTGGCGTTCAGCCAGTTCGGCCCGCGGCCGCAGCCGCTTCCGCCCGAGGGCGCCGCCGCGTTCAGCGAGTTGTTCGTGGGCCGCTTGGACGAGGCCGGCACGATGACCGTGCTGGTGCAAGGTCCGTTGGTGACCGGTGTTCCTGCTGTCACCCCGGAGTTGGCCGCTGCGCGTGCCGGCCGCGGCCCGGACGCCCGCCCGTTCACCGTCGGCGGCGTCGGCACCGACGACGAGTTCCGCGTCATCGTGGCCGAGCGGCGCGACGTGGCCGGTTGGGACGTGGTGGCGTTGTCCACGGCGCAGGCCGATGCGGCGCACAACCGGCTGCTGTGGGCCACGGGCATCGGCGCCCTCGTCGTCTTCGCCGTCATGGCCGTCACCGCCCTGTGGGTGGTGCGCTTGGGCGTGAAGCCGATCAACGACGTCACCGACGCGGCCGACGCCATCAGTGCCGGCGATCGCGAACGACGCCTGCCGTCGTACCCGCCGGGCACCGAGGCTGCGCACCTCGCCGCAGCGTTCAACTCGATGCTGGACCAGAAGGAGGCGGCCGACGAGCGGCTGCGTCAGTTCGTGGCGGACGCGTCGCACGAACTGCGCACCCCGTTGACGTCGATCCGCGGCTACGCCGAGCTGTACCACCGCGGCGGTCTGGCCGATCAGGACCGGTTGGACGACGCGATGCGCCGCGTCAGCGGCGAGGCCGAACGGATGGGCGCGCTCGTCGACGACCTGCTGTTGCTGTCCAAGCTGGACCGCGGTCTGCCGCTCGAGATCGCCACGGTGGACCTGGTGGCGCTGCTTGCCGACGCGGCCGCCGATGCTCGGGCCGTCCAGCCCGGCCGCGAGATCACCGTGCAGGTCGAGCAGCCGCTGTCGTGTTCCGCCGACCCCCTGCGCATCCATCAGGTGGTGGCGGCGCTGGTGGCGAACGCGCTCGTGTACACACCGGCCGACACGCCGATCGAACTGGTCGGGGCACGGCGCGACGGCGCGGTCGTGCTGGAGGTGGTGGACCACGGGCCCGGCCTCGACGCCGACACTGCGGCGCACGTGTTCGAGCGGTTCTATCGCGGCGACTCGTCGCGCGCCCGCAGCACCGGCGGCAGCGGCCTGGGCCTCAGCATCACCAAGTCGATCGTGGAAGCACACGGCGGCCGCATCGCCGTCCACACCGCCCCCGGTCAGGGCTGCCGCTTCACCATCGCCCTGCCCGGCTGACGCCGGACGAGCCGGCGGACGCCGCCCGGTCGCCGCACATCGAACGTTGCACTGCTCCGGAAGCCGCGGCCCGAGGCGCCGCGGCGTGCCACCGAGCCCGTGCCGCAACGATGGGTCGGGCGCGATCGGCGACATCCATGTCGCATCCCGCGCCCACGGGCGCGATTAACCACCAAAGGTGTCTCACTCCGCGCCCGTGGGGGCGACCAACGACGCCCGTGTCGCCGAACGCGCCCAACCTGGCGCCGCCCGACCGCTTCGGCTTCCGGAGCAGAGCACGTCCGGAGTGCGCAGGCAGGGCCGCGGACGAATGCGCGACCGGACCGCGGTGGGCGTCAGCCCTTCTTCTGGTTGAGGAGTTGGGTGACGATCTTGCCGTCGGCCTTGCCCTGGGTGGCTTTCATGACGGCACCGACGATGGCGCCCATCGCCTTGCCGTCACCGGCGCAGAACTTCGCCCAGGCGTCGGCCTGCTCGGCGATGACCTGATCGACGACCGTCTCCAACGCCGAGGTGTCGATGGCCTCGAAGCCCTTGGCCGCTGCGATGGCCACGGCGTCACCGCCGCCGTTGGCGATGATCTCGGCGAGGATCGCCTTCGCCTGCGTCGCGGTGACCTTGCCGTCCAGCTCGAGCCGGGTGAGACCGGCGATGTCGATGGCCGGCACCACCGGATCGGGACCGAGGTCGGCGAAGGCCTCCTTCACGTAGACCAGCGCACGCGCCGCGTCGCCACCGAGGTGACCGACGGCGAGCACGTAGTGGTCCTGGCCGCGCTCGACCACGCTCATCACGGCCTCACTGTCAGCGGCCTGACCCGTGGTGACCGCGAGATGCTCACGACGCTGCGCCGGCAACGGCGGCATCGAGGCGTGCACCCGCTGGATCCATTCGTGCGACGGCACGACCGGCACCAGGTCGGGCTCGAGGAAGTAGCGGTAGTCGTCCGCGTCCTCCTTCACGCGCAGCGTGTGCGTGCGACCGTCGGTCTCGTCCCAGTGACGCGTCTCCTGGCGCACCTTGTCGCCGCTCTCGAGCAGGTCGATCTGGCGGCGCGCCTCGTATTCGATGGCGCGGCCGAGCGATCGGATGCTGTTGACGTTCTTGATCTCGCAGCGCGTGCCGAGCGGCTCGCCGGGCTTGCGCACGCTGACGTTGGCGTCGACACGCAGCGAGCCTTCCTCCATCTTCGCGTCGCTCGCACCGATGGCGACGAGGATGGCGCGCAGCTCGTTGACGTACACCCGCGCCTCCTCGGCCGAGCGGATGTCGGGGCGACCGACGATCTCCACCAGCGGCACGCCGGCACGGTTCAAGTCGAGCAGCGAGTAGTCGGCGCCGTGCACGCGGCCGCCGGTGCCGCCGACGTGGGTGCTCTTGCCGGCGTCCTCCTCCATGTGGGCGCGCTCGATGCCGATGCGACGGCCGCCCGGCAGGTCGAGGTGGCCGTCGATGTTGAGCGGCTGGTCGTACTGGCTCACCTGGTACGCCTTGGGCATGTCCGGGTAGAAGTAGTTCTTGCGGTGGAACGTGCACGGCTGGATCGTGCAGTTCAACGCCAGGCCGATGCGCATGGCCAGCTCGACGGCCTGCTCGTTCAGCACCGGCAGCGCGCCGGGCAGGCCGAGCGTCACCGGGTCGATGTTGGTGTTCGGCTCGTCGCCGAAGCGGTTGGGGCTGGCCGAGAACATCTTCGTCTCGGTGGCCAGCTCGACGTGGACCTCCAGGCCGACGACGAGTTCCCAGTCGCCCGGCAGGCCGTCGTAGGCACTCACTTCGCGCTCCCTTCCTGCATGCTGCGCTCGAGCGCCGCAGCGACACGGAACATCGTCGGCTCCTGCAACGTGCCGGCCAACACCTGCACGCCGACCGGCAGGCCGAACTGGCCGGTGCCGAACGGCACGCTCATGCCCGGGTGGCCGGCGAGGTTGGTGGGGATCGTGTAGGTGTCGCAGAGATACATGGCCAACGGGTTGTCGCCCTTGCTGCCGAACTCGAACGCCACGCTCGGCGACGCCGGGGTGAGCAGCACGTCGGCCTGCTGGTACGCACGCTCGAAGTCGTCGTGGATCAGCCGGCGCACCTTCAGGGCCTTGCCGTAGTAGGCGTCGTAGTAGCCGGCGCTCAGGGCGTAGGTGCCGAGCATGATGCGTCGCTTCACCTCGTCGCCGAAGCCGGCTTCGCGGGTGACGCCGTACATCGCGTTGGTGTCGGCAGCCTCGACGCGCATGCCATAACGCACGCCGTCATAGCGGGCCAGGTTGCTCGAGGCCTCGGCCGGCGCGATGAGGTAGTAGGCGGTGAGGCCGAACGAGAAGGCGGGCACCTGCACGTCCACCACCGTCGCACCGGCAGCCTTCAGCGCGTCGAACGCAGCCTCCAACCGTTCGGTGACATCGGGGTCGGCGCCCTCCGGCAGATCGGTGATGCGACCGATGCGCAAGCCCTCGACACCCTGCGCCAGCGCGTCCACCAGCGAGGGGTGCGCCTTGGGGATCGACGTGCTGTCGTACGGGTCGTGGCCGCCGATGACGTCGAGCAACATCGCCGCGTCCTCCACCGTCTGGGTGAACGGGCCGATCTGGTCGAGGCTGCTGGCGAACGCCACCAGGCCGTAGCGGCTGACGTACCCGTAGGTGGGCTTCACGCCCACCACGCCGCACAGCGCGGCAGGCTGGCGGATGGAGCCACCGGTGTCGCTGCCGAGCGACACGTCGCTGAAGCCGGCGGCCACCGCGGCGGCGCTGCCACCGCTGCTGCCACCCGGCACGCGCGAGGTGTCGAGCGGGTTGCGGGTGGGTCCGAACGCCGAGTTCTCGGTGCTCGAACCCATCGCGAACTCGTCGAGGTTGGTCTTGCCGACGGCGACCGCGCCGCTCGCCTTCAGCGTGCGCACGACGGTGGCGTCGTACGGCGGTTTCCAGCCGTCGAGGATCTTCGACGAGCACGTGGTCGGCACGCCGCGCGTGCACATGTTGTCCTTCAGCGCGATGGTGACGCCGGCGAGCGGGCCCGGGTCGTCGCCGCGGGCCACGGCCTCGTCGACCGCGGCGGCTGCGGCACGTGCCTCGTCGGCCATCACGTGGTTGAAGGCGTGGATCTCGGCCTCGCGAGCGGCGATGGTGGCCAGTCGCTGCTCGAGCAGGTCGGTGGCCTTCACCTCGCCGGACTTCACTGCGGCGACGGTCTGTGCGATGCCCATCAGAGGTCCATCCCGATGATCGGCGGCACACGGAACCGGCCGTCCTCGGCCGACGGCGCTGCGGCGAGCACTTCGTCCCGGTCGAGGCACGGCTGCACCACGTCGGGTCGGAGCACGTTGACCAGCGGGTACGGCTGGGTCATCGGTTCGACGGTGGCGAGGTCGAGCGCGTCGATGTCGGCGAAGTGCTCGAGCATGCCGTCCAGTTGGGCGGTCATCCGTTCGAGTTCCTCCGGGGTGACATCGAGTCGCGCCAACCGGGCCACCTTGGCGACATCGGCGGCAGTAATGCGGTCGGACACGGCCAGCATCCTACGGCCACCCCTTCGCTCGCAGAACTTAAGTTCTGCAGGCGCGACCTCCGCCAGATGGCGGTTCAGATGGCGGTTCAGATGGCGGTGAGGTGCAGGAGGATGCCGGACTCGGGGTGCTGGCGGGGCAGCTGGATGCCGTGTGCGGCCAGTTGGGTGCCGGTGAGCTCGAGGCCCGACGCCGCCCACGACACGTTCGCCCCGGGCAGCGGCACCTGCTCGACTCGGTAGCGACGGTCGGCCACCAGCCCCGGCAGACGCAACGGCGGCGGGAGCAGGCCCAGGCCGGTGGTGAGTTGCACGTGGGCCACGAGCGCCTCGGTGCGGTCCTTCGAGTAGACGCCGTGCGCGTGCGATGCCGCAGCCTGGCCGTTGCGCACCGGCTCGAACCGGACGGTGTCGCCGGAGTGCAGCAGCGGCCGGAACCGCTGATGCAGGGCGATCACCTCGGTCAGCTGTGCCCGCTCGCGCTCGTCGAGGGTCAGCACGTTCCACTCCACGCCCAGATGCCCCCACAGCGCCGTCAGCGCCCGGAACGCGAGCGAGTGCACCCGACCGGTGGTGTGCGAACGGGTGGGCCCGATGTGTGCGCCCATCAGTTCGGGCGTGATCAGCATCGACGCACCCCACTGGATGGTCTGGCGCTCGAGCGCGTCGTTGCAGTCGCTGGTCCACACCCGCTCGGTGCGGCGGAGGATCTCGAGGTCGATGCGCGCACCGCCGCTGCTGCAGCTCTCGATCTCCACCCGCGGGTGACGGGCTCGCAGCTCGTCGAGCAGGCGGTAGACGGCGAGCGTCTGGCGGTGCGTGCCCGCTTTGTCGTCATCGCCGCTGCCCTGCACGTGGTTGCGGTTCATGTCCCACTTCACGTACTGCACGTCGTGGTCGCGCAGCAGGGCGTCCAGCTGGCCGAACACGTGCTGGAACGCGTCCTCGTTGCCGAGGTCGAGCACCAACTGGTTGCGCGCCAGCACGGGCTCGTAGCCGTCGGTCGTGAGCGCCCAGTCGGGGTGCGCGCGATACAGATCGCTGTCGGGGTTCACCATCTCCGGCTCGACCCAGATGCCGAACTCCATCCCGAGACCGCGCACGTGCTCGATCAACGGTGCCAGTCCATCGGGGTACACCTCGGGCGACACCCACCAGTCGCCGAGGCCACTGGTGTCGTCGCGACGCGAGCCGAACCAACCGTCGTCGAGCACGAATCGCTCGATGCCCAGCTCGGCGGCCGACGTCGCCAGCGCCTTCAGCCGCTCGGTGTCGTGGTCGAAGTACACGGCTTCCCACGTGTTCAGCAGCACGGGGCGCGGCGAACGCGGCGCAGCCGGCAGTCGGCGCAACCAGTCGTGGAAGCCCCACGCCGCCGAGGTGAGGCCCCGGCCGTACACGCCGAGCACGGTCGGCGCGGTGTACGCGTCGCCGGGCTCGAGGCACACTTCGCCGGGCTGGGGCAGCTCGCCGCCCTGCACGTACCGTCGGCCGTCGGGCATTGCTTCGGCGTACATCGCGTGGTTGCCGCTCCAGGCGACGTGCACGCCCCACACCTCGCCGTGCCATTCGCCGAAGCCGGGGGTTCCTGCGTACATCAGCGGCGGGTGCTCGTGCGACGTGCGCCCGGCACGGTTCTCGACGGCGATGGTCCCGCTGCCCCAGTCGCGGCGCACCGGGTGCATCTCGCGTGTCCAACGGCCGTCGAACGTCATCAGTTCCGACGCGTGGGTCGGAATCGGCAGCGTCGGGTGCAACGTGTCGAGCAGATAGCGCGAGTCGCCCTCGTTCACGAGCGTGCACTCCACCGCCAGCAGATCGCCGAGGGTGATGGTGGTGACGAGGCGCAACTGCGCCACCTCGTCCACCGCGACGACACGCACGCCGGCCTCGAGTTGGTGCACCTCGGCGGTCTGGAACCGCGGCGACCACTGGCGGCCGCCTCGTCGGTGGCCCTGCAGGCCGGGGCGGCCCTGGAAGCCCGACCCGTGCTCGGGCACGACGCTCAGCGGCGGCACGACGTCGATCGACCCCTGCTGCACCGGGCGGAACAGCGCCGGGGCGATCGTGTCGAGGTCGACCAGCCCGAGCGGCGCACCCCAGTGGACGATCGTGGGCGCGCCCGTGGAGGTGTCGATCACGGCATCGGCTCGCAGGCCGCGCAGATGGATCATGTGGAACTACCCCTTGTTCGCGCCGAGCGTCAGACCGCTGATGAACTGCTTCTGCAGCGCAAGGTAGACGGCCAACGTGGGGATCGCCACGATCATGGATGCGGCGGCGATGAGGTTGTCGTTCGAGAAGAACTGTCCGCCGAGGTTGGCGATCGACGAGGTGATCGGCCGCTCGTCGCCCTGGGTCAGCAGCACGACGGCCCAGAAGAAGTCGTTGTACAGCCAGGTGAACTCGAGCGTCGCGAGGGCGGCGAGCACCGGCCGGCAGAGCGGCATGATGATCTGGAAGAACTGTCGCGACGTGCTGGCGCCGTCCACCAGGGCGGCCTCGCCGAGTTCCTTGGGGATCGTCTTCATGTAGTTCGACAGCACGAACGTGCAGAAGCCCGTCTGGAAGGCGACGTGCACGATGATGATGCCGACCTTGGTGCCGAGCAGCGTGCCGGTGTTCGTGTCGCTCAGCAGGTCGGGCCAGGGCGTGTGCTTGAACATCTGCAGCAGCGGCTGGAACAGCACCTGCGGTGGCAGCAGGTTGCCGGCGGTGAACAGCAGCAGCAGAGCGATGTTGAACCGCCAGCTGTAGCGGCTGACCGCGAACGCCATCATGCTGGAGAAGAACAGGATGAGGATCAGCGACGGGATGAGGATGAACATCGTGTTCCCGAACGTGCGGGTCATCTGGCCCTGCGTCCACGCGTCCCTGAAGTTCTGCAGCGTCAACGACTCGGGCCACGAGAAGATGCCGAGGCGCTGCGTCTCGCTGTAGGGACGGAACGCCGCGTAGATCGCGCTGCCGACCGGGATGAGCCACAGGACGGCCATCGACGTGAGGAACACGTACAGCAGCACACGCCACATGCGGGCGTTGCGCTTCGGATGCTCCACCATCGTCAGGTCGGCGCTCATGTCTCCGTCTCCCTGTAGTTGTTGATCAGGTACCAGATGATGAAGCCCAGACAGAGCAACAGCAGGATGACGCCGTAGGCGGAGCCGAGGCCCACCTGGCCACCACCCTCACCGACGAGGTTGTCACGGACGATGACGCCGAGCACCTTGGTGCCGACGGGCGACTTGAGGGCGACGACGATGTCGAACGCACGCAGTGCTTCGATGACCGTGATGACGAACACGACGACGTTGATCGGCTTCATCACGGGGAACACGACGCGACGGAACGCCTGCCATTCGTTGCAACCGTCGATGGCCGCTGCTTCGCGCAACGATGGGTCGACGCTCTTCAGGCCGGCGAGGTACAGCACCATCACGTAGCCGATGTGGCGCCAGGCCATCGCGACGAGCAGCGCGGCGAAGTTCTTGGTGAGGCCGAGCGGGAAGTCGAGGAACGGCACGTGGATCTCGAAGATCTTCTCCGCGTTGCCGACCCAGTCGATCTGGTTGCCCTGCGCGGTGCGGCCGAGCACCACGTTGAAGAGGCCCTGGCTCGGCGACCACATGACGCTCTTCCAGATGAAACCGACGACGGCCAGCGAGAGCACCACCGGCATGTAGAACACGCTCTGGTAGAAGGCCGAGCCGCGGATGTTCTTGTCGAGGAGGTAGGCGAACAGGATGCCCACGAGGCTGCAGACCGACAAGAAGACCAGCAGGATGATGTTGTTGAACAGGGCCGGGAAGAACTTGCTGTCGAAGACGGTGAAGATCGCCCAGTAGTTCTGGAAGCCGACCAGCTTCCACGTGCCCAGTTCGAGGCCGTCCCACTTGGTGAACGACCACGCGATGGTGATGAGCGCCGGGATCCAGACGAACACGACGTGGAAGAACGTCGGCACACCCGCGAACACGCCGAGTGTCGCCTTGTCGCCGCGCGAGAGCTGCGAGTACCGCCGACGAGGACGGCGCCCCCCGCTGGGGGGCGCCGTCCGCTCGGCAGGTGCTGTCTCGACCGGTGCAGCGGTCACAGCGTCCATCGTGTCAGCTCAGGTACTGCGACTTCTGCGACTCGATGTCCGACAGGATCGAATCGATCTGCGTCGGGTCGGTGTGGAAGTTGGCGAACGCATCGGCGATGACGTTCGACACGAAGTCCGGGCTGGTGTCGCGGTCGAGGAACTGGGCGATGTTCTCGGCGCCCTGCACGAGCTCGGCCGACTTCTTCTGGATCGCCGTGAACTTCGACTGGTCGAACTTGCCGTTGGCCGGCACCGCGCTGTTGTCGACGTCGTTGAGGGCCGTGATGAAGTCCACGCCGCCGAGGGCCGCGAGCAGCGCCTTGGCGCCCTCCGCGTTCTTCGGGCTCGCGGCCAACATCCAGCCGTCGATCGGGGCGTCGAGCGCACCGGCACCGATGGCGGGGTCGAGCTCGGGGAAGTTGAAGAAGTCGAGGTCGTCGAGGTACGCCTGATCGGTGCTGTTCGACGAGACGAACGTGCCGAGGTAGTACATGCCGGCTTCCTTCTTCTCGAGCGCCGTCGCGGCCTCCTGCCAGGTGCGCCCGTTCGGGTTCTCCTGGTGGAAGGGCAGCAGATCGGTCCAGAGCGCGAAGACGTTCTTCACCTTGTCCTGCGTCCAGTCCTCCTTGCCGGCCAGCAGGTCGACGTGGAACTGGTAACCGTTGAGGCGCATGTTCAGGATGTCGAACGTGCCCTGCACCGGCCACTTGCCGTCGTTGGCGTAGGCGAACGGCACCAGGCCGTCGTCCTTCATCTTCTGGGCCAGGGCGAGCAGCTCGTCCTTGTTCGTGGGGACCGTGTAGCCCTTCTCCTCGAACAGGCTCTTGCGGTAGTGCACGGCCCACGGGTAGTAGCTGCGCGGCACGAAGTACTGCTTGCCGTCGTTGCCGGTCGAGGCCGTCTTGAAGCCCTCGGTGAAGTCGGGCAGGTTCGCCCAGACGTCGCTGACGTCGCCGGCGAGGCCCTTGTCGGCGAAGAAGCGCATGCGGTAGCCGGCGAACCACGTGAACACGTCGTCGGGCTGCTGCAGATAGCTGGTGATGTTGTCCTGGAACGAGTTGTGGTCGACCCAGTTCGGTGTGTAGGCGAGGCCCGTGGCGTCGAGACCGGCCTTGATGCCGTCGCCGACCTTGCCGGCGCCTTCGGCCTCGTTGATGCCGATGGTGACCGCGTCACCCGACGGCTTGGCCGTGGTGTCGCTGCCGCCGGTGGTCTCGGTGCCACCGGTCGTGTCGGTGGCGCCGCCGGTGGTGGCCGGAGCCCCACTGTCGTCGTCGGAGCCGCAGGCCGCGAGGAACGCGGCACCGCCGACGGCGGCCGCGCCCGCGAGCAACGTGCGTCGCGAGACCAACTGGAACCCAACGTCGGTCGGGCTCGGGGACTGTTCGTACTTCCCGGACATCGCTCCCCCTCTGGAGTGTCTATGGATGAACGCCGCGGTGGAAACCTCGGCGCAGTACTTGGCAACTTCTCACGGAACCGTAGGGGTGTCAAGGCGCGTTGTGCGAAAAGCGCACAGCTGGCGACCTCCCAGACGGCGAATCGAACACAGTTCGTGTTGACTTGATCCGATCTTGGTTCGTTTCTGTTGACTTGCCCCCGGCGATCGTGCAAGGTTCATGCCGATGAGCGAGGAGCCGAACTTCGCCGATCCGGGGTCCACTCGGGCTCTGGCGCGCCAGCGGCACGAGGTGATCATCGCCGAGGTGCGCCGCCGCGGTGCCGTGCGCGTCACCGAGCTGGCCACTCTCCTGGGTGTGTCGGACATGACGGTTCGCCGCGACCTCGAGGTGCTCGACGACGCCGGTCTGCTGGAAAAGGTGCACGGCGGCGCGACCCTGCGCGCCGAACGCACCACCGACGAACCCGGCTTCGAGGCGAAGTCGTTGCGCAACACGCGCGAGAAGCACGCCATCGCATTGGCTGCGGCGGCGATGGTGCGCCCGGGGCAGGCCATCGGCATCACGGCCGGCACCACCACGTGGCAGCTCGCCTATCACATCACCGAGATCCCCAACCTCACCGTCGTCACCAACTCGGTGCGCGTCGCCGACGTGTTGCACCAGGCACGGCGCGACGATCGCACGGTGGTGCTCAGCGGCGGTGTGCGCACGCCGTCCGACGCGCTCGTCGGCCCGGTCGCCGTCAACGCCCTGCGTTCGCTGCACCTCGACGCCGTCTTCATGGGCGTGCACGGGATGAGCCATCGGGCGGGCTTCACCACGCCAAACCTGATGGAGGCCGAGACGAACCGGGCGTTCGTCGACGCCACCGAGCACCTCGTCGTGCTCGCCGACCACACGAAGTGGGGCGTCACCGGCCTGAGCAGCATGGCGCCGCTCGACCGTGCCGCCGCGCTCGTCACCGACATCGGCCTCCCGGTGTCGGCGCACGTCACGTTGGAGGAGCACATCGCGCGGGTCGTCCTCGCCGACACCAGCTTCTCGGACGACCTCGAGTCCACCCACGAACGCAGGAGAGCCTGATGGCCACGGTCACGTTCACGGATGCCACCCGCATCTACACGGACGGCGCGACGCCGGCCGTCGATCACCTCAACCTGTTCATCGAGGACGGTGAGTTCCTGGTGCTCGTCGGCCCCTCGGGGTGTGGCAAGAGCACGACGTTGCGCATGCTCGCCGGCCTCGAGCCGATCAACGACGGCACGGTGCACATCGGCGACCGCGATGTCACGATGCTGCCGCCACGTGACCGCGACATCGCCATGGTGTTCCAGAGCTACGCGCTCTACCCGCACATGACCGTGGCGGAGAACATCGGCTTCCACCTGAAGATCAAGAAGGTGCCCAAGCCGGAGATCGCCGAGCGCGTCGCCGAGGCCGCGAAGCTGCTGGATCTGAGCGAGTACCTCGACCGCAAGCCGGCGAAGCTCTCCGGCGGTCAGCGCCAGCGCGTCGCCATGGGCCGTGCCATCGTGCGCCAACCGCAGGTGTTCCTGATGGACGAGCCGCTCTCGAACCTCGACGCCAAGCTGCGCGTGCAGACCCGCACGCAGATCGCCGCGCTGCAGCGGCGCCTCGGCGTCACCACCGTCTACGTCACCCACGACCAGGTGGAGGCGATGACCATGGGCGACCGGGTCGCCGTGCTGAAGGACGGCCTCCTGCAGCAGTGCGCCACACCACGCGAACTGTTCACCCGGCCGCTGAACATGTTCGTCGCCGGCTTCATGGGGTCGCCCGCGATGAACATGGTGACGTGCGCGGTCGATGCCGACGGCGCCGAGTTCTCGAAGATGCGCATTCCGCTCACGCCCGAGCAGCGCTCGGCGCTGACGTCGAACTCGCTCACCGTCGGCGTGCGGCCCGAGGGCCTGCACCTGAGCCCCGACGACGAAGGCATGCGCGCCACGATCGTGACGGTCGAGGAACTCGGCTCGGACAGCTACCTGTACTGCACGCCGGAAGGGCACGACGGCATGACGGTCGTGTCCCGCGCCGAGGGTCTCAGCCGCGCGCAGCACGGCGACACCGTCACACTGCGCCCCGACCCGGGCTCGCTCCACCTGTTCGACACCGCCACGGGCGCACGGCTGCCGGACTGACCGATGTCGTCGTCACCTGGTCCATCGCCCGCCGGGCCGCCGCCTCCGGACGACCGCGTCGACCCGTTCCTCGGGACGCGCGTGCACGTGGTCGGCACCCGGCAGGCGCGCCCGAACCTGCCGTCGACGGGTTGCCCCTTCTGCCCCGGCGGCCTCGAGGCGCCCGAGCCGTACGACGTGCGCTGGTTCCAGAACCGTTGGCCGGCGATGCCCGGCGAACGGTGCGAGGTGGTGCTGTACACGTCGCAGCACGACGCGACGTTCGCGTCGTTGGGCGTGCCCGGCGCGCGCAAGGTGATCGACCTGTGGGCCGAGCGCACCGCCGCGCTGGGCGGACGTGACGACGTCGACTTCGTCCTGTGCTTCGAGAACCGCGGCCCGGAGGTCGGCGCCACCATCGCGCATCCGCACGGACAGATCTACGCCTACGACCACATCCCCGACCGGCCGCTGCGGCTGCTGGAGGCGAAGTGGTCGCCCGACCTCACCTCGGCCGAACGCGTCGTGGTCGACCACGGCGACTGGGCGGCGACCGTGCCGTACGCCAGCACCTACCCGATCGCGCTGTCGGTGGCCCCGCGTGTGCAGGTGCCCGACGTGGTGTCGCTCGACGATGCCGGACGCAACGGGCTGGCGGCGATCCTCGTCGACGTGCTCGATCGGCTCGACCGGCTGTACGACCGCCCGCTGCCCTACATGATGTGGCTGAACCAGCGCCCGATGGACGGCAACGACTGGCCACAGGCGTGGTTCAACCTGGAGATCGTCTCGCCGTGGCGCAACGCCGGCGTGCCGCGCTTCATCGCCGCCGCCGAGGTGGCCTGCAACGAGTACTTCAACCCGGTCATCCCCGAAGTCCTCGCCGAACAACTCCGCGCCCTCTGACGCCACCGCGAGCAGGCTTTCTTGCGCTGGGCGCAAGAAAGCCTGACAGCGGAGAGGCCGTTCGGCGGGACCACTCAGGCGTCGGGGTTGACGGGGTGGAAGTCGGGGTTGCGCTTCTGCAGGAAGCTGGCCACGCCTTCCTTGAAGTCGGGGCGGCGCAACGAGGCCTTCATCAACTCGATTGCATCGTCGGTGGCGGCCACCAGGCCGCGGTCCCAGTCGCCGTACACCTGGCGCTTCATCACGGCCATCGACGTCGGCGATGCGTACGTGGCCAGTTCCGCGGCGTACTCGAGCGTGCGGTCCAGCAGGTGCTCGGGCTCGACGACTTCGTTGACGAGGCCCATCGTCGCGGCCTCCTCGGCGAGGATCACGCGGCCGGAGTAGAGCAGGTCGAGCGCACGCGCCGTCCCGACGAGGCGGGGCAGCACCCACGACATGCCGTACTCGGCGATCAGGCCGCGGCGCGAGAACGCCGTGGTGAACTTGGCACCCTTGGCTGCGAAGCGGATGTCGCACATCAGCGCCTGCACCATGCCGATGCCCGCGCATGCTCCGTTGACGGCGGCGATGACGGGCTTGGGCACCTGGGTGGTGCGGTACTGCGGTGCACCGCCGGCGGCGGACTCGGCGCCCTGACCGCCGCTCGACGCGCCGATGCCCTGCAGCGTGTCCATGTCGGCGCCGGCGCAGAAGCCGCGACCCGCGCCGGTGACGACGATGACCTTGACGGCCGGGTCGGCCGCGGCGTGGTCGAGCAACGTGAAGTAGCGAGCGGCGAGCTCGCCGTTCCAGGCGTTCAGCCGCTCGGGCCGGTTCAGCGTGAGGACGGCGATGCCGGGCTCACGCACCTCGTACAGGACGACGTCAGTGGTCATCCTCGGGAACGTAGTCCACGGTGTCGTCGGCCTCCGGGGCCGGAGCGTCATCGCCCGCGCGCTCATCGGCCGCCTCGTCCACGTCGCCGGTGGCGGCGGCATCCGCTGCCTCCGCCTCGGCTGCGTCGGTCGCCTCACCGGCGGCGTCGGCCTCTGCGGCCTCCACGTCGGCGATGGCCTCGTCCTCGTCCGCGGCCACCGCGGCCACCGGCTCGACCGGCGGGTCGTTGCGATGGCGGAGGTGATCGACGATCAGGTACACCGCCGACGCGACGAAGAAGAACACCGCCATCCACTGGTTCAGGCGCCACCCGCCACCGCTGTTCGCGGGGTCGATGCGCAGGCCTTCGATCCAGAACCGGCCGACGGAGTAGCCGAGCACGTAGACCGCCATCAGGCGGCCCGGGCGCAGCTTCATCCGCTTGTCGATGATCAGCAGCACGAGGCACAGGCCGAGGTTCCACAGGCATTCGTACAGGAACGTCGGGTGGAACAGGGTGCCCGAGGGGTAGCCCGCCGGCAGGTGCGCGTCGTCGATCTCCAGTCCCCACGGCAGCGTGGTCGGCCGGCCGAACAGCTCCTGGTTCCACCAGTTGCCGAGACGACCGATGGCCTGCGCGAGCGGGATCGCCGGCGCCGCTGCGGTGAGCAGCAACGGGACGGACACGCCACGGCGCTTGGCCGCCCACGCACCGACGAGCACACCGAGGATCAGACCACCGGGGATGCCCAGGCCGCCCTCCCAGATGCGGATCCACTTCGCCGGCTCGCGCCACGGATCACTCTTGTCGGTGATGATGTAGTACAGCCGTGCGCCGATGACACCGGCCACCACCGCCCAGATGGCGATGTTCGACATGTCGTCGCGGGTGCCGGCGCCCGACTGCTCGAGCCGACGACCGGCCAGCCACACCGCCGCGACGATGCCGAGCGCGATCATCAGCCCGTAGGCGTGGATGGACAGCGGCCCGATGTCGAGCGTGCCGTCCGAAGGGCTGGGAATGCTGGCGAGCAACGCCACGGTCACGCGGTGACGCGCTGCGCGAAGGCCACGCTGCTGTCGAAGATCAACTGCTTGTCGTAGTCCTGCGTGGCGACGTGGTAGCTGCGCTCGAGCAGGATCCGCTCGAGCGGACCGCCGTAGTGCGCCGCCAGGTAGTCGCCCTGCGCGGGCTCGACCACGTGGTCCTGCGGCGAGTTCAGCAGCAGCAGCGGGACGGACATCCGCGGGTACTCGTCGCCGAGCGGGCCGAGGCCGTCCTGCACGAGCGACAACAGCGGGCGGAGGGGCGTCGCGTCGTACGCGTCCTCCTTCACGTCCGGGTCGGCGATGTCGCTGCCGATGGCCGGCATCACCTCGGTGCCCGAGTCGACCATGCCCTGCAACATCTGGACGATCTCCGGTGCCTGCGGCTGGGTGGCCGGGTTGACACACACCAGACCGGCGATCTCCGGGTGGTTCGCCCCGAGGCGCAGGGTGAGCGCCCCGCCCATGCTGAGACCGGCGACCACAACCTTTTCCGAACGCGCCGCCAGGCGCTGATAGGCCTCCTCCGCACCGGCCAGCCAATCGGCCCAGCGGGTGGGGATCATGTCGTCCACCACGGTGCCATGACCGGGCAGCAGCGGCATCTCGACGTGGAAGCCGGCGGCGGCGAACGCCTCGGCCAGACCGCGCATGCTGCCGGGGTTGCCGGTGAAGCCGTGGATGACCAGCGCGCCGTGCGGCCCGTCGCCGTCGTGCGACCAGGGCTCCGCCCCGGGGATCAGGTTCGTCATGGCGTGCAGTATGTCAGGCGTACGGGTCGGCGGGCCCTCCGGCCTCGTCCCACCACTCCTGCGGCGCACCCTTGTCCTGCCAGTCCGGGAACGGGTGAATGCAGTTCACCGGACAGGCGGGCAGGCACTTGTCGCACCCGCTGCACAACTCCGGAATGATCACCACGTCGGGGCCGTGGTTGAAGATCGCGCCGAACTGCGGCGGGCAGTGGCGAAGGCAGGCGTCGCAGTTGATGCACTCGAGCATCTCGATCCGCAACGGGACGTTCTTCCACTTCTCGTTGCGGGTGCGGGTGGCGATGCGTTCGCTGCGGGTGGCCGCCATGGCGGCGAGTGTAGACAGCGGCCGTTCGGCCGGATTGACCCGGCGGTCAAGGTCTGATCGACTGGCATCGTGGTCGATCCGCGGCGGCACACCGAACAGGGCAACGAACGCAAGCAGCAACTGTTGGCGGCCGCCGAGCAGTTGTTCACCGAGCGGGGCTACGCGGCGACGCGCATCTCCGACATCTGCGCAGCCGCCGGCGTGGCGAAGGGCCTGTTCTACTGGTACTTCCCCACCAAGGAGAGCCTGTTCGCCGAGCTCGTACGGGCGATGCGTCAGAACCTGCGCCGAGCGCAGGCGGCCGCAATGGATCCCGATGCCGACCCGGTGACGCGCATCCGTCAGGGCGCCGAGGCGAGCGTGCGGTTCATGGCCGAGCACCAGCCGTACTTCGCGCTGCTCGACGTCGAGCGCACCGACGACGCAGTCGCCGACGTGCTGAAGGAGGGCAGCGACGTGTACGCCTCCGACGTCCGCCGCCTCGTCGCCGAGGCGCAGGCGGCCGGGCTGGTACCCGACGCCGACCCGGCGTTCTACGCGATGGGCGTGATGGGCGCGGTGTCGTCGTTCAGCAACGCGCACCGCATGGGGCGCCTGCAGATGCCGATCGACGACCTCGCCCGTCTCGTGGGCGAGTGGGTCACCCGAGCAGTGACGGGTCGAGCTGCGGTGCCAGCTCCGGGTGGCGACGCAGCAACACTCTGACGAACGCGTCGACGACCTGCGGGTCGAACTGGAAGTTGCGACCGGCGAGCACGTAGTTCACGGCGTCGAGCTCGGGCCACGAGCTCTTGTACACCCGCTCGCTGACCAGCGCGTCGTACACGTCGGCGACGGTGACGATGCGGGCCGACAGCGGGATGGTGGCGCGGCTGATGCCACGCGGGTAGCCCGAGCCGTCCCAGCGCTCGTGGTGCGTGTGGGCCACTTCGGCGGCGAGCTGCAGCATCGGCGTCTGGGCGTCACGCAGGATGTCGTGACCGAACACCGTGTGCAGCTGCATCTGCTCGAACTCCTGCGCCGTCAGCGGGCCGGGCTTGAGGAGGATGGTGTCGCTGATGCCGACCTTGCCGATGTCGTGCAGCTGTGCAGCCATCGACAACTGCTGGGCGTACGCCTCGTCGAGTCCCAGCTCGATCGCCAGTTCCGCGGCCAGCACGCCCACACGGCCGGGGTGCAGATCGGTGTCGGTGTTGAAGTGCTCGGCCATCACTGCGATGCGGGTGAACGCCTCCACCTGGTACTGCTGCATCTCGTCCGAGCGCAGGGTGACCAGTTGCTCGAGTTCGGTGGTGCGCAGCCGGGTGATCTCGCTCTCGAGTCGCAGCACGCGCGACTCGTGCTCGATGAGCATGTTCTCGACACGCACCTTCGCGCCGTGCGTCATCCACTCCTCGAGCAACGTGTACCGGGTCTCGTGGTGCTGCAGGGCGGCCTCGAACCGGCCGAGCTCGCGGTTCAGGTCGGCGAGCTTCTTGTGCAGCTTCAGCGCCTCCTCGCTCATCTCGGCCTTGGAGGCGAGATCGAGCGCATCGGCCCATTCGCGCAACGCGTGCTCGCGCACACCCTGCGCCACGTACAGCTCGCCGCGAGCGGTGCGCACCGCGACGACACTCGCCGGCGACACGCCGACCCGACGACCGGTGCGGTCGAGCAGCACACCCTCGGCATCGTCGAGGCACAACGCCGCACGATCGAGCGACTGCAACGCGACGTACGACATGGCCAGGCGGGCGAGGATCTCCGGCACGAACTCGGGGTCGTGTTCCTTCGCCAGCGCCAGGGCCTGCTCGCCGAGGCTGACCGCCAGCAGGTGCTCGCCGCGGTCGGCGCGCACCTTGGCCATGTTGGCGACGGTGACGGCGGTGGCGTCCAGGCGGTTCTCGCCCTGGTTGGCCATCAGCGCGTTCTCGTAGGTGCCGAGCGCCTTGTCCAGCTCGCCCAGGGCGTGCTCCACCAGGCCGCGCATGTTCAGCAGCTGGCCCTCGGAGAAGGTCTTGCCGGTGGTGCGGTACAGCGCGATGGCCTGCTCGATGGACTGCAGCGCGTCGGACAGGTTGGCGGCGCCGTAGTGCACGGCGGCGATCAGGTTGAGCGACGAGACCTCGGTCATCGCCGCGCCGGCGTCGTGCGCCAGGTTGCGGGCCTCGCGTGCGACGAGCAGCGCTTCGGGCACGTTGCCGGCCGCGTAGGCCAGCTCGGCCAGGTGGTACACGGCCTCGGCCTCACCGCGCTTGTCGCCCAGCGACCGGGCGAGCACACGTGCGCGTTGCACCAGTGAACGGGCGCGGCCGGGCTCGCTGTCTTCGACGAGGCGAGCCTGTTCCAGCAGCTCTTCGACGCTGAATTCCCCTTCGGGCTCCTTCGTTTCCTGTGATGACACCGGCTCACCTCCTTCTCACACGCGCGCGTGCAGCGCCTGATGCTCCCGTGGGTGCAGGGTAGTCATCGGCACGAGAGGGCTCCGGGGATAGCCAGAATCGCGCGAAATCGTCAACGCGACCACTCAGGGATGGCGGCCAGGACTCGTAGCCTGGGACGTCGTGGACACGATGCGCGGCCAACGTGGTTCCCGCCGGCAGGTGGAATCGTCGGCGTTCACGTCGCTCGCGCCCCTGGCCGCCGTCGTGCCGGTCTGGCTGCTGGCGATCTTCGTGTTCTGGCTGGTCGTGCGCCTGGCGTGGGACGTGTCGTTCTTCCTCTTCGCCGGCGGCTACCTCCTGGCGTCGGTGTTGCTGTTCCTGCGGCCGTTCCAGCGGTTCGTCCTGGCGCCGTTGCTGGGCGCTCGGCGGCCTTCCGCCGACGAGCAGGCCGTGCTCGAGCCGGCGTGGCGACCGGTGCTGCAGCAGAACGACCTGCCACGGAACCGCTACGTGCTGGCGGTGCTGCCGAGCGACGAGTTGAACGCATTCGCGTGCGGCGGCCATCTGGTGGTCGTCACGACGTATGCACTCGAGGCGCTCCCACGCGACGAGCTGTCGGGCGTGTTGGCGCACGAACTGAGCCACCACCTCGGCCTGCACGTCGTGGCGCTCACGGTGGCGCAGTGGTTGTCCGTGCCGGTGCTGCTGCTCGCGCGCATCGGCTTCTTCCTGCAGAACGTGGCGTCGGCCGCCACCGATTCGTTCGTGCAGCACTCATCGTCGATGACGGCGCTCGGTCGCCTCCTGGCCGGGCTGCTCACCGCCGTCTCGTGGGTGTTCCTCAGCGGGCTGATCTTCAGCAACATGCTGTCCAACGCAGTGGGCCGCAACGCCGAGTTCCAGGCCGACCGGCGGGCCGTGGAGATGGGCTTCGGCCGGCCGCTGGCGTTGGCGCTGCGCCGGTCGATCGCCCAGTTCGGCAGCGATCGCCCGACGACGTGGCAGGCCCGGATGGCGATGAGCCACCCGCCGGCGCGCACCCGCGTGGCTCGCATCGAAGCGAACCTGCGGACACGGAACCCGCCCCGCTGACGCACGGTCCTGCGGCGGCCATCCCGCAGCGCCCGGCAACTCAGGTGCCGATCGGCGCCACCACCGCGTCGAGCACGGCCACCAAGTCGTCAGGTCGCAGCTCGAGGTCGAGCCCTCGCTTGCCGCCGCTCACGAACACGGTGTCGAAGAGAATGCACGTCTCGTCGATCGACGACCGCAGCCGCTTCTTCTGCCCGAACGGGCTGATGCCGCCGACGACGTAGCCGGTGATGCGCTCGGCCACATCGGTGGGGCACATCTCGGCGCGCTTGCCCCCGAGCGCCACGGCCAGCTCGCGCAGCGACAGCTGGCCGCTGACGGGCACGATGCCGACCACCTGCTCGACCCCGCGCTCGGTGGTGAGGTTCGCGACGAGCGTCTTGAACACGCGATCGGGCTCGACGCCGAGCGCCTCTGCGGCGACGAGGCCGTAGTTGCGCTCGCCCGGCTCGTGGTGGAACTCGTGCACGGTGAACGGCACGCCGGCCGTCTGCAGCATCACGATCGCCGGGGTACCTCCCTTCGCCACGCGGCCATTCTGGCCCGCTCGCGCGGACGGCCCCAAGGGAAGGCGGAAGGTGGCAACATGGCACCAATGGCTGTGTACGAGTTGTCCGACCGCTATCGCCTCGATGTCGGGCGGGTGTTCCTCAGCGGATCGCAGGCCCTGGCTCGCCTGCCGTACGAGCAGTTGCGCGCCGATCGCCGCGCGGGTCTGCACACCGCGGCGTTCGTCAGCGGCTACCCCGGCAGCCCGCTGGGCAACTACGACCGCGACGTCACCGCCGCGGCCTCGCTCGCGACCGCCGAGGGGCTCGACCTCGTCTTCACGCCGGGCATGAACGAGGAGATCGCGGCGACCTCGGTGATGGGTTCGCAGCTCGCCGTCACGCTGCCCACCTGCCGGTACGACGGTGTGATCGGCATCTGGTACGGCAAGGCGCCCGGGCTCGATCGCGCCAGCGACGCACTGCGCCATGCCACCTTCGCCGGCACCTCGTCGAAGGGTGGGGCCATCGCACTGGTCGGCGACGACCCGAGCGCGAAGAGCAGCACGCTGCCGTTCTCGAGCGGGGCGACGCTCGTCGACCTGAACATGCCGATCGTGTATCCGGGCGACGTGCAGGAGGCCGTCGACCTCGGGCGCCACGCGATCGCGATGTCCCGCGCCAGCGGACTGTGGGTGGGCGTGAAGGTGGTCGACTCGGTGGCCGACGGCACGGGCACCGTGGAGGTGGACCCGGATCGCGTGACGCCGATCGTGCCGACCGTCGAGATCGGCGGACGCACGTGGGTGCCGGTGCCGTCGGGCCGCCTGCTGACGCCCGACACGTTGGAGGTGGAGCGCGAGTTCCACGAGGTGCGCCTGCCGCTGGCCGTGCGCTACGCCACCGACAACCGCCTCAACCGCGTCGCGGTGCGCTCGACGGACGACTGGATCGGCATCGTCGCCACCGGGCACGCCTACATGCAGACGTTGGAGGCGCTTCGTCTACTGGGCCTGCGAACGGAGGACGACCTGCGCTCGGCGGGTGTGCGGCTGCTGAAGGTGTCGGTGCCTGCGCCGCTCGACCCGGCGCTGGTGCGCATGTTCGCCGACGGGCTGCACGGCGTGGTGGTGATCGAGGAGAAGGCACCGAACCTCGAGTGGCAGGTGAAGGACGCGCTGTACGGCGTCACGGGTGCCCCGCTGGTGGTGGGCAAGCGCGACGAGCACGACCAGCCGCTGTTCCCGGCGACGGGCACGATCGACGCCGATGCCATCGCGACCCGACTGCGTGGCCGTCTGACGGTTCGCTTGGCCGACCGGCTTGCGCCGGCGCCGGCCGCACCCCGAACGCTGATCCCGCTGTCGGTGACGCGCACGCCGTACTTCTGTTCCGGCTGCCCGCACAACACCTCCACCCAGGTGCCCGAGGGCGCGCTGATCGCCGGCGGCATCGGCTGCCACAGCATGGTGCTGATGATGGATCCCGAGCGCGTCGGCGACATCGTCGGGCTGACGTCGATGGGCAACGAGGGCGCGCAGTGGTTCGGCATGGCGCCGTTCGTCGACGACGAGCACCTCATCCAGAACCTCGGCGACGGCACGCTCTTCCACTCGGGCATGACCACCATTCGGGCCGCCATCGCGAGCGGCACCAACATCACCTACAAGATTCTCTACAACGGTGCGGTGGCCATGACGGGCGGGCAGGACCCGTTCGGTCAGCTCGACGTGCTGACGCTGGCGAAGGTCTTGACCGCCGAGGGCGTGCGCAAGGTGATCATCACCACCGACGACCTCGGCAAGTACCGGCTCGACGACCTCCCCGACGGCGTGCGCGTGTGGGGCCGCAGCCGGGTGGTGGAGGCGCAGGAGGTGCTCAGCCTGGTGGACGGCTGCACGGCGCTCATCCACGACCAGCGGTGCGCGGCCGAGCTGCGGCGCGACCGCAAGCGCGGCAAGGTGGAGCACCGCTCGTTCCACGTGGTGATCAACGAGCGCGTGTGCGAGGGCTGCGGCGACTGCGGCGACAAGAGCAACTGCCTGTCGGTGCAGCCCGTCGACACGCCGTTCGGGCGCAAGACGCGCATCGACCTGCCGACGTGCAACGAGGACCTGTCGTGCCTGCAGGGCGACTGCCCCAGCTTCATGAAGGTGCCGCGACGTGAGCCCGCGCCCCGAGCGCTGCCCGAGGCCCCGTCGGTGATCCCGGCACCCGCCGCACCGGCGCGGCCGGCGGCGTGCACGCCCGGCGAGTGGGTAGTCCGCATGTCGGGCATCGGTGGCACCGGCGTGGTGACCGCGTCGCAGGTGATCGGCACGGCCGCGATGTTGCAGGGCCTGCACGTGCGCGGCATGGACCAGACCGGACTGTCGCAGAAGGCCGGGCCGGTGGTCAGCGACCTGCGGCTGTCCGTCGATGCGCCGGCCGCGTCGAACAAGGCGACGCTGTCGTCGCTCGACGTGCTGCTCGCGTTCGACCGGCTCGTCGGCGGCGCCGACGCGACCACGCGGGTGATGGACCCGATGCGCACGACGGTGATCGCCAACGCTGCGGCAGTGCCCACGGGCGGGATGGTGACGCACCCCGAGCGGGCGTTCCCGTCCGGCGAGGTGGACGAGCGGCTCGGTGCCGTCAGTGCGTCGCGGCTGGAGGTCGACGCACACCGTCTCACGACGCAGCTGCTCGGCGACGACAGCACGGTGAACATCTTCATGGTCGGGGTGGCCGTGCAGGCCGGGCACCTGCCGATCGACCCTGCACTCATCGAGCAGGCGATCGAATTGAACGGCGTGGCGGTGCGCAAGAACGTCGCATCGTTCCGCTGGGGACGAGCATGGGCGTGCGAGCCGGGCGCGGTGGAACACACCGCCGATCCCGTGGCGCACACGCCCGACGCGCCGCTCGTCGAGCGGCTGGCCGCCGACCTCGAGGGCTACCAGAACCGGGCCTACGCCGAGCGGTTCCGCACCGTCGTGGCGGCGGTCGACGAACGCGGCTTCCCCGACCTGACGGAGGCCGTCGCCCGCCACCTGCACAAGCTGATGGCGTACAAGGACGAGTACGAGGTGGCGCGGTTGCTGCTGGACGGCGCACCCAAGGGCGCCCGATTCATGCTGCACCCGCCCTTCCTGCGGGCGATGGGCATGCGCGAGAAGATCGAGCTCGGCGGGTGGATCCGACCGATGCTGCGCGTGCTGCGTGGGATGCGCCGACTGCGCGGCACCGCGTTCGACCCGTTCGGCCGTGCGAAGGTGCGTCGTCTGGAGCGCGAGCTGGTGCGCGAGTACCTCGCCGCGGTCGACGACATCGTCCGGCACGTGGGCTCCGACAACATCGACGAGGCGATCGCGATCGCGTCGCTGCCCGACCGCGTGCGCGGCTACGAGCACCTCAAGCTCGAGCGGGCCGCCGCCTACCAGGACGAGCTCGCCGCTCGCCTCGCAGCGTTCGTCGCGGGTTGATCCGCCGCCGAGCCGCGGCGGGTCAGCCGCGGATCTCGAACACCGTGGCCGGTGCGGCCGGCAGGTGGTCGGGCAACGTGATCCGCAGCGTGCCGTCGGCCCAGGTGTGCGGCAGCACGCGCGAGTTGCCCAGCATCCGCACTTCGGCGCCGTCGCCCGGCCGGTCGAGCGCGAACCCCACCTCGTCCGCCGGTGCACCCTTCACGATGGCGTAGGTGACGCCGTCCTTCGCGGTGAACCCGACGGGCCGGCCGTCGGCCGTCACCGAAGTGCCCTTCGGGGTGGTGCCGTGGATCGCGTCGCCGTTGATGCGCAGCCACCAACCCAGCGTGGTGACACGCAACACCTGTGCCATGGGGATCTGACCGTCGGCGCCCGGACCGACGTTGAGCAACAGGTTGCCGCCGCGGGCGACGATGTCGCAGAGCATCCAGATGTTGTCGTCGACCGAGGGCATGGTCGATTCGTCCTCCATCCGGTTGTACCCGAAGCTTCGGCCGATGCCCCGGCACACCTCCCACTTCATCGCCCCTGCGGTGGCGTTGTACTCGGGAGTGTTGAAGTCGGCGTGCAGCAGACCCTGCGCCACGGCGATCATGTTGAACCGGTCGTTCACCACGCCGTCGGGCACGGCGGCGTAGTACTCGGCGAACAGGTCGTTGGGGTCGAGGTGGGCCGGCCAGCCGATGTCGTTCCACAGCACGCTGGGCGAGAAGCGACCGATCAGTTCGCGCACGTGCGCCATCAGGTATTCGCCGTACTCGGGCGAGTTGGGCACGTTGGTGATCAGGCCCATCAGGTCGGCGACGGGCGGCGGGTTGAACGTCCAGTCCAGACCGCCGGAGTAGTACAGCCCGAAGCGCATGCCGCGCTCGCGCACCGCAGCGGCCAGTTCGCCGACGTGGTCGCGTTCGGCCATCCAATGGTCGCGGTGCGGGTTGGGCACGTCGCTGCGCCACATCAGGAACCCGTCGTGGTGCTTGGTGACCGGCACCACGTAGCGAGCGCCGGCCTGCTGGAACAGGTCGGCCCACTGCCCCATGTCGGCGCCGGCCGAGCGGGCGCGGAACTCCTCGACGAAGTCGGCGTACGTGCGGTCGCCATAGGTGGCGGCGTGGTGCTGTGCCACCGGGCTGCCCTCGAGCGACCACGAGTTCAGGTACCACTCGGTGTACGGGCTGCACTTGAAGATCTCGGTCCAGTTGCCGGCCGCCATCAGGTCGCCCATGTCGTGGTCGACCGGTGCGTAGCAGGGCACGGCGTACGGGCCCCAGTGGATGAAGATGCCGAACTTGGCGTCGTCGTACCAACCCGGCAGCGGGCGGCCCTGGAACGGATGCGTGGTGGTCGGTGCGGTCACCGCCGCAGCCTAGAGAACCGGCCGCGAGGCCTCATCCCTCTTCTTCGGTCCAGACGAGCTTGGCGCCCTGGTGGCCGGCCTTGCTGATCGAGTACGTGGCGGCGCCGGCGCTGAGCACGAGCACGACGGCCATCACGATGGCGGCACCCTTCGAGCTGACCGCCTTCCAGATGCCCTCGTTCGCCCCCTGCTTGCGGGCGTACCAACGGATCGCCACGACTGCGAGCACGACGAGGAAGAACAGGATGCCCATGTTGCGCGCCGTCTCGCCCAGTTCGAAGTGGTCCTCGGCGGCAGCCGTGATGGTCTCACCGGCCCGACGCTGCATGTCCTCCAGCGCCTCGCCGCTGCCGGCGGCGAGGATGCCGCCGAGCGCACCGACGCCCGTCATGACCACCAGCGCCCAGCCGTAGCGGTCGAGCCACTGCGTCGTGAAGGCGAAGACGATGGCGATGATGCCCGCGAGGGGAATGATCACGACCGGCATGTGGACCAGCAGCGGGTGCGCCGGCAGGCCGAAGATCTTCTCGAGTTCCATGCATGCGACAGTACGCCCGCGCCCCGACACGGGCGGTGAGAACTGGGTGAGAAGCGCGGGGGACCTTCGGCCCTGGTCGCGGCGCAGCGAGCCGGGTCGCAGATCAGAGTTGCAACGTCGAGTTGGACGGGTCGGTCGGGTCGTAGAAGACGATGACGGCCGATCCGGCGGTGCAGCGGTCCACCACTGCGGACGCCTGAATCGGTTGGTCGTTGAAGCGGATTCGACGGCCCTGGAACACCTGTCCTTCCACCTGGTACGAGTAGAACACCAGGGGCTGCTCTGCCCGCGCCGCGCCAGCATCACCGACGCCCACCTGCACACTGCTGCTCAGCACCGTGCCAGTGGTGGTGCGCCATTCGCGGGGCGCCCCGCTTCGGGCGCGACGCAGCCGTCCGAGGCCGAGCACGTCCAGCAACCCCCAAGGCGCTTGTGGCACGGGGCAACACTAGTTCGCTGCGAATCAGCCCTCGGACGGGCGAGCCATCGCGTCGATCCGCTGCTGACGAAGCGCCGAACGGCGCACCTTCCCGGCGTCGTCGCGCAGCGGTGCGTCGACGAACTCGAACGTGCGCGGCAGCTTGTAGGTCACGAGTCGCTCGCCCAGGAACGTCTTCAGCTCGTCGAGGTCGATCTGTTGCGAGTCGGCCTCGATGATGGCGTGCACCACGTTGCCCTTGTCCTCGTCGGGCAAGCCGATGACCGCGCAGGAGTGGATGCCCGCGTGTTCCTGCAGCGCCGCTTCGATCTCCGCCGGATAGATGTTGGCGCCACCGCTGAGGATCATGTCGGCCGCACGGTCGCCGAGGTACAGGTAGCCGTCGTCGTCGAGGTGCCCCATGTCGCCGAGCGACTCCCAACCGCCCTCACGAGTGCGCGCCGCTGCGCCGACGTAGCGGTACGTCGGCGTGTCGCGCAGGCTGCGCATCCACACCTCGCCCTGTTCGCCCGGGGGCAGCACGTTGCCGTCCTCGTCGGTGATCATCACCGTGCCGTCCTGAGGGCGGCCCACCGAGCCGCGGTGTGCCAGCCAGTCGGCGCCACTGATGATCGTCGCGGTCTGCGCCTCGGTGCCGGCGTACAGCTCGTAGATGCGCTCGGGGCCGAGCCAGTCGATCCAGCACTGCTTCAGCCACTCGGGGCACGGCTCGGCGAGGTGCCACACGACGCGGAGGCTGCTGAGGTCGAAGCGGTGGCGCACGTCGTCGTGCAGGCGCCAGATGCGCTTCATCATCGTCGGCACCATGTACAGCACCGTGCCGCGGTACTGCTCGATCGCGGCGAGCGTCGCCTCCGCGTCGAAGCGCGGCAGCAACACCACGTGGTTGCCGTTCAGCAGCGCCTGGCAGCTCCACACCGCGGGACCGTTGTGGTACAGCGGTCCGGGCATCACCAGGCAGCCGTCGGTACCGAGCAGCAACGTGGGTGGTGCCTCGGTGTCGAACAGCGCCGGGTCGCCGGACACGATCAGCTTCGGTCGGCCGGTGCTGCCGCCGGACGTCGGCGCCTTCCACGCGGGCGACACCGCGTCGGGCAGATGGCTCGCGTCGCCCTTCGGTGCACGGAACCCGAGCGGGATGCACACGCGGCCAGGGATGCTGCCCTCGGCTGCGCCGACCACGGCGCTCGGGTTCGCGAGTTCGAGGATCGCGTCCACCTCACGTTGCGGCAGCCGCGACGAGATCGGCTGCGGGATGGCGCCGAGCCGCCAGATGGCCAGGTAGGCGATGAACCAGTCGATGCTGTTCGGCACTGCCACCGTCACCATGTCGCCCTCGCGCACGCCGTGCTCGTGCAGGTGCACGGCAAGGTCGTCACCGGCCTCGACCAACTCGCGGCGGGTCAGCGCGTCCTGCCCGCAGGTGATGGCGGGACGGTCGGGAGCGGCATCGGCGAGGGCGCGCAGTTGCCGGCTGAACGAGATGAGGGCCATTCGGCGAACCCTATTGCGCGGACACGCCGCTGGTCAGGCCCGGGGGTGCGCCAGCAGGAAGTCGACGATCGCCGTCGACGAGTCGAAGTCCGCCACTCGGATCCACCGGTGCGGCTCTCCGTCCACGAGTCTGCGCTCCACTGCGACGGCCCCGCCGCCGCGCGTCCACTGGGTCGTCGTGACGCGGCCGGACACCGTCGGGCCGGTCATGCTGTTGCAGCCCATCGCCGCCGTCACGATGCCGAGCGACTGGTCGAGGGGCGGGAATGTCACGCCCGAGATGCCGCTGCCCGTACCGCCGGCGATGGGCACGTTGGTGTCGGCAGTCCCGTGGATGTGCAGCAACGAGACCGGCCGCGACGGTGTGCACCTCGGGACGCCCAGCCCACCCGCCTGCAGCCCGACGGCGACGATGCGATCGGAGAGCTCGCAGGCCAGCCGGTACGCCATGAAGGCGCCGTTCGAATGGCCGGCCGCGAAGACCCGTCGCGGATCGATCGTGGCCTTCGCCGAGAGGGTGTCGATGAGGCGGCGGACGAAACCGACGTCGTCGACCCCCTTGCGCACCGCAGGCCCGCAGCAGATGCCGGCGTTCCAGGTGCGCAGCGTGTCCTCCGCGGTGCCGGTGCCCACGCCGTCGGGGTACACCACGACGAAGCGATGGCGATCGGCCAGCGCGTCGAATCCGGTCGTCGTCTCGAACTGACCGCCCGATCCGGTGCCGCCGTGCAACGCCACCAGCAGCGGCGCACCGGCGGGGTCGAGCCCACGCGGCACGTACAGGTGATACGTCCGCGTGCGGCCGTCGGGCGTCACCAGCGTGCCGTCGGAACGGCCGACGGGCAACGCGGCCGGCACCGTCGTGGCCGGTCGCGGCACCGTGGTGGCGGGGTTCGTCGGGGCCGGCGGCGCGGTGAGCGGCGCCGTCGCGGGTGGCGTCGTGGCGGATGGCGTCGTGGCGGGTGGGCTCGTCGTGCTCGGGGTCGTCGTCGACGCACTGGTCGAACTCGTCGAGCTCGGTTTCGTCGTCGCCGGCGCGCTGGTGACGGCCGGCTCGGTGGTGGGCCACGTCGGAGCAGGACCGGACGTCGGCACGGGGTCGGACGGTGTCGTCGGCGTGCCATCGGTGACGCGAGGCGCCGCGGCGCAGGCGGCGAGCGCGATCAGTAGAACGATCAGCACGGTGGAGCGAACGGGGATCACGAGGGCATCATGCCCACGATGTGTGAGGAAAGCGTGAACTACGGTCCGCTGCGTGGAGTGGCTCGGGCGAGGCAAGGACGGCGGCATCGACACGGTGCCGCTGCCGGTGCCGACCGGCGGGATGTCGCTGTGCGGCAAACACGCGATCGCACCCGACGTGCATGCCGCGATGGCGCGCTGCGGTGCCACGACCGTGGTGTGCCTGGTGGAGGAACGCGAGGTGGCGGGCCACTGGCCGCACTACGCCGAATGGCTGCACGCGCACGTCGGCGGCCAGGTGGTGTGGTTCCCGATCCACGACCTGAATGCACCCACGCTCGCCCGCGTCGAGCCCCTTCTGCAGGACTTGTCGGCGCGGCTGCAGCGCGGCGAGCACCTGTTGCTGCACTGCGCTGCCGGCATCGGCCGCACCGGCACCATCGCCGCGTGCCTGCTGGTGCGGATGGGCATGTCGGTCGACGACGCGCTGGCACGCGTACGCGAGTCACGGCCCGGCGCCGGCCCGGAGGTCGGCCCGCAACTCGACCTCGTGCACGCCGTCGCCGGCGGGTGACCGAACGCCACGACCGAAACTGGGCGCTACGTGAGCGGCTTGGCGAGGCGGACGTTCTGCAGGTGGGCAGGGTCGGCCAGGGCCACCATCGCGGTCTCGTAGTCCGGCAGTGAATACACCTCGCCATCGTCGTTGATCATCACGAAACGATCGAAGCGGCCGAGGAACGTGCGGTCGTGGCTGACCGCGAGCACGGTGCCCTGGAAGCCGTCGAGCGCCAGTTCCAACGCCTCGGACGACTCGATGTCGAGGTTGTCGGTGGGCTCGTCGAGCAGCAGCACGTTGTGGCCTTCCAACTCGAGGCACAGGATCTCGAGCCGCGCCTTCTGTCCGCCGGACAACGTCTGGAACTCCTGGCGGGCGTTGTTCACCAGGCCGTACCGGGCGAGCGCCTTCATGCTCTTCTCGTCGTCGAACACACGCTGGCGCACGATGTCGACGCACTGCTTGCCGTGCCAGTCAGGCCGGTCGTTCACCTGCGTGAACATCCCGATGCTGGTACGGGGCCCGAACTGGATGGTGCCGGTCAACTCGGCCTCGCCGTCACGCGTGTCCAGCGTGCCGGCGAGCGCGCCGAGCAGGTGGCTCTTGCCGGTGCCGTTGGGACCGATCAGGCCGAGCCGCTCGCCGAAGTGCACCTCGTCGCTGAACGGGAAGAACAGGTCGCCGATGCTCACCTGTTCGAGCTTCACCACGCGTCGAGCCGAGTCGGCACCGCGCAACGACACGTAGATCTGCTGGTCGGGCACCGGCGGCGGGGGCGGCCCGATGGCGACGAACTTCTCCCACCGCGTCTCTGCCGCGTTCGCCTTCGTGGCGTTCTTGAAGTTCTGCGCGGCGCGCTGCTTCATGATCTTCATGTGGTGGAACAGGCGGCGTTCCTCGTCGTTCCACCGTTTCAGCGCGTCACCCAGCAGCTCCTGGCGCTTCTGACGGGCATCCGGGAACGTGGCGTACGAGCCGCCGTGCACCCAGCAACCCGAGCCTTCGATGACGATGATCTTGGTGGCCACACGCTCGAGCAGGGTGCGGTCGTGGCTGACCATCAGGATCGTGCTCTTGCACGCCTTGATCTGCTCCTCCAGCCACACACGGGTGGGGATGTCGAGGTAGTTGTCGGGCTCGTCGAGCAGCAGCACGTCGGCACCACTGTTCAGCAGCAGGTCGAGCACCAGACGCTTGCGCTCTCCGCCCGACAGTTCGCTGACCAGGCGGGTGGAGAAGTCGGTGACCTCGGTCTTGACGCTGCGTCGGGCGGCTGCGGCCCACTGCGACTCCAGCTCGTAGCCACCCATGTCGCCCCAGTGGGTGATCGCCTCGGCGAACTGCATGCCGTCGTCGCTGCCGTCGAGCATCGCCTTCTCGGCGGCGATCATCGCCCGGCCCGCGTCGCGCAACGCGGGCGGCGCCACCTCCACGAGCATCTCGCGCAGCGTGTCGGTGGGGCGCGACATGCCGACGTCCTGCGTCATCGTCAGCACGGTGCCGCCCAACGCGAACTCGCCTTCGTCGGCCTGGTACTCACCGGAGAGGATGCGCAGGATGGTGCTCTTGCCGACGCCGTTCGCGCCCACCAGCGCGGCGTGCTCGCCAGGGGCGACGCCGAAGCTGACGTCGAAGAAGAGCGAGTCGGCCCCCGGGGGCGCGTACTCCAGTTCGGACACCACGATGCTGCTCACGGTCGACCATCCTGCCGTGCGAACGGCCCGGTTCCGCAGAACTTAAGTTCGGTGGGAGCGACGTTCCGCAGAACTTAAGTTCGGT